>PKUO01000096.1 GCA_002869585.1 Sedimenticola sp.
GGATTTTTTCATTGAAGATTGAATGCAGTGTTGAGTTTACAAGTGACAGGATGTGCCGCAAGAATCATGCAAGTGAAAAAAAGAGTTAGCACTTACTATGTGCATGAAACCATTTTCTGTCCGTTTTTTGAAAGCATATTATGTCCAGGTCAGCTCATCTACATCTAACTCTTTTATTAATATATAATAAATCAATAGGTTATATGTTATCGATTATTTTTCTTGGCATTATTGTCGTCGCAACATCACAAAAATCACCGTACTTGGCTTGATTGGTTCTACTCTGAATAGAAATCACCCGGTGCGAGTTACAGTTGTAGCTCCCTCTCTCACCCCGGATTGCTATAATCACCCCGCTCCAAATCTCGCATCCAGCAAGGGGTACGGGATTACTGAGCACTCTATTTTTGCCTCTCAAAGCAGCACCAATTGTTCGCAAATCGGGCGCCGGATGGGTGGATGACTATGGGTAGGGTGACTTCACTGAGAAGCTACCAGAGCCCATAGATTCGACCAATTTAGATAGTAATCGGTTGAAATCAGCAATAATCGGTTGACGTAAGGTGCTAAACTGCATAATTTTCAACGATTTGGCCAAGCGCTGGAGACTGGTAATTCCCATGTCGACAGTTCGCAGACCTATGACGTTTTAACTCATCGTTCACGAGGAATCGGAGGAATGGTTGAGATGGAAGACCGCTGGTTTTCAATCACCGAGATATGCAAACACCTCGGCGTCAGTAATGACACCGTGTACAAGTGGATCGACAAGCATGGTATGCCCGCCCACCGCATGGGTCGTCTTTGGAAGTTCAAGAAAGACGAAGTCGACGAGTGGGTTAAGGCTGGCGGTGCGGCTGATAAATCCGATAAGCCGGACACCGAGCAGTAAGGAGCGACCATGGCCGAACCGATTCACGACAAGATAAAACGATCCCTCCAGGCAGCCGAAGGCTTATATCATCGCCTGGTACTGCTGGTGGGTGATACCGGTTCCGGCAAGACCGGCATCCTTCGGGATGTCGCCGAGGAGTTCGGCTCATCCGTCATCAACGTCAACCTGGCGCTTTCAGGCGAACTGCTTGAGCTGACGGCAAAGCAGCGGTCGCTTCGGTTGCCGGGCATCCTCGATCAGATCGTGGACCAGGCTCAAGCACCCGTGGTGCTGGATAATCTTGAGATCCTTTTCGACAAGGACCTCCAGCAGGACCCATTGCGGTTGCTGCAGTCCATTTCGAGGAATCGGGCCGTGGTGGCTTCATGGAACGGAGCCATGACCTTCGGGAGGCTTTTATACGCCGAAACCGGCCATCCCGAATACCGCAGCTATGACTCGGTTGATGCCCTGATCGTGGGCATGGATGGCACGGCCACGGTCGATTCGGCAAAAAACAATAGAGAGGCAGGACAAGCATGAAATACGGAGACCTTATCCAATTCGACCCGATTGAGTCGGTCGTTCAGTTGCGTGACGCGGACAAATCGAGCGCCGCGCAGCACCTAGTGAACACCTATGTCATTTCAGATGAAATGGCCGAACGGCTCACGCAGCTTGTCATTCCTCAGATGCAGTTCGATCAGCCGGTCGATAACAAGGGTCTGCTGGTGGTCGGTAATTACGGCACCGGTAAGTCGCACTTGATGTCGGTGGTCTCCAGCCTTGCCGCAGATGCCTCCCTGCTGGAAGGGCTGAAGAACGATGGTGTCCGCGACGCAGCCGCTCAGATCGCCGGACGTTTCAAGGTTATCCGTACCGAGATCGGAGCCACTACCATGTCCCTGCGCGACATCCTGGTGGCCGAACTGGAAGAGCATCTCGAAAAACTCGGTGTGGAGTATGTGTTCCCCGAGGCGGGCACCATCTCCAGCCACAAACGGGCCTTCGAAGACATGATGGTCAGGTTCGGCGAGGTGTTCCCCGAACACGGCCTGCTGCTTGTGGTCGACGAGCTGCTCGACTTCCTGCGCACCCGCAAGGACCAGGAACTGATCCTCGACCTCAACTTCCTCCGCGAGGTCGGCGAGGTCTGCAAGGACTTGCGCTTTCGCTTCATGGCCGGTGTCCAGGAAGCCATTTTCGATAGCCCGCGCTTCGCCTTTGTCGCCGACAGCATCCGGCGGGTGAAGGATCGCTTCGAGCAGATCCTCATTGCCCGCAGCGACGTGAAATTCGTCGTTGCCGAGCGTCTGCTCAAGAAGACCGCCGAGCAGCAGGCCAAGATCCGCGACTACCTGATGCCTTTCGCCAAATACTACGGCGGGCTCAACGAGCGCATGGACGAGTTTGTCCGGCTCTTCCCGGTGCATCCTGATTACATCGACACCTTCGAGCGGGTCACCGTGGTGGAGAAGCGCGAAGTGCTCAAGACCCTGTCCATGGGCATGAAAGGCATTCTCAGTAAGGATGTGCCACAGGACGAGCCCGGCCTGATCGCCTTCGACAGCTATTGGGGCACGCTCAAGCAGAACGCTTCGTTCCGCGCCATTCCCGAGATCCGGGCGGTCATCGATTGCAGCCAGGTGCTGGAATCTCGTATTGAGAACGCCATCACCCGTAAACAATACAAGCCGATGGCGCTGCGCTTGATCCATGCGCTTTCCGTTCACCGCCTCACAACCGGCGACATCTACGCCCCTATGGGCGCTTCCGCCGAGGAGTTGCGCGACCGCCTCTGCCTGTTTGATCCGCTGATCGCCGAGCTGGGCAGCGACGAGCCCGACAAGGATCTGCAGACCCATGTGGAAACGGTCCTGCGCGAGATCCATAAAACGGTCAGCGGCCAGTTCATCTCCTTCAATGCCGACAACCGCCAGTTCTATCTCGATCTGAAGAAGACCGATGACTTCGACGCCCTGATCGACAAGCGGGCCGAAAGCCTGGGCCAGGCTCAACTCGACCGCTTCTACTACGAAGCGCTCAAGCGGGTCATGGAATGCCAGGACGCCACCTACGTGACCGGCTACAAGATCTGGCAGCACGAACTGGTCTGGCAAGAGCACAAGGCAGCCCGCTCCGGCTACCTCTTTTTCGGCGCTCCCAACGAGCGCTCCACCGCCGTGCCACAGCGGGACTTTTACCTCTACTTCATCCAGCCCAACGACCCACCCCGTTTCAAGGACGACAAGGTCAACGACGAGGTCTTCTTCCGACTTAAAGGAGGAAGTACCGACGAGGAATTCCAGACCGCGCTGAAGAGCTATGCGGCGGCGCTGGACCTTGCAGCCACCTCGTCGGGCCACGCCAAGGCCACCTATGAATCGAAGGCCAACGGCTTCCTGAAGAAGCTGGTCCAGTGGCTGCAGAAGCACATGAGCGATGCCTTCGAGGTCACCTACCAGGGCCGCGCCAAGTCCATGACCGAATGGGCCAAGGGTAAATCGATCCGCGACCTGTCCGGCCTGTCGCCCCACGAAACCATCAACTTCCGCGACCTGGTCAACACTATCGCCGGTGTCTGTCTGGCACCGAACTTCGAGAACCAGGCCCCGGACTATCCCTTCTTTTCAAGGCTGGTCACCGGCAGCAGCCGCACCCAGGCCGCGCAGGACGCCCTGCGGGCCATCGCCGGGCAGAACCGTACCCAACAGGCCACCGCCGTGTTGGACGCACTGGAGCTGCTCGACGGCGAGAAGATCGACCCCTATAAGTCTAAGTACACCAAGTTCATCCTCGATGCCGTCAAGGCCAAAGGCCACGGCCAGGTGGTCAACCGCAACGAGATCATCCAGGATGACCACGGGCTTGAGTACATGAACCCGGGCGGTTCGCGTCTGGAGCCGGAATGGTTGAGTGTCCTGGTGGCGGCGCTGGTCTACTCCGGCGACATCGTGCTCGCCATCCCGGGCAAGAAATTCGACGCCACCGGACTACAGCAGCTTGCCGCGACCGGCATGGACGAGCTGGTCCGCTTCAAGCACCTGGAACAGCCCAAGGAATGGAACCTGCCCGCGCTCAAAGCGTTGTTCGAACTGCTCGGCATGACACCGGGCATGGCCCAGCTCGTCACCCAGGGCAAGGACGAGCCGGTGCAGAACCTGCAGCAGGCGGTGGGCAAGATCGTCAAGCGCATCGTCATGACCCAGCAGACCCTGCGCGAAGGGCTCTCATTCTGGGGTATGGATTTAGTTCAGAGTTCTGGGTTCGCGGTTCAGGGTTCAACAAACACAGAACACAGAACTCAAAACTCAGAACTGGAGAACGCGAAGGCTTTCTTTGAAAGCCTGCAAGCGTACTCCTCGCCGGGCAAGTTGAAAAACTTCCGCTACAGCGCTCCCGAAGTGCTGTCCTTTGAGCCGGCCGTGAAGGCGCTCGATGAGCTGGACGCCCTGCGCGAGTTCATCATGGACCACAGCCCGACGGTGGCTTGGCTTGCTACGGCAGAAGCCTCCGCAAGCCGCAGTTCCGAGTTCCGGGTTACGGGTTCCGAGTCAAAACCGCAAGGGCTGGATCTGTGGGTGGATCAGGTAAAAGCGATTCGGGGCGATGTCCTGGATTCCATCAACTCAGAACTCAAAACTCAGAACCCGCAACTCGCGCGTCTATCGTCCGAAGTCGGAGAAAAGCTGAAAAAACTCAAGCGCGATTACATCAACCAATACATCTCCCTCCACGCGCGCGCCCGGCTGGGTGTAAACGACGATAAGCGCAAGGCGGGCCTGCTCAACGATCAGCGGTTGCAAATCCTGCTGAAGCTGGCCGGTATCGACCTGATGCCCCGACAGCAGCTCACCGATTACCAGAACCGCCTGGCCGGGTTGAAGAGCTGTTTTGCCCTGACCGAGCAAAACCTCGACGCCTCGCCCATCTGCCCGCATTGCGGATTCCGGCCAGCGGCGGAATTTGGAGTTTCTGGTTCCGGGTTACCGGTTGCTGGTTCACAGCAACTCGATCAAATGGATGAGCAATTGGACCGGATCATCGAGCAATGGACCAAAACTCTGCTGAACAATCTGGAAGATCCGATGACCCAGGCAAACATTAATGAGCTGCTGCACGAGGATGACAAAACGGTTATCCAGTCGTTCATGGGGTCGAAGGAATTGCCGGAGCCGATAGATGGCAACTTCGTTCAAACCCTGAAAACGGTTCTGGCCGGCCTACAGAAGGTGCCGGTTAAGGAAGCGGAACTCATAAAAATTGTTTCAAATCTGGGGCCATCCACGCCCGAAGAGTTGAAGCGAGCGATCAGTGATTATGTGGACAGTCTGACTAGGGGTAAAGATATCAATAAGGTCAGGATTGTGCTGGAATAGGAGCCTGGAATGGATGTCACTGAACAGCAGATAATTGAACTGATCCGCAAGGGCGAAGGACTCGATCTTGAATTCAAAGCCTGCCGGAACCAGCTCAACCGGGATGTCTACGAAACCGTTTGCGCCTTTTTGAACCGGCATGGCGGCACCTTGCTCCTCGGTGTTCAGGATAACGGGGTTATTCAGGGCATCGAGCCGGATGCGGCGGCGCAAATCCGGAAAGACTTTGTCACGGCCATCAACAATCCACAGAAAATATCCCCGCCCACCTATCTGGCGGTGGATGAAGTTACGGTTGACGGCAAGCCACTGCTCCGCATCTATGTGCCGGAAAGCTCGCAGGTGCATCGCTGCAACGGGCGCATTTACGACCGCAACGAAGACGGCGATCTGGATATCACCGATCACACCGCCCAGGTGGCACAGCTTTATCAGCGCAAGCAGGTCACCTACAGCGAGAACATGGTTTTTCCCCATCTGGGTCTTGATGACCTGGATCGCAATCTGATTGCCAGATGCCGCAAGATCGCCACCCTGCGTTGGGAAGATCATCCCTGGAAGGACCTGGACGATCTGGAACTGTTGCAAAGCGCCCAGCTTTACCAGACTGATCCGGAAACCGGGAAAAACGGCGTCACCCGCGCCGGGATTTTGCTGTTGGGAAAGCAGTTGCCGTTGTTGCGGGCCGTGCCACACCACCGCACCGACCTGATTCTGCGCAAGGTGAATCTTGACCGCTACGACGACCGGGATTTCGTGGATGTCAATCTGGTGGAAAGTTACGAGCGGACCATGGCCTTTATTCACAAGCACCTGCCTGATCCTTTTTACCTGGAAGGCACGACCAATATCAGCATCAGAGATGCCATCTTCCGGGAGGTGGCATCAAACATCCTGATTCACCGGGAATACACCAACGCCTTCCCCGCCAAACTGATCATCGAGTATGGCCGAGTCCGCACCGAAAACAGCAGCCGCCCCCACGGCTTTGGCCGTCTGGACCCTGAAAACTTCACCCCGTTTCCAAAAAATCCGGTAATTGCCCGGTTTTTCCGCCAGATTGGCCGGGCTGATGAACTGGGCTCCGGCATGCGCAAAATGATGAAGTACAGCCGAGCTTACGGTGGTGCTGATCCGGAACTAGTGGAGGGAGATGTCTTCAGGATGGTCATACGAGTGCCCGAGTTTGGCGAAAAGATGGAACCGGCAACGGTGACCCAGCAAGCAACCCAGCAAGCAACCCAGCAAGTACCCCAGCAAGTACCCCAGCAAGTACCCCAGCAAGTACCCCAGCAAGTAACCCAGCAAGTAACCCAGCAAGTGGCGAAGCTGCTGGCCGCCTGTGTCGGTGAGTTGAGCAGGGCGGAACTGATGCAGGCCGTTGGCATCAAGGACAGGGTGAGTTTCTCCCGAAACTATTTGGACCCGGCTCTTGCAGATAATTTGATTGAAATGACCCAACCGGATTCACCCAATAGCCCAACCCAGAAATATCGGCTGACAGAGAAGGGACGGCTGACAATTATCAGCCTCAATGGGAGGGGAGAATGACAGGTCTCGGTTTAACCGATATTGATACGCTTTGCCTCTCTGTGCGTGACCGTGAATCACGCCGGCTGATCATGGAAGCGATCACTGCGTATCGAGGAGGTGCATTGCGATCGGCAATTATGTCAACTTGGATTGCAGTAGCTTACGACATTATTGCCAAAGCAAGAGAGTTGGCTAGCCAAGGAGAGCCAGCACCAAAAAAATTCGTAGAGGAGTTAGACGCGGCGATTAACCAAGGGAATGGCGAGATAAGAAAACTCCAAAAAATCGAGTCAAACCTGCTTAAAACAGCCAATGCAGATCTGCAACTCTTAGCTCCTCATGAATACGAGGCTCTTGATAGATTGCAAAAAGATAGAAATTTATGCGCGCACCCTGCGTTCGTCGTTGAAGATGAACTCTTCCAGCCTTCGATGGAATTGGTCCGGGCTCATATCGTTCATGTGCTTCAGTATCTATTAATCCACGCTCCATTGCAGGGGAAAAGTGCCATCGCAAGATTTGACACTGATATCGTCAGCCCCTCTTTTCCGACTACAAGCGAGGCAATTGGAATCTATATCCGGTCCAAGTACCTTGACCGGGCCAAAGATGTCCTTGTCACCAATCTGATTAAGGCTCTACTGAGTGGATTGTTTAGTGAAGATCATGTCAAGTATGTCGGGAAAGAACGGCTCTTTGGCATGGCGATACGGGAAATCGCCAAAGCGAAAACCGCAATTTACGAAAGAATCGTTCCCGCTTATGTCGCTAATAAATTTGACGCTGTTGCCGATGATGTCCTGTTGAATATCTGCACCTTCCTTGAAAACGACCCTCGTATCTGGGATTGGCTTTCTGAACCTACGAAGTTGCGAATAACGAAACTTCTTGAGATCTCTGACGTTGAGATTTTAAAGGCGCATGCTGCCTTCGACGCATTTGCCGTGCCCGAACTGGCAGAAGTGCTGTTAGCGCGATTCGACTCCTTTGACGAAAAGACCAGGGTTAGTATAATTTCCGAGCACCCGAGGCAGGAATTTATTGGCAGGGCAATAGATATATATAAAGGAGCCGGTGGTTGGCGATATGCAGAGATGTTGGGGAAAGCAATTATTATCCCTCTCGCTCCTTTATTTACTGCTGATGATATTAGAAAAGTCTTGGAGGCTATAGTTAGCAATTCCCAGATTGGGTGGGCATCCGACACTCCCGATATCCTTTCAGCTGTCTTTGACTCAACTCTTCCCATACTTGACGGAGCAAGACCACATTGGCTCAAGTTCGTTGACGACATGACTGAACAAGCACAGGGTGACCGAACAGCTCATTATGCTTACCCGGAAATACGGATGAAACTTGATTCTCCATAAGAAATATAAAGGAATAGTTAATGGGTGATTTATTCAAAGATATACCGTTCTCAAAAAAAGCGGAATCCGTTCAATGCCTCGGCATGACCTTTGAGAACGACGAGGCCCGCCGTGCCCACTTCACCGAGGAGCTGCGCAGGAAACTGCAGGACCCGGAGTTCCGCAAGATCGAAGGCTTTCCCATCGGCAGCGACGAGGACATCCTGAACCTGAGCGATCCGCCGTATTACACCGCCTGCCCGAACCCGTGGATCGCCGACTTCATCGCCGAATGGGAGGCGCAGAAGCCGGAACAGCCGGAAGACTATCACCGTGAGCCTTTTGCGACCGATGTGAGTGAAGGGAAAAACGACCCGATTTACAACGCGCACTCCTATCACACCAAGGTTCCCCACAAGGCCATCATGCGTTACATCCTCCATTACACGCAGCCGGGGGATATTGTGTTCGACGGCTTCTGTGGAACCGGCATGACGGGTGTGGCCGCTCAAATGTGTGGCAACCGCGAAGTGGTCATGTCTCTCGGCTACCAGATTAAGCCGGACGGAACCATTATGCAGGAAGAGATAGATGAAAATGGAAAAAAGGTATGGCGGCCATTTTCAAAACTCGGCGCGCGTCCTGTCATTCTGAATGATCTTTCACCGGCGGCAACCTTCATTGCGTACAACTACAACACACCGGTGGATGTGGCGGCATTCGAGGAAGAGGCCAAGCATATTCTCAAGGAGGTCGAGAAGGAATGCGGGTGGATGTATGAGACCAAGCACTCGGATAGTCGTATAGGAAAGGTCAGCTATACCATTTGGTCTGATGTGTTCTTGTGCGGTGAATGTTCGCAAGAGATTGTCCTTTGGGATGCTGCTGTTGACAAGGATTCTGGCGAGGTTTCATCAGAGTTTTTGTGTCCAGGATGCGGAGCTAGTTGGACCAAAAGGACAGCCGAACGAGCGTTCACAACGACTTTTGATCAATCATTGGATGAAACTATAAAGCAAGCCAAAAAGGTTCCTGTCCTTATTAATTATTCGGTGTCAGGGAAAAGCTACACCAAGACTCCCGATGAATACGACTTCGAGCTTCTTAATAAAATTGATAGTAGCAAAATTCCGACCTGGTTTCCTGTTGACCGATTGATGGATGGGAAGGAGACCCGTAGAAATGATCCTATTGGAATAACACATTCCCATCATTTTTATACTAAGAGAAATTTATGGGTGTTTAGCTCATTTCTCTCCAAATCTATGGGCTCATTTTGGAAGAATCATTTCTGGGGCGCAGCCAAAGATTGTCAGTCTTATGCAACCAGAATGATCAAAATAAATATCAAACGGCTATTATTCGGCGGAGGGCAGTTTATGGGGTTCGTCGGTGGCACTCTATACGTGCCTAGCCTTCACGGAGAACAAAGCACGCTTAAATCAATAGCGACAAAAACAAAAAAGGTCGCTTCTAATTACAGGAACCGAATGGACCAATCTGGTGTAATGATAGGCTCGGGTTCGCTGAGTTCATCTGATACCCAACCAGACGAATCAATCGATTACATATTTCTCGATCCGCCATTTGGCTCAAATATCAGTTACTCTGAACTCAATTTTCTATGGGAGTCCTGGCTTAAGATCTGGACAAATATTGAGCCAGAAGCCATTGAGAACGATGCTCATAGCAAAACGCTCGATGATTATCGCCATTTGATGACGAAATGCTTTCGAGAGGCTTATCGTGTCCTGAAGCCTGGCCGTTGGATGACGATAGAGTTTTCAAATACAAACGCTGCGGTTTGGAACAGCATCCAGACTTCGCTTACCGAGGCCGGATTCATTGTTGCCAACGTATCTGCTCTTGACAAGAAGCAGGGAAGTTTCAAGGCTTACACTACCCCCACAGCAGTCAAGCAAGATCTCGTCATCTCGGCATACAAACCCAATGGTGGTTTTGAAGAGCGCTTTAAGAATGAAGCGCAAACTGAAGAAGGCGTGTGGGATTTTGTCCGAACCCACTTAAAATATCTGCCGGTCACCAAGCGACAGGGCACGTTGATCCTTTTAGTTCCTGAGCGTGACCCTCGCATCCTGTTCGACCAGATGATTGCGTTCTACGTCCGCAAGGGCTACCCCGTGCCAATTTCAAGCCAAGAGTTCCAGATCGGACTATCGCAGCGCTTTATTGAGCGCGATGGTATGTATTTCCTGCCGGACCAGGTTGCCGAATACGACCGCAAAAAAATGTCATCAGGTGGTGATCTCACAGAAAATATTGAACTGTTCGTCAAAGATGAAGAGTCAATGATTAAGTGGTTACGTCATCACTTGAGGCAAAAGCCACAGACCTTCTCCGATATCAATCCGCAGTTCATGCAGCAGCTCGGTGGCTGGAGCAAGAACGAGGCTCAGCTCGACCTGCGTGAACTACTGAACCAGAACTTCCTCTGCTACGACGGTAAAGGCTCGGTACCCGAGCAAATACACGCCTACCTCTCCACCAACTGGAAAGAGCTGCGCAAACTGCCCAAGGATGACCCGACTCTGGTCGCCAAGGCCCACGACCGCTGGTATGTACCCGATCCCAACAAAGCGGGCGATTTGGAGAAGCTGCGCGAAAAGGCGCTGCTCAAGGAGTTCGAGGAATACAAAGAGGTCAAAAAGAAACTCAAGGTCTTTCGTTTGGAGGCTGTCCGCGCCGGATTCAAAAAAGCCTGGCAGGAACGTGACTACGCCGTCATCGTCGCCGTGGCCGACAAGATCCCCAACAACGTCCTGGAAGAAGATCCCAAACTGCTCATGTGGTACGACCAAGCGGTAACACGGCTGGGAGGGGAATAGTGAGCAGTAACATAAATCAACTGGCTCCGGCATATGATTTTGACTCAAACGAGTCAAGTATCCTGCTTAAAGAGACCCCGGCAGCACTAAACATAGACAGCAATGCTCACACTGGGACCAGTGAAGTGAGGTTGGATTTACTTCCGAGAGCCAATATTCACCTGTACGGAAATTTTCAGAACATTCCCCTTACAGATGCTATGAGAGTACATATGGGGCAGGATGCGGAAGTCTCCTTTTCTATGAATGGACGGAATATTGAAGGTTTTCGCATAGGAGGGGGAGGAAGCGCTGAAACCGGAGAGCTCAATATCAAGTGGTGTCCCAAGTCGGAGCCAATAATTGGAAGCGGAGACGAAACGACAACGATATCAAAAGCCGTTTTCCATTTGTTTAATTTTGTGGATTTGTTGGGAACCCGAAGATCGACCGAACAAAACGGCACAACGATTACTTCAATCGAACATATCGATCTGGAAAATGACGAATGGAAAATTGAACTAAGATCGCTGGATGTAACACGTCAAAATATAAAACTCTTAAAGGAAGAAGGCGGATACCGTTTAACACATATTGGAGGAATTCAAAGACCCGACGGAACTCCATTCACCGGAAAAGATTTGGATGAATGCCTCTATGCTCTTCGTTTTGCGCTCTCATTTGCAAAAGGCGGCTGGTGCGAACCGGTTTGTGCAGTGGGGTATGATGCACCAGGGAATCGCGTTTGGGAATCATGGTCTTCGCCTCGGGAATCCTGGCATAACCCTTTTCGCTGGTTCGACCCGCATAACTGCTCTCAATTGTCATTATTCTTTTCAGGTTTCATGAAGATGTGGTCGTTAGATGACTGGCGTGAGGCACTGCATGAGATTATCTACTGGTATTTGAATGCAAATTTTTTATCCCGAGGCATTGATGCGGGAATCATACTGACGCAAGCTGCAATCGAGCGAATCTCTTATCAATTTGCAGTCAAAGAAAAACGGCTTGTTACAGTTGATGGATTTAAGAATCTTTGGGCATCTGACAAGTTTCGACTACTGTTCTCATCCTTGAATATCCCTCTCGATATCCCACCCGAGACATCGGAACTCCAATCGCTTGCAAATAACCCAAAAATGAAGTGGCTGGATGCACCTCACGCGTTAACCGAAATCAGAAATTCCTTAGTACATCCAGAGCACAAAAAACGTGGACAGCTTAGCAGTGCATACTATGAAGCTTGGAACTTAGGCCTGTGGTATTTGGAGATGGGGGTGCTTGCCCTATGTGGATACAACGGAACTTATGGGAACCGGTTGAGGCAGCGATGGGTCGGTCAAGTTGAAGATGTGCCATGGGTGTGAAGCATTCAATGGGAACATACTGTCGTCGACAAGAACCAATTGAAGTGGAAAGTACCCTGAAAAGGTGGGAATGATGAGCGGTGGACATTTTGATTATCAAGAAAACTATCTGGGATATATCGCTGAGCAACTCGAACAGGATATCGAATTCAACGAAGTCGAGTATGACAGCTCCAAACCGATAGATACTCCTTACGGGTTTCAGCATCAGCCTGAGACAATCGAATACCTGAAAATTATGGTTGATGATCTGAACAGGCTCCAAGAACTGCTTCATGAATACGATTACGCCGTCTCCGGCGATAGTTCAATTGGGCAGTTTCTTGAAAAGGCCGGAGCGGTCTATCGAAGAAAGGTAGGAGGCGAATAATGGCAAAGATAGAAGGTTTTCGAATAAAGAATTTCAGGGCGTTGAAGGACGTCACGCTTGGGCGCCTCTGGAATCAGCAGAAGGAAGAGCCGCTTACCCCGATGACAGCAGTCATTGGCAAAAATGGGGTTGGTAAAAGTACGCTGTTTGACGCCTTCGGGTTCCTTGCGGATGCTTTGAAGTCTGGCGTAGAAGAGGCATGCGACTCTCGCGGCAGGGGTGGATTTGAGCGTATCCGGGCGCAAGGTCAAAAAGGGCCAATCGAATTCGAGGTTTATTACAAGGAAGATGGGAATGCCCGCCCTATCACCTATGAAATTGCCATTGATGTGGATAGCTCAGGCCGTCCTTATGTCTTGAAAGAGCGCCTTCGACAGAGACGAAAAGGCCAGAAGCACGGCTGGCCCTTCTCGTTTCTTGTGTTGAACAGTGGAAAAGGTGTTGTTTGGAAAGGCGATCAAGAAGGCCGTCAGATCGATGAGGAACAGGGTGAGTTTGACCTGCTTGGTCTGATGGAGTCCATTAAATCAGGTGAGGCAAAAGAAGAGTCCAAAGAAACCGACGTTGTCGAGCTCGACGACATGCGCAAGCTCGGAATTGCTACGCTGGGTTCATTGAAACAGCATCCGAGGATTTCCGCGTTTCGCAAATTTATCGAAGGGTGGTACCTCAGCTATTTCACTCCAGACGCAGCCAGGAGCCTGCCCCTCGCCGGTCCACAGAAGCATCTCAACATCCATGGCGACAATCTCGGAAACGTCGTGCAATTCATGGAGCGGGAGCATCCCAAGCGTTTCCAGGCTATTTTGAACCGGATTGCGGAAAAAATTCCCGGCATCAACAAGATTGATACGGAGAAGACAAACGATGGCCGCTTGCTGCTGCGGTTCAATGACAGAGGTTTTCAAGACCCGTTTTACTCGCAACAAATGTCTGATGGGACATTGAAGGTCTTCGCGTACCTCCTCTTGCTCGAAGATCCGACACCACCACCGTTTTTATGTATCGAAGAGCCGGAAAATGGCTTGTACCATAAACTTCTCGAATCCTTGGCAAAGGAATTCCGTGAGCATGCGACAGGCCGCAAGGGTGGATCTCAGGTTTTCATTACGACCCATCAGCCCTATCTGGTTGATGCCCTGGAACCTGCCGAGGTCTGGATTCTGGAAAAGGGATCGGATGGCTATTCCGTAATCCGCAGAGCGAGCGATGATGCCATCGTCAAGAACATGGTGGCCGAAGGTTTGCCGCTGGGTGGCCTTTGGTACAGCGATTATCTGGACGCGAGGTGATCGGATGCATTTTGAGATCCTCGTTGAAGACCAGTCCGGCAAGAAAGCGCTCGATATCCTTGTCCCGAAAATCATCGGTGATGACCAGACGTTCAATGTTCATCCTTATAAAGGCATAGGCCGCATTCCGAAGAACCTCGGCAACAAGGCAGATGCAAGCAAACGCATCCTGCTCGATCAGCTCCCAAAGCTTCTCCGTGGATACGGTAACACTTTCGCCAATTATCCAGCCGATTACCCGGCGGCTGTCATCCTTGTCTGCGACCTTGATGACAAATGCCTCAAAGCGTTCCGCCAAGAGCTTTTCAATATCCTGAACGCCTGCAACCCTCAGCCAGAAACCCGATTTTGCGTTGCCATTGAAGAAGGCGAGGCTTGGTTTCTTGGCGACATCCCAGCAGTCAAGTCTGCTTATCCTAAAGCCAAAGACGCTGTCTTGAATACATACGTGAATGATTCCATTTGCGGTACCTGGGAGCGCTTGGCAGATGCTGTCTATAGTGGTGGCTCATCCGCCCTTTCCGCAAAAGGCTACCAGGCTGTAGGTGCTGAGAAATCTCAATGGGCTGAACGGATCACTCCGCACATGGATGTAACAAACAACGCGTCCCCAAGTTTTGCTTATTTCCGCCAAAAGTTGCTTGATCTCGCTGGAGCCCCGGCCTGATGGAATCTCCTTGGCAATACAGCACCGTTCATAACAGCGCCTGCAAGGTAATCGAAGAACAGACCTTGTGGGGGCAGACGGTGTGCCGTGTCTGGTTGCCGAATTCTGATTCTGTTGTCCGAATCCCGGCTTCCGGTCTGATTCCACTCGCCTCTCGACCCTCGTCACTAACCACTGATCACATTGCCTATGTGGCAGCCGCAGCCAAGGTAGCCGAGGTGCTCGAAGGTTCCACCAGCGCCACCGAGGGCCATGTATTGCTGGCTCCCATGGAGTCCAACGTCATTCCGCTGCCGCACCAGATCCACGCCTTGTCTCGGGCCATCTCCGGTGACCGCGTGCGCTACCTGCTGGCCGACGAGGTGGGTCTCGGCAAGACCATCGAGGCCGGGCTGGTCATGCGCGAGCTCAAACTGCGCGGACTGGTGCGTCGGACATTGGTCGTCTCGCCGAAGGGAATCGCTACCCAGTGGGTGGCGGAAATGCAGACCCACTTCAACGAGCAGTTCAAGCTCGTGCTGGGCGACGACATCGGCACATTGCAACGCCTGGCTCCAGGGGCGGATCACCGGAGCTCAGCTTGGTCGATGTTCGATCAGGTCATTGTCTCTCTGGATTCAGTCAAACCCATGGACAAGCGACGCGGCTGGACGGCGGAAAGGGTCGCTGAATACAACCGCAGCCGGTTCGAGGATCTGATTACCGCCGGTTGGGACCTGGTGGTGGTGGACGAAGCGCACCGCTTGGGTGGCAGCACCGATCAAGTCGCTCGCTACAAGCTCGGCCGGGGATTGGCGGAAGCCGCGCCCTATGTGCTGCTGCTTTCGGCCACGCCTCACCAGGGCAAGACTGATGCCTTCCATCGTTTGATGAGCCTGCTGGATGACGACGCCTTTCCGGATATGGACAGCGTCTCCCGCGAGCGGGTGGCTCCTTATGTCATCCGTACCGAGAAGCGCAAGGCCATCGATGCCGACGGCAAGCCGCTCTTCAAACCCCGGCGCACGCAGATGGCCCCGGTGGCCTGGGAGAGCCGTCATCGCCTGCAGCAGCTCCTTTACGAAGCGGTGACCGACTACGTGCGCGAGGGCTACAACCAGGCCCTGCGCGAGAAGAAGCGCCACATCGGCTTTTTGATGATCCTGATGCAGCGCCTGGTGGTTTCAAGCACCCGGGCGATTCGCACCACGCTGGAACGACGGCTCGCGGCGCTCAAGGATGGTGAGCAACAAGCCAGCCTGCGCCTGGCGGAACTTGAAAACGGCGCGGAGGGGTCGGAAAGCCCAGACGATGAAATAGCCGAGCTGTATGACATGGACGGCCAGGAGCTGCTCGATGAGCTGCTGAAATCCCACGTGTCGGCTCTGCAGAGCGAAGGCAGCCATGTTGAGACCCTGCTCGAAGCGGCGGTCCGTTGTGAACAGGCGGGGCCGGATGCCAAGTCCGAGGCGCTGATCGAATGGATCTACAAGCTGCAAGCCGAGGAAAACGAACCGGATCTGAAGGTGCTGATCTTCACCGAGTTCGTGCCGACCCAGCAGATGCTGAAGGAGTTTCTGGAAGTCCGGGGAATCTCGGTGGTCACCCTGAACGGCTCCATGGCCATGGAGGAACGTGGGGCAGCCCAGGATGCCTTCCGCAAATCGCACAGCGTATTGGTCTCCACCGATGCGGGCGGTGAGGGCCTGAACCTGCAGTTCGCCCACGTCATCATCAACTACGACATCCCCTGGAACCCCATGCGGCTGGAACAGCGTATCGGTCGTGTGGACCGTATTGGTCAGCCCAAAACCGTACAGGCGATCAATTTCGTTTTTGAAGATTCGGTCGAGTTCCGCGTGCGCGAAGTGCTGGAGCAGAAGCTCTCGGTGATCTTCGAAGAGTTCGGCATCGACAAGACCGGTGACGTGCTCGACTCCGCCCAGGCCGGTGAGTTGTTCGAGGATGTGTTCGCCTCGGCCATCCTTAATCCTGACGGCATCGAAACCTCCGTCGATCACACGGTGGCCAGGATTCGGGATGAGATTCAGCAGGTGCGCGAGTCCTCCGCCATCTATGGCATCTCCGAAGAGCCGGATGTGCAAACCGCTGAGCGTCTGCGCTCCCATCCACTGCCCCACTGGGTGGAACGGATGACGGTCGGTTACCTCAACTCCCATGGCGGTATGGCCAGTCGCAAGCGCTCCTGGTGGGATCTGAATTGGCCGGACGGTCAGGAACATCGCAAAGCCGTATTCAGCGCCCGAGAAGCGAATCGCTTGACCGACGCAACTCTGCTCAACCTTGAAAATAGCCGTGTCCGTGGTCTTGCCCTGAACCTGCCCCAGGTCGCGGCAGGTCAGCCATTGCCTTGCGTAACCGTGAGCGGGTTGCCTGCCAGCATCTCAGGGTTTTGGGGGCTCTTTGAGATCCGTCTTCAGGCCGGGATGCACCAGAAGACACAACTCCTACGCATTCCCATGGTGCGGCGCGGCTATGTCAGCGTGTTCTTAAGCGAGGAGGGCAAACTGTTTCTGCCCACGGCCCGGCATATCTGGGATGCGCTACAGACAGCGGAAGCCGATGTGCAGGCCACCCTCGGCCAGGATGAATCCATCACCGCCCATGAGCGGTTGCAGGAAGCGGCCGAGCAGGCCGGACAGGAGCTGTTCGACGCCTTGCAGCAGACCCACCTCGCCTCTGTGGCTCGCGAAGAGGAACGCGGAATCGTCTCCTTTGCCTCGCGCCGCAAGGCCATCGACCGGGTTGGATTGCCGGAGGTGCGGCTATTCAGACTGTCCCGTTGCGATGCGGACGAATCCGAGTGGCGACATGAGCTTCAGTCAGTGCGGAAGATCATACCGGAAATCCGGCCGCTGCTAATGTTACGGATTATCAAAGGAGGCGCTCAATGAGTAGTTGGAGAGACGCCATCCTGAATGACTTCGTTCCCTACGTCAGCAAGCTGACCCTGGTCGCGGACCCGGACTGCTTGTTGACCGAGGAGAAACTGGCGCTTGAATTACGTGGGCGCGGCTTCGACCTGATCGAGTTCAGTGATCCGGTCGAATTCAGATACGCCTATGAGTCAAAGTACCGTTCGATATGGGACCGGGGTGAGCACACCGATCTGGTGGTAGTCCTCCGCTTGCAGGATGCGGAGCTGGAATCCTTGCCTTACGACCTACTCCAGGCGGGCCGCAAGCTTTCATTCAACTTGGGGGATCTCTTTCCCAACCTGAGCTATCCGGTCATTGAAAAGCTCGACAGGAGCTTGCTGGATTCGCTTTTTGAGGCCCAGCGCAAGTCGCCGCCGGATCGCATGGGCGACAACGCTACCAAGGATTTCATTCTCCGTCATGTGTTCGGCATTGCGGCGGAACTGATTGGGGGCGAGGTGGAGCTGCTTCGTGCCTTGCTGCGCCTGCACTACGGCAAACTCCAACTCCCGCTGATGCTGGCTGAGCGGCTTATCCAGGTTCTCAAAGGGCATGATGGATTCAAGGCTTGGCCGCTCTCTGAAATCGTTCCGGACGATGAGGCGTTCTTCGCCTTTTTGCAGGAACGCTGGCCGCTATTTCTTTCCAGGCTCGGCAGCGCTCATCAGGTACGGGAGGATTCGCCGGAATACGGTCTCAAGTATCCCGGCCCTGATCGCCTGCCGTTCGACCATCAGGACATCAAGGTCTACATCGACAACCTGTTCCTGGAGGGGAAACTCACCCCTGTCGAGGCCAAAGGCATTGAAGTGGATGCCGGGTCCTGGGTTCGAAGCGGCATCGCCACGTCCGGCGTGGACGATGACGAGCTACGGATCTCTCGCTTGTTTGGCCTTGTCGAGAAGGAACTGCCCACTGCTGAAGCGCGTTACTCGGACTGGACCGCCTTTGCGCTGAAATGGGCCGAACTTTCTTCGCTGGTTCATTGTGGCAACAGCACCGAGTGTCAGACCCGGCTCAGGGAAATCGGCGATGCACTGAACACGACCTTTGCCGCTTGGCTGGCCGACCACTACTCCAGTCTGATCAACTTGCCGCCGACCAATCCGGCCATGCTGCACCACGTGCCGCGCCGCCTGGCTCGGGATATCGAGGACTCCGGTAGCAGCCGTGCGGCGTTGATTGTGGTTGACGGCCTGGCCTTGGATCAGTGGGTAACCATTCGCCAGCTTCTGCAAAAGCAGGACGCCAATCTGGTCATGCGCGAATCCGCGACCTTCGCCTGGATTCCGACGCTGACCTCGGTATCGCGGCAATCGATCTTTTCGGGCAAGCCGCCACTCTATTTTCCCTCATCCATCAACTCGACCAACAGCGAAGAGAAACTCTGGAAGCAGTTCTGGGAAGGCTATGGTCTGTCCCGGCTGGATGTCGCTTACCAGCGAGGTCTTGGCGACGGCGATGCTGCGGGCGTCCTCGACTCCGCAATCCACCCCGGAAAGACCAAGGTGGTGGGGTTGGTCGTGGACAAGGTGGACAAGATCATGCACGGCATGCAACTCGGCTTGGCCGGGATGCACAACCAGATCAAGCAGTGGTGCCATGCAGGATTTCTTTCCGCGATGGTCGGCCAACTGTTGGATTACGGCTATGAGGTCTGGCTGACGGCCGATCACGGCAACATCCAATGCGACGGCAAAGGCCGCCCATCTGAGGGTGTGATTGCCGAAACTCGCGGCGAGCGTGTTCGCGTGTACCCAACGCCGGAACTCCGCGCTCAGGTGGCAGAAGCCTTCCCGTTTGCCCACGAGTGGCAGCCGGTCGGATTGCCAGCAGATTATTTTCCCCTGGTGGCCGGTGGCCGCGACGCATTCGTGAATCCGGGAGATGCCACCGTAGGTCACGGTGGTGTCGCCATCGAAGAAGTCATCGTGCCACTTGTGAAGTTTGAAAGGAGGTCGCGATGACCACATCAGATCGGTTTAATAAAGTTGGAATCCAACGTGAGCTGCATCGCGAGTGGTTTGACAAAGCAGCGAACCTTCACGCGATGGGGTTTAGTAAAGCCGACGCGAGACAGGAGATATATGCATATCTAGACGGTGCCCCAGGGTTTGACAACCCGCCCTCAATGCAAACCAAAACCTATGTCGCAAATGCCCTCATCAAAAGCTGGATCGCGCCTGAACCAGACCTGATTCCCTTGAGAGATGCTGCATTCCAACTACTGCAAGAAAATCCAGCGGCCAGCTTCCCTATCCATTGGTGTCTGTTGGGGGCCGCATATCCTTTTTGGTTTTCAGTTGCTGCAGTGGCCGGACGATTGCTGAACCTGCAGGATCAAGTCACCCAAACACAGATTGTGTCCAGACTTAAAGAAAAGTTTGGTGACCGCCAGACTATTAGCAGACGTGCCCGATATGTTATCCGCTCCTTTGTTGCCTGGGGAGCCTTGAAGGACTCCGAGGCTAAAGGTTGCTATGAGAAGGTTGTGCCTATGGGCATTGCCGATGCTGACTTGGGTATTATCATGTTCGAGTCAGCGCTCCTCGCCACCCCGGATGCCAAGGGCACATTGGGGCTGCTCGTGAACAATCCGGCATTTTTCCCCTTCCAACTCCCCATGATGACCGGAGACTTTGTATCCCAACACAGCGATCGTATTGATGTGGTTCGATATGGCATGGACGACGAGCTATTGAAGTTGAAGGCAAGATGAGAACGTGAAACGCTACTATTAAGCATGAGGGTTACCTCTATGTGTTTTGATTTCAGGTTTTGTCACCTTCATCAAAACCGGTAACCCTCTCTTAACAGGCCCTAGAGCAGAGCCACCATTTGAATAATGGATTCACAGATTTCCCGAGGAGTCGGGAGCAATGGTTCGATTATCTATTATTGTTGCGCTGCAATTTTTATAAAAAATTGTATGCGTTTAGTGGGAACAGGCTCTAGCGAAAACTTTGAGCGTCAAACTTTTGTCTTAACATCGAGCGATCGGGCAATCGTCGCTCGAAGCACGTGTTTTGGTAAACCAGAAGAGGGGAATAGTAGTTTCAGCAGACCCTTGTGACTCGGAGGGTCAATTCGCTCTTTTTGCCACTGAAAGATTGCGTCACGAACAGCTTTGGCTGCTGCATCTTTTTTCTCCATTTTTTCCTCGACCAGTCGCTGCTTGTAGCGCTTGGAAATTAAGGTGCATTGATCGTAAAAATAGTATGAAAGACCACCTGTGGATATTCCTATTTGTTGTGAGAAATCGCGAAGTGAGGGTCTTTGGGGGTCTTTTAAAGCTTGTTTGATTGCTTCTTGAGCATGCTCAACGTCGATATATGGTTTTCGCTTCTGAGGTTTTAAGGAATCCGGTAGTTCGTCTCGCCAGTTTGCATCCAATTCCCGAGTGCACTCTTTGGTGGATCCACACAATAGGTCAACTAAAGGAACCCCAGTTCTAAAGGCTAGTCGCCTTGCTGTCGTTATTGTTATCGGCTTATTGCAGTGGAGATATGCCAAGCATTCATCCCGAGGGAGTTTCTTGAAGTATTCAAGTTCTTCGTTGCGGTTCCAAGCATAATCAAAAGCTTCGTACAGCGCCTTCCTTGGGCCATCGGGCTTGAGTGCGTGGCTGTTTCCCTCTGAAATAAATTTCGTTAAGAGAATCAGGTCTGGTGCCTCTGGTGCTTGTTGGGATACCATGCCGGCAGCAGTTATAAGTTCCGGGTGCAAATATGAGTACCCCAAAGTGGTACCGCAAGAAACACAGACGTCCAGGGCATCGCGATTACGCCAACTATCCTGGTACGATCCGCAAACCGGACATCTTGTTTGCAAAGGTGTGTGGTGAATTGGGCAGTTGTTGAAACCGGTAAGCGACCAGTACAAGCGGAAATGGGTTGGGTGGTTCATATTCGCCGTTTCGTAGATACAGGCCGGGCACCAGCGAAATCTTTTGTCAAAACACCCTTGATGCCGATTAACTACCAGATCTAGCGAGTGGTAAGTCATTCTCCCAAGAATGTTGACATCGACTCCTGTAGATTGGCTCAAAGCTGATAAGAACTTGGCGTTCAACTTAGTAGGACGAACCAGGTTGATTGGTGCTGATGAGGCAATAGAAGGAACGAGTTCAGAGATTCCATTTTTTTTCCCAATCCATTCTAAAATTTTCTTTGGCGAGGCACCGTTCACCACTGACAGGCGAACAAAGAAGGAACTGATGGACTCGATTTCGGATGAGCCAATACCCAACGGTTCGACAGGGAGTAGTTGCACGGTCATTTTCATGACTACCGTATATTCTGTTTGTAGTTTCTGGGTTTGGATTGAAAAGGGGGCGGTTTCCTTTTTTTCTGAGATTTTTCTTTGAGATTAGCGCTTTGCTTTTCCACTTGTGTTGGTCCGCGTGCTATTGCGTCCTCTCCACGGTCGATCTCCAAACGTATTGAGGCAAGGTCATCTTGACGCTTCAGATGAGCCCTTAGATCACTCATTGAAATCTCCGATTTTCCAAGAGCCAATGCGTGTCCTATAGCTCCTCTTAGCCAACGTAGGAGAAGTCCGAGACATCCGTATGCCCCTTCATACAGAAACTGGTTTTGTTCAGATAACTTGCCTTCGGAAAAAGGTACAATGGAATCGAGCGTATTCAGTATCAGCTGAAACTGCTCAATATCTACCTTGTTCCTTTTGTATCGTTCGAACTCAACGTTGTCTGTTCGACCGAGCATATGTGCGGAAAGGGTCAAGATGTCTAGAATCGGATACGTCCCGATGAGTATCAGGATGACTCCTGTCTCTTCTGCAAAGGCCTTCCAACTATCCAGGATCGCCGCGGCGCCTTCCTCTCCCTTAATGGCATATTTGAGATGCTGGACCTCGTCAATAATCAGATACTTGGTGTTTCTTGCAATCACTGCTCTGGCAAAAAATTCAAACAGCCGAGATTCACTGATTCTGCTTGTTTGTTTGTCGAACTCGATGCCAAATGGGTCGACTGATTCAACGACACCAAAGATCGGGTGTTTGATAGCGACTAAGGCAGAACGAATAAACAGGACGGAATCGAATCTGCCGCCATTGAGGGAATTTCGGAGCCGGACTCGAACAATGGGCATGTCCGAGTCATGTATAAGTTCATTCTCAGGTATCAGTTGTCGACAGGCTTCATAAGCAGCGGTCGTCTTTCCTACCCGAGAGGGGCCGACGATGCAGACTACCTCACCAGGCGAAGAAACAAATATGCCACTGGCGATTTTTTCTACAGATTCCTCGTACTTTTTATGAGGTATTCGCTTCCCTTTTAGGGTCTCAGCGGCTTTGGCAAGGGGAGTATTGAATAAGTTCACCATGTGTCGCACCCCAGCGTGCCATGCTGGTTTAACAGCGCGTTTCCGAAGAGGTCCGAAGCGTCACCTTCTGTCGCGGTGGAATCATGGTCTGCAGAAGTATCCATGGTTTCTTTGGGATATTCGCTGACAGTATTCCGGTGCGCTTCTCTGATGCCCAGGACGCGTTGAATTACCGCATTATTAGCTTGGGCAGTCTTTATGGCATGGGGAATGCTTTGTTTTGCTGCGATATATCGCTTCTCTGCATCTGAAGCTGTTGAGTAGGATTTATTAGGGGATGCGAGACAAGGCAGCCATTCGTCAGCAACGTGGGCGTACACGATATAGGGGTTCTCAGGGTCATCTCTGGTATCTAAGTGATTCGCTATTGATCTGAATAACCGCGTGTTTGTGTAATGGTAATCGCCAATGTGTAGCCCTCTTTGGCGATCAAGCTTGTATCGACCATCATCGACAGCGGTAGCCACCATGAACTTATTGTCGACTTCAATTTCTTTGCCGCTGAAAGGGAATCTCAAAAGGCCTTGTTCCATGGCAATGGTTGCGGATATGCGATCGTTTCGAATTTTGCAGTTGTTGCTCCAATTTGCATGTTGGCCTGCTTGTATGATGAATTGCCTCAGGTCGAGCAGTTCAGCTTTTCTGGCCTGATGTGAGCTAGAAACTGAGCGATTGTCGGCAATGTAGACGTAGTTGCCCGGGAGATGATTTAGGCACTCCACCCGCATACTGTTGAAAAACCGTTCTGCTTCGGCACCGTAACGGGCATCCGATACTGGCCGGTCATCCTTCCTAATTTTGTAGTTGGCTAGAACTCCTTGAAAGTAGACAGATTGAAAATCACTACCTCGATCGACAATGATCCTTTCTGGCCATCGACTGTGCGCTCTCGCACATAGCCGCAATAGAGCGGCACAAGTTTTCTTGCTTGGATTTGAAAATGTGATCCACAACGCCAAGATGTAGGACGTAGCTAAATCGAGCATGACTGAAACCCAAGGGGATGCGACGTATGTATCGCTGGTGTCCCGAATTGCTTCACAGAAGATGTCCGCTTTGTAGTGATCGATGGTGGCGCATTCGAACGGCCGGCTCGGTTTTATTGCGCGATCATCTACGTCAGTGGGCTCTTTGGCTGCATTGCCCCCCCTTTCTCCTGCTCTGTCTCGGCCACGGCGTTCTGGGTCCTTTAGGTTGAGATGCATAATAAAGGTGGGCCTTGAGACGGGTGCAAAGTCGGGGTGATACAGGCTGGCATCCGTAAAATACTCGTTGAATGCTGCCATAGGTGTGAGTTTTCGTATGTCGTCTACACGCCTTTTTTCTTTATCGTTTCCCTCTCGGTATTCGATCTCGCCGCTTATGTAACTCTTTAGGTAGGCGAGAACGATCTTGGGACGTTTGGGTTTTTTACGCCCATCATCTTGGGTCTTAGCTTTTCTTCGTGGAACAAGTGATTGTATTGGCGTAAGTCCATTCTCAGCGCCTTCACGTATTTGCTTTTTATAGCGTCTACACGATCTGGTTTTCTCATTGGCTTCTACGATAGCCAGTTTTCGTAGCGCCTCCTGCAGGTCTTCATGAACGGCAAGGCCCTCAGCGTCAACTGGCTCTTTTGGGAGACCCGTTGCGATAGCACTTTCACGTAACGACAGTGATGCCTTCAATTCTTGTATTGACGTGGCGACAAGAGATGTATGTATGTCAGTTAGCAATGATTCCTTCAAAGATGCAAAAAGAACATTGTCGCGTATGAGGGTAAAAATGGCAGTACAGTCTTGAATGTCGCAGGCGTCCAGAATCTGGGAAATCGAAGCGCAGCGCATAGTTTCCAGTGTTGAAAGTACTTTGGCGGCATCGGGATGGGTAGATCCGGAAAACTGTATTGGTAGTTGATGAAAGAGCTCTAGATTCTGAGTGAAGATTTCCCCACCTGGAGGTGGACTCCATACAACGTGGAGAATACCCATATACGCAAAGCGGGATTCGGCGGGGAGGTATTGGTAGTAGCCAGAGTGTTCTTGCCAATCATGTGGGTTTTTTTCAACGAGTTCCTGAAGGGTACTTAACAATTTGACCTGAACAACTGCGATGCAATCTCGGGTCAGAACCACGGCGTCTGAAGTGTAGGGTTTTCGTCGTTTCCGTCCGTTCTTGTCGTGACCCTGTACCTCGACCTCGGGCCCCTGATCGTAGTAGGCAGCTATGTAGGAGTCAGCTTCACAGCGAATAAACAGTGGAAGTTCGGCTGTATAGCTCTCAGAGTTCGTGCTGTGTCCAAGAGACTCGGATGGGTATTGAGAACGTACATTCCCTTTAGTGTGTCTTCCAACGGTCCTTGATGGCCCCTCATGGATGCGTTGCAGTAGATACTCACGCGCTCGAGTTGGGAGATCTGGATACGAGCCTCCAGATTCCACTGAACGGGGATCAAAGAGTGGTTTGGGGATTGCGAAGTTTTCACCAAGCGTGGCAAGGCGAGCGGTGAGTTCGAGGTTTTCTTCCAGCATAAAATGTCCTTGCGTCAGTACTAAAATAGTCACGCCAGTACTTAAGACACAAAGACAATCCCAACGCCTGCTTGACAGAGACCGTCATAACAGGGATGCTATGTGCGTCAGAGCCCAAAACTGACGTGTTTATTGCAGCCCGCATGTCCTGCCAGACATTCGGGCTGTTTCGTTTTCTACGCTATTGTTTTTAATTTATTGATTACCTATTTTGTCTTTACATAGAAATAGAGTGTTTTGATCGGAAGGCTTTGGTTTGAGACCCAGAGCTACAGCTATTTCATGAGATAGCCCATGTTTACCCTTTAAACGGCCACTTAAGACGGCATAAACATCCTCTCGTCTAAAGCCATGTTGTTGAGCCCACGCAGAAATGGTAATTCCCTGATCAGTGAACATCTGCCGTACTACTTCTCGGCTGTATGGGCCAGTTTGTGTAATATAGTCCATGAATATACCTAATATATTCTAAAAGTATACAAAATAATACTATATGGTACAAAAAAGCAAACTATTACTTACAGAAACTGATATCGGGAGTCGCTTAAAAGAAGAGCGGCTAAGGATTGGTTTGAGTCAGCCAGCGTTTGCGGAAATTGGCGGGGTAAAGAAACTGACGCAGATTGCTTATGAACAAGGAAGGCGCTCACCAGATGCTAACTATCTGGCTGCAGTTTTTAAACTGGGTGTGGATGTTTGCTACGTCTTATCTGGCGAACGAATAGCAAGAAAAGCTGGATACATGGATAAGGAGGTTATAGCTATTGTTGCTAGGGTAATCTATCAGTGGCTTCAAAGTACAAAACGGGAAATTACCCCTCAGTTACTAGCAGACGTTTTTACTATTCTTTATGATGGTGCAGTCAGCGAATTGGATGAACAGCATATGATAGATCAAATTCGAGCGGTCGGCTAAAAATGGACTCAAGTAATAATGATATCGTTCAGAGCCTTCTTGAGAAATTACTTCTGGCTGAGCGTACTGCGGAAAAGCGATTATATAGTGACAAGGTTTTAATTCGTGATTCTGCAAATGATTCGATTGTTCCTAATCATGAAGAATCTCAAACACAATCAAGCTGCTACCATATTTGCCATTTTCTTCTTTTTGATCTCGTTCCTTACATTATTAAACTCATAGTCATTGCTTGGTGCTTATTCTTTCTCATCGAAATATCTAGAGAGTTCCTGGATGTCATTATTTCATTCATGAAGAATTTCGTAGAAAGTTATTTTCTTAGGAATCGTTTTTCAATCGAATGAATTAAGGTGATCTGTGGGGTAATGGTAAATTAGAAATTTGGCGTGGCCGATCTCATTTTGTGAGATCGGCCATACCCGGGTTGGTCAAATTATGCTTTCTTAGTAATCAATTGTTGGCCAAAGTGGCCAACAAAAGGTTACATGCACAACTATCATGCTAACCCTTGCTATTGGTGGGCCCACCAGGACTCGAACCTGGGACCAATGGATTATGAGTCCACTGCTCTAACCAACTGAGCTATAGGCC
>PKUO01000029.1 GCA_002869585.1 Sedimenticola sp.
CTTGTTCAACAATGGGACGAACTCGTCCCCGATCAGTTCGTTGAACTCATCGGCGTGCATGGAGATGGTGGGCGGTGTATCGATGGACTCACCGTCTACACCATGCTTGTAGATATGCCCGGCCACCGACACCAGATCAGCGAACATGGAATTGCCTACTGCGCTGGCCACTGTGGTATCCGTCAGGGCGTCCAGCCCTACATAGACGATCCCCTTGCGTCGGATGACTTCCATCCATTCGAAGATCGGTCTCGTATCGTTCTTATCCAGATAATCCGGGGAGATAAGTTCGGCGATATTGCCCGTGGTGAGCTTCTCCATCAGGGGCCCGACGGAGCTGACGATCTTATCGAAGTAGGTCTTGTCGTACTTGAAGGCAGACACCAGACCATCGAGGACAGGATCATAGAGGTTCTGTGCCTGCAGGTGCCGCATCAGCGCGATAGCTTCTTTACTGCGACCCCGCAGAGCCGCCGGCAAGTTGCGTTCCGAGATCTTGCTTGCCAGTTCTTCGACCTGCTCCTTCCAACCCTCGGCGCCATGCGCATCCAGATGCGCCTCGGCGTACTCCATGAACAGAGGTTCAATATCGTTAATGTAGCGTCTGACCTGCTGATAGTCCGGACGGCGGTTTAACGCCACGAGTGCGCGGGCAATGATGTTGACGAATCGCCAGGCGAACTCCTTAAAGGCCGCCGAATTGCCTTCGCTGGGCAATTGGTTGGCGATGCGGGTGGCAACCTCGGTGATTCGTGAGAAGTTGCCGATGGCGTTGTAGCGAGCTGAAACCTGTGGAAATCCCAGATGGAACATATAGAAGTCTTTGGTCCGTCCGGCCCGCTTGGCCTCGGCATATACACGCCGCAACAAACCCGCATCCCCCTTGGGATCGAAAACGATCACCACGTCCCCACGGCGAATATCCTGGGTGATGAGGATCTCGGCCAGCCTGGTCTTACCGACGCGAGTGGTCCCCAACACCAGGGTATGCCCCACCCGCTCACCGATATCCATCCACACGTCCTGTTCGTCCGGCTCGACGGCATGCAGGGCCGGTTTACCACCGACCGCCGGCAACGGAGCCAGGGGATTCCACCAGGCCCGCACCCGGAACAGCCGCGCCAGCAAACTCAGAATCGAGACCGATTCCCAGGCGACCTCCTTGCGGCGCGCCCATTGATACAGGCGCCCTGGTTGCACGTAACGCTGGACCTCCGGCCGGATGGTATCGCGCAGGCGCTGCGTGTGTTTCTGGGTCCAGCGGAAGCCCCGGCCCAGAAAGAGCTTGCGGCGGCTGAGAGGGATCTTGCGGGAGCGTACCTTATAGATGGGTAGTCGGCGCATGTTGCCCTGGTAGCGCAGCACCCGCCAGGCCTGCCGGCCCCGGATCACGCCGATCAGGCCCAGTACGGCGCCAGCGCCATAAGCCACGCCCGGCGGCATCATCAGTGCCCATGGGGCCAGAATGGCGATGGCTGCCGTGGCGAACGCGACCAACGTCGACCACAGCTCGACCGGGGGGCGCAGCAGGGCCTCGATGGGATGGGTACTCACTGCTCGATGCCGTGCGCCGAGATCAGCACCGGATAGTGCGAAACGCTCAGTGCCTTCGCGATGTCGCTGCCTGGCGCTGGCAGGATAGACAGGCCGTCAGCCAGTCTGGCAATCGTTCGCAAATCATCCATCGTCTCGGCCTGCACCAGCATCCCGACGGCACCGATCTCCTTGAGCCGTTCGCGGTGCCTCTGTAGCCACTGTTGGGAACGGCTGTCTGCCCCGATCAAGAAGAATGGCCGCGTGAACGGCCGGTCATGCGCACGGGCCTGCACCGGTCCCGGTGTCAGGCCGGGTGATTGAATCGGCAACCAGGCTTTGGGGTCTGCGGCACCGAGCTGGGGTCTTGTTGGAACCTGACTTCGCTGTGGCAAACCATCTTGAGTTTGAAAAACTTCCAGAAAAGGGGCGATGGGTTGTGTATGACCGCTGTCATGGATCACGGTCAGATCAGCCCGAGCCATGACAGGCACCAGCAGGCAGCTCATGACCATGACCTTCCGACAATAAATACTGAATCGACCCATCGTGTCATCCCTCCTTTACAATGCGCTGCCAGTGGGAGACAACACGGCGACGGTACCGGTCTGCACGATGGGGATCCTTCGGCGAGTGATAACAGCCAACGCTGCCCCACCAGTCCTGCCGCGTGGTGTAACAATCCTGCAGAATCCCGGCACCCACGCGTATGTTGTGATACGGATCAAGCGCCTGCCATGGGGTTCCGAGCCGATCCTTGTGGTAACGCCAGTTCACCTGCATCAGGCCAATATCAATGGAACGCTTCCCCTCCTTCAGATACGCCGTCAATGCCTGCCAGGCCGCTTGCCGGGAATCGAAGAAATAACCCCGGCCGGCCACGTTCAATGTCCAGGGCCAGGGCCGGAGGGCTCTGGCCTGTCCCGTCTGCTTCCCACTTTCAGTGAGGGCCACAGCGAACAGAACGCTCTGGGGTATTCCGTGCTCTGCGGCAATCATGCGATAACCCGCTGGCACGGATTCATTCGCCCTGCTTATGGAAGGAAGCGTCAGGACGGCAAATACGATCGGCCAGCCGAAAACTCGTATCAACGCCACCATGGGCTAGAGCTCCGAAACCAGCAGTCTTGAGATGTCTTCGCCTCGACGGCGCAATACGGACGGGACGTCACCTTGCCCCTGGGTCAATTCGTCGAGGGCTCCGCCATCATGATTGAGGGTGATTCTCCGGCTGCGTACCCAGTCCGGATCGATCTGGTGATTGGACGCCCAGTCCCTGACGGCGCGATCGTCTCCCTTGTCTACATCGGTGAGATAGATATCGATACCGCTGACTTCGTCGATCCGCTTTAACAGCTTATTCAGCAGCATATCGCAGGCCGGACAATCCGGGCGCGTAAAGAACAACAGGCGGTCTCCGGACTGAAAGGCATTATTCACTTCGGTCTTACCTGGCAACCGGCTGATGTCGATCAAAGACACATTCGGATACAGGCGCTTGGTTGCAGCATCGTAGGCGTGCTGGAACGCAAGGATACGACCGGCGTCTTCATACATGGCGCGTGCCCACACTTCGGCATACCGCTGTCGTTCTGCGTCATCCCGCGCATGAATACCGAGCACTTCGATGGGCGATATCGTCGCCGGACTGATGCTCCCGCGAATGCCCTGCATCAACTGTTTGTAACGTCGCCACTCGGTCTCCGTCAAACCCCATAGACGGGCATGCACCAGATCCGTGGCTGATAAGACGTTCGTGGATTTTTGAGAACTATCCTGCCGGGTATCCTGGACCTGGGTATGTGACAACTCGACCGCCATCACGGTATTCGATACGACAAGGGCACCCAGAAAAACAACCGGCTTCCATCGTCTACTCATCGGTGCATTCCCCTTCACACATGTCGGCCTTTGGTGCTGCCTGTTCTCTCTGGCCGATATAGGGCACCGTCAGATCCCGGTAAATTCCGGACTTGTCAGGAAGACACCCGCGCATCCCCTGTGTAGCGGGAACTGAATCTGCCGAAGTTTGGATACGAGATGCACTATTGCTGGATGGTTCAGAACCATCATTCTTCTCTGCTGTCGCGGATCCCAGCGCGAAACCGCCGAAGAGCAACAACACGGCTAATACGAGTTCCATCGGTTCTACCTCTGCAATGAAACGGAATGGTTCTGGCCATGCGGCCCTTTGAATTCGACCCTGCCCTTGAGGCGGTCGATGCCAGCCACTGTCCAGCCTGATTGCTGTTCGCCGGACTTCAAAAATGCAATGCGGCCTGCCTGGGAGATGGCCACGTAGGTCATGTCATCCCAAACGTCGATGGCATCGACATGAAACGGTGGAGTTTTGGCGGGTGCAGGTTTCGGTCTGGCCGCCGGCTTTTTCTGAGCGGCCTTGCGCTTCTGAGTCTCCTTGATTAGGGTATTCAGCCGTGCAATGGAGTCGTCAATACGTTGGCGAAGGGCATGGTTACTTTCCGTAAGATCGGCAACAGCCACTTTGATCGCGCGAACACCTTCAGCCACGGAAGCCAGGCTTTTCTTCACATCCGCACTCAGGGCCACTTGCGCTTCGAAACCGCGGTCGATCCGGCCAGACAATGATGTCAGCCTCTGATCGATCTGCTCGACTTTGTCCTCGTCCGCACCTACCTCCAGTTCCGGTGTTTTGATCACCTCCCGGGTTGGGGTATTGGAGTCCTGTATCTGGAGTTCATCCAACGGTATTTCTTGCCGCTGGATCTTGGAAAGCGACAGCGCACTGATGACAACGATCCCGACCACAACGGCAGTCAGTACGGACTTGTAAGCCAGCCGCCGGGATCTTGGCTGCCTCTCTGCCTTATCCTGCTTGCTCTCCTTTTCTGACGGATTGATCTGCTCCGGTTGCTGCTCAGTCGTCATCCTGCGCTACCTCCACATTAGCCATGTTCATGGTCTCGTGGGCAGCAACCTGCTTCACTGCACACTGCTCGAATGTGATCAGTCGGTGAACAGGATCCTGGACTAAATGGAAGGCCGGACCCGCGAGTGTCTCCAGTGCCTCGCGCAAGGTCATCGGCCCAAGATGGCGATGGACAGCCGGCAGCGGTAACGCAAATAACGCGAGCGTTTCCGGTGCGGAGGATTCAGTAGCAGCCAGCCGGTAACCACTGCGCTGTAGAAGATATCGCACCGTCTCTCCGATGGTCTGGATCCGATCTGGCAACTGAACGGTAACGGTCGCTTCCAACAGTTCCGACTGCGCCTGGGTCGGAGCCGCGAAATACGTCGAATACCGGCCTGTCTGGATATCGCTTGCATGAAGGTTTACGCTGGCGACAATACACAGACCGGCGATACATATCGCCGTCACTGCACCAGGGTTCACAGGATTAAAGAGTGATCGTTTCATAATGGATTCAGCCTCAGTGGTTTGATACAACCTGGCCGGCATCATGAAGGTGCGCTCGGGTACTGAAAATGGATAATCCATTCTCACCGGTGCAGTGTTTTCGTGGCTGTATTCTCACGTCCCGCAATACACAGCCACAATCTGTGGTCTCTCGTGCCCGAGCTCGAGACTGATCGTCAGGCGGGCTTGCTGGTCAATCCGTTTTTGTTCCGGCGTGAGCGTTTTGACTGCAGGACCGCCCGCCGCGGGTGAACGCCATCCGGTCAGTTCCTCATAACGATTCTGTGCATAGGCATGACGAAGACCATGCATTCTGGACAACCCTGCCCTGGCGGTCTCGGCTTCGTACAATCGCAATTGCTGTCGGTAGTTCTTTGCGCTGGGAATCAGAGAACCTTTACCGGCCAGCTGTCGCGCTCGATCTAGAACAGCACGTTGGGCCTCAGTCCGTATCGGGATGGTTCGCGCCTTGCCGCCCTTGGTCCAGCTTTCCTTGAGGACGATATGGTCGCCGCGATCTGCGTAGTCCGGTATGAACTTGATCGCTTCTTCTCGGCGCAAGCCAAAGGCCTGCTGTAGTTCCAGGCTCATCCGAACTCGGGCATCCCGAATCTTGCCAAGTTCTTCTGCCCCCACACTACGGGCCTTGGATTCGTTGGTCACAAACTGCCGGTTTGGAACACCATAGTGGTCGTTCGATCGTGCAACGACATTCTGACGATTGACCTTCTGGGCCCACCAGCGAATGACTGCCAGCCGGTTCTTCATTGCCCCGGCCGACAGCTCTTTTTCTTGCCAGTTTTTGACCAAAGCCTCGATGTGCTTGGGCTTGAGCGACTGTGCGCTCATATGACGGTAACCCAGATCATGGAGCTGGTCGGCGATCTGCGTCAGCAGCCGCTCCCTGTCTCGCTGGGTTGTAAAACTGCCGTCCCGGTTTCGACGGCAAATCTGCTTGAGTTGGTAGTTCAGATCTCTCAAAAGTGTTCTCGCATATCGGTAAGTGTTTCTGACCCAACCGGTGGCCATAGCCATTCGGTCCCGCGTACGCGGTACGGTCATGGGACACTACGCCCATTGCGACCTAAAGCTGCCTGGTCTAGGCAACGCCGGTTCTCCCCGGAGGGAATGGTCTGGCGTGGACCAACGTGCGCCGTTACGGGCGCGATTTAAGTGTGGTTACACATCACCTCCTTTCAGATAGGCGGAATACTTCCGCAGTTAATGAAGAATGAGCATCGACGGCGCCACCAGGGGCGGGCGTCTCGGCTCGACGAGTCAATACAGGCTGGTGCCTGCGATAAAGAACCGATCTCGTGGTCGGCTCAGATTGGAGAATGAACCCACGGCTTTCGCCGCAGCGCATCGAAGGGTTCGGGCGCGCTCTGTTGCTACTGTATCCGCAGTAGCCACGGTTAAAATCGATCGAGGGCGGCAGTATCGGCCTTCATCACTGGCCCTGCACTGAATAATCCTGCCGAAAACGCGCGCCGTTTCCGGGAATGCCGCCCTCGTCACTACCCCGCTTCGCTTGCCAGTGACGAGGGCGCCTTCGGTTCAGGCATGCCGTGTGCCAGGCATCCGCCTGTCACGCGGCCTGCTACTAATCGGCTGGTGCAATCCTTCGGAGCGTTGCTGCCTGCCCACTGGGGCCCACAGGCGCCGCTGAACGCGGCCCCGCCCTTGGCACGCGAGTTAGAGGCTCGCGTTGCCGTGGCGGGCAAGGCATGTGGACTCAGTGGACAGTTAGTAGGTTAGGTCGGTTGGATGTTGAAAATCGCCCTGGGGGACGATGCTGGGCGGTTTTCCTGTCAGCACTCTCACTCAGACTGCTGGATCCTTTCAAAAATTGCTTCGGCTTGCTTTCTAGCCTCGCGTTTGCCTTCTTCGCTCAATGATTTCAGATCCACCCCTTCATCACCAGCGGCATAAAGCGGTCCGCCAACATCATCATCATAGATTTCATCTGCATATTGCCCTCCATCATGGAATGCTTGCAGATGAGACTCTGTCAGATCGGTTCCCAGCATCTCAGCCAAGTAAAACCACATCCACGACTGTTGAACATCCCCTCGTTCGAACTCAACAATAAGCCGACGCATCGCGTCGGTATCTCCCGCTTCTGCAGCTACATTCAACCAGTGCACAGCATCTTCCATCCGACCTAGTGTCTCTGCCACTTCTGCGACCCTTATAGGATCATCAGAAATTCCATGCATATTTATGGCATCAAGATAAGATGGATCATGAAATAGCTCTGCGAGCGCTAGGAGCGCAGAGGTGTTTCCGAGTCGACCGGCCTCGCGGAGATGAAATGTGTATTTTTCAGTTTCCTTGAGCAGGCGAGCATACTGATCCGCCCACTCCTTTTCGACACCTGTTAACTCTCGCCCTTGCTTCTCCTGCGAATACCAGTACTCACCGCTTGCTCCTTGCGAACCCTCATCATCGTCGGGCCGGTGGAGCAGCGCCAATGCAAAGTGCGCAAGGTGATCCCCTCTGCTGGCTTTTGCTTCCAGAAATTCCAATAAAATCAGTGGATATTCGCCGCTGTTCGGAGAAGTCCAGAATTCCTCCATGTAGCTTTCATCATCGCTCAGTCCGTCCACCAAATCGGTAACCACTAAGACATCAATGTGCTTCTCTTCAACGAAGGAAATAAACGTAGATGCTGTAGTATCAGTGATACTCGGATCGTACCCAAGCTCTATGACCCGTTGCTGGAATATCGTCCGATATTCATCAGGTATCACCTTACTCTTTTCGCGCTGTGTGAAAACGCTATCAGAGCAAAGTGCCGCATAAGATTTAAAACCAAACAATGCCGCAAGCAACTCATAAATATGAGCTCGCTTGAATGAGCATGCGGTAATAGATTCGAGGTTTTGTTGCGCAGAATACGCAAGTTCTTTGATAGTCATGACAAATCTTTCTCCATAACACGCCCGTACGGGTTAGACGCACACGTTTAATTCCCCGAGGACGAGGCCTTAAAGAGAGATTCTCAATGACTGTATTTTTCAAACGCCCTTTTTTACTCGTGTGCAAGTAAGGTTGGCACCCAGCTACGAGTTTAATCGAGATACCCGCCCAAATCCAGGCTGGCGAGAATTATAACCATGATTACCGCTGGTCACTTCACGAAACAATGGACTGACTGCTAGAAAATTCGCCTAAATGGGCCGAGTCACGACAGGTAAGCTCTGAATGGAATGCCGCTTTGACCCAAGCGGCCAGGGGTAAGATGCCGGAGTATTCCGGCTATTTTCAATCCTCTTCTGGCAAGAGGATGGTAATCACGGGTTCACCCTGATCACCGGGCCCGACAATGAGCTTCAGCGTGACCAGTACCGCTTCGGTCGAGTGACCGTCATGGGCTACCCGATACAGCTGGAACAGCAGCCGGTCACTCGAATCTTTGGCAGTACGTATGGCGTGGGACGCCATATACAGGACGTCCCAAAGCCTACCCGACTGATCCTGATGCACCTGCTGTTCACTGTCATCCTCGGTCCAGGCCACACAATCCGCCCAGACTGCAGATGTCAGCGCAACAGGCCATTTGAAACCGGCCTCNCTGGCCATGGAACCCGCATCGATCAGCACACCGTCCTCGATGGCCTGCGCACGGGTATAGGTTGAAATAACTTCACCGAAAAACGCTTCGGCGGATTGTTCATTGGAAATGTTACTCATGGGTATTCTCCTGTGATGGAAGGACACCAGGTCACACCTCCTCCCCTGCCGGAGAAGATGATGCTTCCCCGGCAGGGTTTGTAGAAAAGTGTTGGACTTCAGAGCAGTCCACGTTCTGCAAAAAATGGTGAGCTCACCATTTCTCGCGGAATCGGGACTTCTTTGATATGTGGAGTGCGGGTGGTGGCATTGCAGCGTAATGCCATCATCCGCCCTTTTTAGTCCACATAAGTTTTCACGTCCGACATAGTGTTCCCTCCACCAATTACCCCTGTGGAGGGCACCATGAACATTGATCTACGTCCCAGCACACGCCGGATGATAGAAGCATCCCCGGCGGAGAATGAGGCCATCGCTTTCATCGAGTGGCTTCGCACCGAGCGCTACACTGACTACACCATCGACTGCCATATTCGACGGCTGCTGTTCGTCATGCCGCGGCTGTGGTCCGACGCTTCGCCGCCGGTTCTCCAAGAAGCCGAGCTCCTGGCTGTCTTTGGCCGCGAACGCCAGCCTCGCTCGCGGTTCTTTGTCTTCGCCAGCACCCGGCGTGTCTACACACGTTACCTGCGTGCGCAAGGACGCCTGGTAGCCGTGCCGCAACCACCTTATGAGGATCTCATCCGCCGGTACGTCCAGTACCTCACCGAGGTTCGCGGTCTATCTGTCTCGACTCGCATTCATCACACCATCACTTTGCGCAGTCTACTGGCGCACGTCCAGCGCTCACAGCGATCCCTACAGAGACTCTCCCGTGACGATCTCGAGCGTTTCATCCTCGAGCGCAGCAGGGAGGTTTCCCGTCACTCGCTGCAACACGAGGTCGCGCATCTGCGGGCGTTCCTGCGTTACGCATATGATCTGGGACTGGTGTCCGAGCGCCTCGATGCGCTTGACACCCCGCGGACCTATCGCGACGAGTTACCACCGCGAGCACTACCCTGGCCAAGTGTGTTGCAATTGCTCCGATCGATCGACTGCACCAGCCGCAGCGGATGGCGCGACCTGTGCATCCTGCATCTGATCGCCTACTATGGGCTGCGTCCGAGCGAGGTGGTCAGGCTGCGCATGGATTCGATCGACTGGGAACAAGCACTCCTGCACGTTTACCAGTCCAAGACACGCTCGCCATTGTTACTTCCACTCGATGCACGCACGCTGCGACTACTGCAAGATTACTTGCAGCACGGCCGCGCCAACAGTGCCTCGTCGATGCTCTTCCTGCGGGCGCGCTGTCCCTACATTCCACTCGAACGCACAGCTGTCGGTGACATTTTCCGCAAGCGTATGCGCGAGGCTCGACTACCGGACTGCGCCAAGCACGTGTATCGGCTGCGTCACACGTTTGCGATGCGCTTGCTCAGTCGCGGTGTGGGAATGAAGGCAATTGGAGATGTGCTCGGGCATCACAGCTTTTACGGCACCAGCGCCTACCTGCGACTCGATGTGGCCATGTTACGTGATGTTGCGCTCCCGGTTCCGTGCACGGAAGGAGGGAGCCATGAGTAAGTCATCACCGCTGTATCGCTTTGACGCTGCTGTGCAGTCATATATCTCGAGTCGACGCGCACTCGGGCGTGCTGTCCGGGTTGACGAGTATGTGCTGCGTCGCCTGCGAACCTATCTCATACAGGCGGGCGACTGCGACCTCGACGCCGAGAGCTTCGAACGTTGGTGCCGCCAGCTCCGCCACTGCGCCCACAACACCCAGGTTGATTGGGCGATGATGGTTTATCGGTTCTGCCGGTACCGCCGACGTCGCGAGAGTCAGTGCTTTCTCCCTGAGCGAGAGACATTCGGGCGCCATCGGCCGTATCCGCTGCCCACACCGATTGAGGCTGACCAGGTCTGGCGACTGCTCGACTTCATCAGCCGCCGCCCGGCAAGTGCCGGTCGTGACCTGCCATACGCCGTCCACCGTATCGCTATCGTGCTGATGTACACAGCGGGCCTTCGTCGCGGCGAGCTGGCCCGACTGCGTATGGAGGACGTCGACGCTGAGACGGGTGTCCTGCGGATACAATGTTCCAAGTTCCACAAATCCCGGTGGGTACCCCTCTCTCCAAGCGCCACCCGAGAGCTGCGCATGTACCTGCGCGTCAGGGCAGCGTTCATTCCGCGCACCCAGCTCAATGCGATGCTGCTCTGCAGAAGCGCCGAGCATGGTTATACCGTTGAAGGAATAAGTCAGGCAATAAGAAGGGTTATGTGCCGCTCAGGTATCTGGACGAATGCCCCGAGAATGCCACGTGTACACGACTTTCGCCACGCTTTTGCGGTGGAGGCATTGCGCCGCTGGTACGAGGAGGGTCGTGACGTACAGTCCGAACTGCCCAAGCTCTCGATGTACATGGGGCACGTATCGATCGCTTCGACCACCTATTATCTGCGCTTCATGCCGGCGGTAGTCGCCCTTGCAAGCCAGCGCTTCGCCAGCGCCTGCGCAGATCTGATTGAGGGAGGTGCTCTATGAGTCGCTCGACCCCAACGGCATTGGGCCGTAATCTCGTCAGGTTCTTCGAGGAGTACCTCCCCGTTCAGCGTGGCCTGAGTCCGCACACGATCCGCAGCTACCGCGACGCATTGCTGCTACTCCTGCGCTTCACGGCATCGGAGCGGCACTGCACAGTGGACCGTCTGGATGTGCCGGATCTCACCGTAGAGCGCATCACACGCTTCCTTGCCACGCTCGAAGCCGAGCGCCACAACAGCATCGCCACCCGTAATGCGCGGCTCGGCGCGATCCACGTCTTTGCACGCTACCTCGCCGGGCAGTGCCCAGAACAGTTGGGGACCCTGCAGCGGATCATCGGTATGCCATTCAAGCGAGGGGCGGTAGAGGCTGCGATCGAATATCTTGATCGTGCCGAACTCGATGCACTGCTCAAGAGCATCGATCGTTCAACGGAACTGGGTCGGCGTGACTATGCGCTTTTTGCGTTCATGTTTAACACTGGCGCTCGGGTCCAGGAAACACTCAATGTCCGCGTTGTCGACGTGCGTCTTGAGGCCCCACCGCAGGTACGATTGCTCGGCAAGGGTCGCAAGGCACGGACATGTCCGCTGTGGCCGGCAACGGCACGCCTCCTGCGCGATTTGATCGCCGAACGAGGTGGCTTTGTCGACGAGCCGGTCTCTCCGCTCGTCTTCACGAACGCCCGCGGGGCGCCCCTGACGCGCTACGGCGTACGCTACCTGCTGCGCCGCTACGTGCACAAGGCGTCGCAAGTCGCACCCTCCCTCAAGAGCAAGAAGCTTCACCCGCACTCGATCCGGCACAGCACGGCGGTGGCGTTGCTCAAGTCCGGCGTCGACTTTGCAACCATCAGTCATTGGCTCGGCCATGCAGATCTGAACACGACCATGCGTTATGCCCGCGCTGATATCGACCTCAAGCGCCGGGCCCTCGCTCAAGTGTTCCCGGATGTAGTAACACCACCGCCCGGCGGACGACTGCTGCTGGATGGCTCTGATCTCGCGAACTGGTTGCGCAAGCTGTAAAATATGTGGAGGCCTCCCGTGAGAAACGCGGGAGGCCTTAGCACAATGACTCAATCACTCCACATATCAAAGAAGTCCCGATTCTGCAAAAGAGACGCTTTCGCCAGCCGAGACCACAAAGTGGTCAAGCACCCGCACATCAACCAGTGCAAGTGCGTCTTTCAGACGGCGGGTAATCGCCTCATCCGCGTGACTGGGCTCAGCAACGCCCGATGGATGATTGTGAAAAAGGACCATAGCGGCGGCATTCACCTCCATGGCCTGCTGCACCACGACCCGCGGGTAAACCGAGGCGCCATCGATGGTGCCCTGGAACAGCTCACGCACAGCGATGATCCGGTGACGGTTATCAAGAAACAGACAACCGAATACTTCATTACGGTAGTCTGCCAGGCGCAGACGCAGGAAATCCCGCGTCTCGTCCGGTTTACTCAAAACCCTGCCGGCTCGATGTTTGATGGACAACACCTTCATCGCCAGTGTGATCACTGACTGCTTTTCCACATCGTTTAAGTCTGCTGGTCTCAAACCGGACAACCGGTTTTCTACCAACGCTTCTACGGATGCATCCGTTTTCTTCATGACTGATCTCCTCAGGAAAAAGGGAGAGCAGTCCCTCGGAGGAATGATCCCCCGATGGGTGGAAAGTGGCCGGGTAACTTGGTTTTACCCGGCCATACGTTGAGTTACGCCGCGTCTTCCTGTGCGGTGTAGAACGGTTGCCCGTCGACCTTGGCCCACGCAATGCGCAGCAGCCGCGCCTTCAGGCTGATACCGGTCTCGCCGGCCTTGTCTCCGTTCTTGAAGGTAAAGGACTCGGCAAAGAGATCACTGAGTGTGAAGCCGATCAGCACCTTCAGATTGCCCTCGACGGCCGGCTTGAGCTGACGCACGATTTCCTGCGCCTGCTTGCCGGACACGCGACACTCGAAATGCGTGTACTGGGCGTTGTCGACGCTGCCACGAAGGGCGGCGATGGTGATACTCAGGAAGGGCTCACCTTCCTTGGGCGTCACCTCCCGGATACGATTGAGATAACCGATGCCGGTAGTGTGAAGATCGAAATACTGCTTGGTTTCGTTGGTTGACATAGCACTTGCTCCTTAGAGGTTAAAAATTCCCGGAACAAGCGCGCCCCTGACGGGGATGCTTGCCCGGCAGGGTGAATGAAATGGAATCAGGTTCCACTCTCTTGAGATAGGACCGACGACAGGGAACTGTCGCTGTACACCGATTGCACGGCCCGACGGTGCCTCGACTGTCACTGAACCGCAGTGACCACGGATAAAACTGGTGTAATGGATGCGCTCAGGCCGCATCGGAGGCCTCACAGACATAGCGCAGGTACTTGAGCATGCCGCGGGCATTGGCAAACGCAGGATGTTCAGCAATCGCCTGATGCGGGAACCAGTTGGCGATGTGTTTCGACAGTGCCACAGTGCCACCACCGACAAACAGCACACTGTCCAATTCGATGCCTAACCCC
>PKUO01000090.1 GCA_002869585.1 Sedimenticola sp.
ATACTTGGGATATGTCAGTCCCAATGACTATGAGAAGGCATTAGTGGAAATGAAAAAAGCCGCTTAACTGGGTTGTCCGAAATGGCTTGACCACGTCAAACAGCAGCAAACTCCCGGATAGCTGATCGCGCCTTATATCCCCGCCCTGAACGACGGGGCTTTACGGCGCATTGGGTAAAGGACCGAAACCAATCACCATGCAAGTTGAAATACGCGAGGCCATCGGTTCTGATTTCCAAGCCATATCAGGCGTTGTTTTGTCTGCCTTTGGCAATAAAGAAGGACCGGCAATTGTGCAACTGATTGCTGATTTATTGGCGTATGAAAGTGCTCAACCGGTATTATCGCTAGTCGCGCTCATCGACAAGCGCATTGTCGGACACATTTTTTTCAGCAAAGCCAGTGTCAACAATTCAGGGGGTGAAATATCAGCGTCACTCCTTGCCCCGCTCGCCGTTCATACGGATTTTCAGTCGCAGCGAATAGGTGGCCAACTCATAACCGAAGGGCTCAAACAACTTTCAAGATCAGGCATCAAGCTTGTTTTTGTGCTCGGTCATCCCGACTATTATCCAAAATTTGGCTTTTCAGAGGCTGGAATAATGGGATTTGATGCACCCTACCCGATTCCACAGAAAAACACAGCAGCCTGGATGGTGCAAGAACTTCACCCGGGAATATTTAAATCCATAAGTGGACGGGTAATTTGCGCCGATGCACTCGATGATCCCAAGCTCTGGCGCGAGTGACGGACATTTGTTTCGTTGGGAAGCCATCACCACGCTTATCCGGCCTAGATACTAAATCAACGCCCGCTCGACGGCGTCGAGCCCCTCTATCAGTACAACCCCTTCAGGTACCCCAGGCCTGGAAGCAAAAGCCGAACCACCTACCCAGATCATAATTTCGTTGGGAATTACCTGTCGTAGCCCACTCAAGGTAACGATGGCATCCTCGGTCTTGAAACTGGCACTGAATGACAGGCTTATCACGTCAACCGCATGCGCTTCTGCCGCTTCACGGATATCCTGGAATGGCATCTCTGTACCAAAAGCAATGACCTCTGCTCCACCAAGGCGGAGTAGCGCTTCCACCATCAGCAGGCCGAGGCTGTGCTGCTCACCGGGTACTGTGGTCAGCATAACTCGGGGTTTACCACCAGAACGATAGGTTTCAGCGAGTGCCTGGCGCACCACCGACTTCATCATCTCGGTAAAAAGATGTTCCTCATAAATCTCTACCTCACCAGTAGCCCAGTTATCACCGACCACTTTAATCGCTGGCACCATAACCAGGTGGATAAATTTTCGAAGACCAAGCGCAAGCAACTGCTGCTGCATCCAAGCATGCAACGTTACAGCATTATCATTCTTCAGCAGCCCAAGAAACACCGTCTCCTCGAAATGATAGCGTGGTTTATTTTGCAACGCGCGCAATTCACCGACCTCGAGCTTTATCAACTTACCTGGACGACTGCCTTGATCTACCAGCTGGCGAATAAGCATCAACTTTTCCAGCTGATCGGCACTATACATACGATTTCCATTATCGTCTCTTACGGGGTTGGGATAGCCATAACGTCTCTACCACATGCGGAGCAAATCTTTGGGAATGCCAGCAATCCTTGAAACTTCACTGATGGTATGTGTATCACTCATAGTAACTTCTATTTACAGAATCTCTGCTGGTCTGACAAGCTCAGTCTTTTTCGTGTGTAACGAATGATCGACCCCAGCATGGGAAATTCAACTAAAAGATCGGCAGAATCCCAGTAGTCTCGATGATCTATAACCCGTCCATCCTCACCAAATTCGAACCGGGTGGTTCCAGGAATTTTAATCGGCTTGTTATGTAGATTGAGCTGGAATACCCAGCTGACCCATGCAACTGAACCATCGACCTGATGTTCCGACACCTGAAAACCGGGATCATCGCATTGTTCATACATATGCTCGAATACTGCAATAATTGCATCGTGTCCACACACATCATTGAAGGGGTCACGAAATCTGGCGCCTTCATCATAAAGCACTTTGAGATGTGTTAAAGAGGATGGACTCAGGTTGTTATACCAGCTAATCAGGTCTTGAATTTTCATTACTGCACCACCCTTTTGATCAGGTAAAACCTGAGCCGGTCTGGCAGTCGTGAGAGCCACTTCAAGCAATAGGTAAATCGCCTTGGGAAATGGATTTCAAATCTACCCTCCGATAAGCCCTTGACAATCTCCTTTGCTGCGTCATCAGAGGTCATAAGCGCGGGCATTTTGAAGTCGTTTTGTTGTGTCAGCCGGGTGGCAACGAATCCTGGATTGACGAGATAAACACTAACCCCCTTAGGGGAGAGATCTGAATAGAGAATCTGCGCCAAATTTATCAATGCGGCCTTTCCGGGCCCATAGGAAAAGGCCTTGGGAAGACCAGTATAACCAGCTACGCTGGAGACAAGACAAATACCGCCTTTTCTCTGCCGGACCATGTCAGGGACAATCATCGATAGCATGTTATAAACACCCTGCAAGTTGGTGGCGATACTATCGTTGATTATATCGAGATCTATTTCCCAGGCACGCATCGGTGTGTAGATACCAGCACAGTATATCACCAGGTCAAGATGGTCCCACTTTTCACGCAATTGGTGATAAGTGCTCCTAAGGGATGTCTCATCTCTCACATCCAGTGGAAGATTGAGTTCATTCATATCAGGTTTTTGATTTGAAGCAATATCTCTTCTTGCACTCAGTGCCAGAAACGCACCTTCCGACCGGAGCGTATTGGCCAATGCCTTGCCAATACCGCTGCTAGCGCCAATGATCCATACCCGCTTGCCCTCCCAATGCTCAATTGTAGTATTGAGCGGTTTCATGGTCGCTTCCTAAAGAACAGCGTTACCTCACCCAGGGTGAAGCCAAATTTCTTCATTGACGAACGATTTATCATCACCCCGTCTTCTTGCAGATACATCCAGTCATCAAATTGCACATCGTACACAGCATCATTTACTGGGAGGCGGAGGGTGTAGAGCCAACGCAATGCATTACCAGAAACCTCCCCACTTGCGGTCCCGACCACATCATCAGCTCTCCCCGTATAATTGGCGTCCCCGGTACGCTCTATGTGCCAGACCCTTTGTTGTTGCGTACCATCACTGTATGTAAAACGCTCATCCAGAACACCCTGCTTACCCTTCCAGTGAGCATCAATTACCACATTGAAGCGCTTAATCACCTTTCCATCACGGTCCTGAAACATTCCCCAGGCATCAATGGTGCCATTGAAATATTCTTCAAGTATCAAACGGGGTTGTTCCTGCCTGTACTCACTAACTTTCACCCCAGAGCAGCCACTCAATAGAAGCAATATCATGAGTACAATGGTTTTAGTGGGCATGTACAACCTCCAGACTGGAACGCCAGCGCATGAGTAATATGACGAAAACGAGCTTAATCAGACAAGGAACCCCAGCATAGATCATGGTCAATGCTGTCAAACCGTCATCTTGGCCTGGTTGATAGTCAAACAGCGTCAACAGCGGCAGTGTGAATCCCGCAGCCAACGCGAGTACGCCCTTATTGATGAGACTCCATATTCCGAAGTAGCTTCCGGTCTGCCCACGATGTTACACGGGGATGATGTCAGCTGCGATTGCAGACGGGAGAGCAAGATCAGCTCCCAATGCTGCCCCCGAAAAAATGCATATAATGGAATAGGGCAGCAAGTCTCCAGAACCCAACTGTACTGCCCAGACAAAACCGATGACTGCCAATACCCCTCCTCCCATCCAGGCTCGGGTCTTTCCAAAGCGGCGTGACAATACCAGCCACAAAGGCAAAGAAAATACTCCGCTCAGGAAATAAAGTGCAAGCAGACCACCACTGAAAGACTCAAGCTGCAGCACATCAGCAATGTAGAAAAGCGACAGGGTGGCAGCAATAGCTATCGCCAATCCGTTGAGAAAGAAGAGCGCCGCCAGACGACGAAAAGGTGTGTGATACAGCGGTTGTAACAAACTCTGTGGCGTAGATTCCTTTCGAACTGGGTTGGGTGCGAAACGCAGAAGTATCCAAACACTTAAAACGAGAAACAGAATAAAAACCAGTGAAAACAGAAGCCAGCTTTGTCTGTTTCCGAAATGCTCGACCAGCACCATGGGTAACATACTCGCGAGGACTACCCCAGCCAATGCAAAACCCTCACGGGAAGCAACCAATCGAGTACGTTCGTGGGTGTCGTCACTGACCCGAGCTCCCCAAGTCAGGTAGGTAATATTGAGTGCGCTATGCGCGGTATACACAAGCACGAGCGTGATACCAAACCAAAATGGCAAGAAAACCGAATTCACCGGTGGATTAAAGAGCGCCACATAGGCCATCGCCAAGACCGTGGCAGAGATACTCACCAATAGAGGCCAACCACCGGAGTATTTCTGCAACACGTCTGTCAGCCGACCGAGCCACAGATCCTGAACCGTATCTACTGTCCTTGACAGCAGAAGTATGAGTCCTGTCAGCGCCAGTCCAAGTCCAAACTCATCGCCATAGAGTTTGGGCGTATGTATATATATGGGAAGCGCTGCCATCGCCAAGGGCGCGCCGAGCAGACCATAGGCAACATGCTGACGGGAAGTCATTATCCCTCGCCCAGTAAACTGGAACGCAGTTTTGGTTCACGGGTATCAGAACTGAGCCAAATAGCGAAGAACTCAGACGCCAGCTTCGAATCCCCAAGTCTGCCGATCAATTTTCCATTCGCATAAAAGACCGCGCCTTGCCCGACATAGTGTATACCTGTTAGGTGGTCACCTTTGACAACATCCTTGAAGACAGCTGCCAATTCTTCTTGCTGTCTTGATTTTTCAGGACGCGCACCGAACAGCTTCTCCATCTCTTCAAGCGATTGCTCAGCCAGATCATCTCGGCTTATGCCGAAGTAGTAATCAATGTGCAGTGCGTGTGTTCTATCAGATATGTAGACACCATCTGATGAGTACAGGGTTGCACGATAAATCGGGATACCCCATAGGGTCAAAATACCGCTACCGACCACCCTGAAATCTGATATCTCCGAAATCTCCGTTGTGTGGGCTTGCGCATTATTCACGTTAAACACGAATAACAAAGCAACTCCAGCGATTAACCTCTTTGCTTTATCCATTATCATGCCTGATTAGCTGAAGTTGCAGTACATCAATGTGTCCTTCGTCGAAACCAGCCTCGCAGTAGGCAAGATAAAAACGCCAGATTTGTATGAAGGAGTTGTCAAAACCCTGTTGCATGATCTGTGTGAGTTTTTCCTCGAAGTTGGTCCGCCAGCGACGCAGGGTCTCAGCATAGTCAGCACCAAAAGCCTCATATTCCCCGAATGAAAAACCATTGGCCAATGCATGCTCATTTAATTTTTGCGGTGATGGCAACATGCCTCCCGGAAAAATGTACTGCTGAATAAAATTGGTTCCTGTACGATATGTCTCAAAATGCTGATCGCCGATAACAATGCTCTGTATTACCACCGTTCCGCCAGGCTTTAGTGATTCATTCAGCTTGCTGAAATACATATCCCAGTAGGCTTCACCGACCGCTTCCACCATTTCAATGGATACGATGTGGTCATACTGCTTATCCAGATCCCGGTAATCTTTCAGTTCGAACGTGACCAAGGAGGACAAGCCTGCCTTATCGATTCGCTGTTTGGCATAGGCAAGTTGACGTTTCGAGAGGGTAATGCCATGCACCCGAATACCCTGACCAGCGGCAAATTCAGCAAAACCGCCCCAACCGCACCCCACTTCCAGAATTGTGTCGCCCTGACTGGCTCCGGTCATGGCGAGAATACGACGGTATTTTTCACTCTGTGCTAATTCCAGGTCAGTTGAGAACCCATGATGAAAGCGCGCACTTGAATATGTCATCGAATTATCGAGCCAAAGCTCGTAAAAGGCATTCCCTAGATCATAATGTGACTGAATGTTGCGAGCACTGCCCTGTTTCGAGTTACGCCGCAGAAGATGCCGGAGACGGTAACCGACATTGAATAGACGATTTCCATGAATTGCCTTTTCTAGCGATGTTTGATTTTGCAAACCCAAACGCAAAAGGGAGGTTAGATCACGGGTCTTGATCAGCCCATCCCTGTAGCACTCAGCAAGTCCAATATCACCATTACGAAATATCTTTCCCAATGCAGACCATTTAAGCAGTTGAAGGTCTGCGTGTGGTGCCTCGCCATTACCAAATATAAAGTGATGCCCATCTGGTGTAGTAAATAGCAATGTACCTCGGGTGATCTGCTTCAGCACACTCAAAAGTGGCCTTGCGACAAATGGTAAATTCTGTGCAGAAAGGGATGTAGTCAGGGTATTCATCTTTAAACTTCCTCGGTAGATGTTGCGTGCCGATTAAATAAGGAAACGCCTTTAATCCATAAACGAAGGGCTTGCCAATGAATGCGGGCAACAACACCCAGAGTTAACAGCGGCTGACGTAGCAACACCATCAACAACGAACGAATGGACCAGTCTTTAGATCTACCCCAAATTGTCGTATTGAGCTGAAGCTCACCTTTGTTGAAATAATCAATGCGAACCCGCGGCTGATCAAAGTCGATATTGAAGTAAAAACGATAACAACCTTCCACCGGATAGAAAGGTGAAACATACATTTTCTTATCGGTACTGATATCGCTGTAACTGCCCGTGACTGGGTCGGGTTTCAGTACGTAACAATGGCGATCGCCAAAGGTATTGTTAACCTCAGCCACAATCACTCCGACCGACCCATCATCCCTCTCGCAATACCAGAAGCTAACCGGGTTGAAGACAAAACCAAAGATACGCGGGAACGTCTGAAGCCAGATAGACCCTGTGCAATCGTGTATCCCGTTTGAGTCAAGGAGAGTCAGTATCCAATCTTGAGTATCATCACCATTCCCATGGTCAGAGAAGTAAAACGCCATGGGCCGCCAGCGATTGACGCCAAAAAGCCAAGACTCTGTTTTCTCCAGTTCATCCATCTTCAGGAGTACACTAAAGAGCGGATAGACAAACTGATTAACCACAGGAAGGTGACGTTTGTGCATCACCTTTCCTGAGATGATACGACTCAGAGCACGACCGGCCATGGAGCCTCCACTTCGAAATCGGGGAGAATGCGCAGCGCTGACTTGAGCCCGTCTTCATGAAACCCATAGCCACACCAAGCACCACAAAACCATGTTCGATTAACTCCCTGTATCGAGGTCAATTGCTGCTGAGCTTCAATGGCTGCTTGATCGAAGACGGGGTGTGCATAGTCAAATTCGCGAATTATGCCCTCTGGCTCCATATTCTCGGGCGGATTGAGTGTCACCATGACCGGTGACTTGAAAGGCAATCTCTGGAGCTTGTTAAGCAGATATGTAACACAGACCAATCGACTCTGCTCACCTGTTGCGAGATAATTCCAGGCCGACCAGATCAATTCACGATTTGGCAAAAATCGTCTGTCTGTATGTAACACTGCCCGGTTGGGCTGGTAGCTGATAGCGTTGAGAAGTTTATATTCTTGCTCGCTGGGGTCACCAAGCATTGTCAATGTATCCGGAGCATGGGTAGCAAAAACCACTGCATCGTAAGTTTCGACACTACCCATACTTCCAACCGTTACCCCACCTCGATTTCGCATAACCTGGTCTACGGGATGATTCATCCGCACCTGTAATTTTTTTGCCATTTTCTCCACATAGGTACGAGCACCCCCGAGAATGCTACGCCAGACAGGTCGTCCTTCAATCTGCAATAGGTGGTGATTGAGGCAGAATCGCAGAAAAGTCGTAGCTGGGAACTTCAGAATATCACTGGGGGCGGAAGACCAAATCGCCGCGGCCATTGGCAACAGGTACCAGTCACGAAACACGTTCGAATAACGGTGGTGATCTAGCAGTGCTTGAAGACTTGCACCGTTATTCTCAGACCAGCTGAGCATAGCCTCAGCGCGGTTATTGAATGATTGGATATCTCTGAGCATTCTCCAGAAACGAAGGCTCAGTAGATTCCTCGTCTGTGCAAAAACTGTAAATATATCGGTACCCGCCCACTCCGTACCACTATCCGGGAGATTGACACTAAACGACATTTCCGTTTCATGGCTTTCAACCCCCAGATATTCCAAAAGCTGTATTAAATTCGGATAAGTCAGCTCGTTGTGAACCAGAAAGCCTGTATCCACTGGATATGTAATACCTTCAAGTTGCACATCAACAGTGTTGGAGTGCCCCCCTAAATAGCCTGCTGCTTCATAAAGTGTCACATCATGCTTTTTATCTAGCAGCCAAGCAGCCCCTAAGCCGCTGATACCACTTCCAATTACCGCAATATTCATCTAAACACCCATATTTGTACTATACAATATAGGACAATATAGCCATTTAAAACTAAATATCAACCATTTTGTACTAGACATCTAGAGAATTATCGCTAGAATTGTTCACTAACGGAGCAAATTCCGCCCCGTTTGTACATGACAAAAGGAGATCGATATGTCTGCCTATGAACTTCAGATTCTTGAAACCGCACGCCGATACGACGCACTTATGCGCGACATTGAAAAGAGTGATCCCAATATCCTCAGCTCTGTAGTACCGGAAAGCCGTCTACACGCAATCATTCACAACCCGGTTACCGAAGGCATAGATGAGGGGTAAACATCTTAGCAACCGGGAGTTCGCTCCCGGTTAGAAGGGAAAGGAGTAAATAAACAAACAGGTTTTATTTATGTCGAAATACGGGGTAAAAAACTCAGCCCGGGATAGAATCTAGCGAGATTCTTCTAGGTCAGTGACAACATTTGCCTTGTGCGTATACATGATCTCCCTGATCGCGTGGCACCACGCTACGCTTCGAAGGGATTCAATAGTCGGACACCGGTTTTTGAGAAATCCTTGTGATTACGCGTGACAACGGTCAAGTCATAGATCAGAGCCGTTGCAGCAATCTGCTTGTCCAATGTATTTTCCGGACGTGGCACCCGGAGCCGCCCCCAGAGCTGTGCAATGTCCTGGTTGATATCGAGAATAGAGTCCCTGCACTCAACCAGCAACGTTTCCAGCCACTTCTCCAGCTGATTGGCCTGACGGGAGTCACCCCGGTGCCGGATCAGATCGACCCCACGGCGTAGTTCTCCCACAGTGACAACCGATATGAACATCGGCGTTTCGTCGGCAATAGCCTGATTGAAGAACGCCCGAACCCCTTTGTTCGCTTTCGATCTTTTTCGCGCCTCACTGATGACATTGGTATCAATTAAATACATCATCCCTGCCAATCCCGTCCTCTACCCGTTCAAAATCTTCGTCACGGCCCACATTTGGAATAGCGGCGAGCACCTCCGCAAAGCTCTTGCCCTTTGGCTTCAACAATAATTCTTCGAGCAAGGCACGATGCTCCGCCTCTGCGCTGCGACCATGTTGCGAAGCACGTTGTTTGAGCGCATCAACAATGCGTTGATCGAGATTCCTAACGACGAGATTTGCCATTGATTGACCCACCTGATTCTGCCCAGATGATTGCAATGATAGCACTCTTAGGCAAGTTTGCAATCATTGATAGCACTTCGGTATTCATCGTACCGGGGGAGCTGGTCAAGAACCGGGAGGAACGGTTGATCGTACTGAATCAAGTAGCGAAATCGGTAGTGGAAGAGGTAAGAGGTGTTAATCCTGATTATGTCTTCACCTACAAAGGACACCCGATTCAGAAGATGAACAACGGTGCGTGGAAGCGGGCACGAAAGATGGCGGAGCTCACACAAGTTCGGGTGCATGACCTGAAGCATACATTTGGGCGCAGGCTACGAGCTGCAGGTGTACCGCTGGAAACCCGAAAGGTGCTATTGGGTCACCGCAACGGTGAGATTACAAGCCATTACTCTGCCCCAGAATTGGAGAAACTATTAGAGGCAGCAAACAGAGTCTGTGAAACGCTGTCCGGCAAAAGTCCGGCACTGGTTGTGCTAAAAATAAAAACGGCTACCGCATGACACGATAACCGTTTTATTTACTTATGATAAATGGCGCGCCCGGAAGGATTCGAACCTCCGACCACCTGGTTCGTAGTTAGGTAACACGCATTCCATCGCAATCTACGAAAATCCGAAACACCCATATAACTCACTGTTTAATAGATTAATTTCTCATTACATTGTCTAAACCCGTCCACTATAATCCAATGCAAGCCGATTGATTTGTGGGTGCAGTGTGGGTGCAGGAGCCATCTGCACCCACACAAACAGGGGAATAAGGCATGGCAACCAAGCTATTGACTACTGCTACGCTAAAAGCGATTACTGAAAAGGATGTGGACTCCATTCTGAATGACGGAGGTGGTCTCCGGGGTAGAGTGCGAAAAAACAGAGCTGGAGAAATCACCATTCAGTTTGAATACAAGTACCGTGAAGGCAAAAAATACCGTACAGCCAAAGTGGAACAGTGGCCGAAAAAGTCGCTTGCCGAAATCCGGGCTATCTGCCGGGAGATGAAAGCCAACTTGTCAAAAGGGATTGATCCCATTGAGAGTCGCAAGGCGGAAAAGCTGGAAACCCAACTGGAACAGGCTCAACAGATCGAGAAGCAAAAGCAGGAGCTTGAACGCCTTGCCACCGAGGCCGCTACCCGGCGCACCTTTTCCGATGCTATCGAGCACTGGGAAAAACTGGAACTATCACGGCGCAAAGACACCGGCAAGGAAGCCATGCGGGCGATTCAGAAAGACGCACTCCCGATTCTTGGTAACGTAGCCCTAGTAGATGTGAAACGGGCCATGTTGGTGGATATTCTCGATGGCGTGGTAGAACGCGGGGCGCGGGTCATGGCCAATCACCTGTTTGGCGATCTGCGACAGTTCTTCAATTTCGCCATTGCACGGGAATGGGTCGACGTCCATCCGCTGGCGGGACTCACCAAGGAGAAAATCGGAGGCCGTCAGAAAGAGCGCGACCGTTACCTGTCCGAAGAAGAGATCATCGAGTTGAACCAACGTCTTCCTGACGCTAATCTGCTGCAAACCACGGAGTTGGCAATCTGGATAATGCTTTCCACCTGCTGCCGCGTGGGAGAACTTTCACAAGCCCAATGGGAGGATATTGACTTCAAACAAAGCGAATGGCACATCCCTGCCGGGAATAGTAAGAATTCGAAAGACCACACTGTTTTTTTATCACAATTCGCAAAACAACAGTTTGAGCAACTCCACGTTATTACTGGCAACACCAACTGGTGTCTCCCCTCCCGCGATGGTCAGCGCCATATCTGCCTGAAATCCATCGCTAAGCAGGTCAAAGACCGCCAGCGTGACAAGCCGCTATCAAACCGAACTAAGGCCACTGGTGCACTGCTATTATCCGGCGGTGGTTGGACGCCTCATGATCTACGACGAACCGGTGCTACTATGATGGGGGAACTTGGAGTAATAGGTGAAGTGATTGAACGCTGCCTTAATCATGTGGAGGGCAACAAGTTGAAGCGCATTTATCAACGCCATGAATTGAAGGCAGAGCAGTTGGAGGCATGGCGTTTTCTTGGAGAGCGTTTATCACTGCTGCTTTCTCTCGATAAAAATCATAACATCGTCGTCGCTAAATTTAGCGGGTAGAACACAAATACGATCACTGGCTGCATCATCAAAAGAAAAAGGACTTAACTACATGAAATCATGGATCACTAAAATAAATTCGTTATTCAGCCAGATTAGCGAGAGATTCTACAATAGTAGACCTGATCACTTTTCTCTTGCGGACATTCAACGTAGACAAAAGCAGCGCCTCAAACGCTTGGAGGGTATAGCTATCTCCCCTCCCCCATGCGGGAAATATGTTTGCTATCGTCATCAACAGTCAGGGCTACAAGATAACCAGTGTGTATCGGTATTGTTTTTAGCTTCCGACATAGAACATCATTTCAAGGGGAAGCAACTCCCCTTATACAACCCACAAGAAGCGCAAGCCCTTGTCCCGTGGATAAAAGGACGGGATGAAGGCACTGACAAGCCAACATGCATTCCTGAGGACATCAATTTTGAAAATATGGCTATGGAATTGATAGATTCTGGCTATGGAGAAATTGAATGTCTTGAGTGTAAAAGAAAATATGCCGCTAGCGAACTAAACCGGACTGTTCCACCAATCCATGCTGGTTGGAATTTGGCAACATATTATTGCCCGCAAGACCATACGCTACTAACTTACCAGTATGCTCACTTCAATATGAAAAAAAATAGTGTAGAGAAAACAAACTGCCATTTGTGCGAACCAAGCAATAATAACAACCATGTCATACAAAAAATCATATCAGGCGGCAAAACTTGTGTTGATCGTGCCCCACTTGACATTACATTGAATTAGAGACCCCCTGTGGCGCGCCCGAGTGAGCCCTCCTTACCAGACATCCATGCTCAAGTTTTAATATTCCTACGGAAAATACTGATCACTCATCTTTAGACAAAAACTTTCACTGCGCCCCAGATAATCCTTGGAGATGGATGGGCAGCAGCCAGAAAATCATTGAGCCTGATAACACGTAATTCTTGCGTTAAAACTCAATCACAACTGACAATATTATTCTGATTTAATCCAGGAGATAGCAGGAGCCGTGTAAACGCTCCCACAAAGCCCATCCCTCTTTCTTCTCTAGTTCCCTGTAGTAAGGAATGGGTAATAATCGCTCTCTTAATAGTTCCTGGCCCCGCCTTCGTCTTGCTATCTCTTCGGGTGACTCCACTAATTGTCCTGATATAATCATCTGCATCAGTTCCCGCCATTCCTCTAGCGTCTGCGGGTTGTACATCCCCTCCGCGTCTGGTGTCAGGGTTGTACTTGAATTGTCCATCTTGGAAGTCATGAATAATAAAGTCCTTATCTAAGGATGATATGCCTATTTTGTCCCAATTCCACGAGTATAGCCAAAGGGATTAAGGCTAAATCTACCAGCGATCACACACAAGCGGTAAGGAAGGGTAACAAACCAGCATGAGCCACCGAACCGGTTGTGGAGGCAGTCTGGCGGCCCGAAGTAATCCGAGGCAAGCCATCCAAGACTTGATTTCCAGGCCCAATGGGCCTATTGTCCTCTGTAACACGGCCCCTTTCGGTTGAACCGCTTCGGCGGGGAGATTGCTTAGGGGTTTTTTATTGCTCGGCGTTTCTCACCACTCAGCCTCCCAGCCATCAGGTGCACCCATACCCGTCAGATTCAACTCCAGGTGGTTCAGGTCGGGAAAATCCTGCAAGTGCACCTTTATCCGCTCCGGCCAACTCGAATTCGGGTTTACCACCTGTAGCAGATGGCGCGCGATGCGAAGAAGCAGAAAGCAGCGTGCCCGGAGATGGCCGCTATCCTCGAAAGCCGCAACCCAGGGCACCTCGGTCGCCGGGGGCAGCCTGGGCTGATCGACGATGTTCCGGTTCCACAGGCGGCTGTGGTGGGCGCAGACGTTGCGCAGGTAGTTCAGGCTGCGCAGCCAGGTGGCGAAGATGCGACCATTGTGAATGCCGTACCTGGCCGAGATGGCGTCCTGATCCGCCTCTTTCATTCCGTCGAAGAGTCGAGACATCGTTCCGAAGTCCCACACCTCGCAAGCCACCCAGATCGCCAAGGGCTGGCCGTATTTGGTCTTGTTGTGAAGGACGAACTCCTCCTTGGAGCGACCGATCAGCTGGGCGTGCTTTCCCAACCATTCATGGTGCCTGGTTACGCCCTTGTCATTGTGCAGTTTTTCGCTGAATTCCGGATGGAACAGCGTGGGATCGAGGTAGGCGAAACGGTCGATCTTGCCCAGCGTGTGTGAGACATCCACCCGCAGCGCGATCTCGATACGCTCCAGCGCATCCATGGCCAGCAGCCGCAACTTCTTGTCGAAGACATAGAGCTTGACGGCGTTCTCGAAGGTCGCGCCCGGCCGGAAATCATCAAGGGCGATTCGCGTTTCCTTCCGTTGCTTCCTGGCCGGTTTGCGGCCGTGCTCATCCAGCAGGATCAGCAGCCCGGACCGTTCCCGGAACGGAAACCAGTAGCCGCTCAGGCGGTAGTAACCGATGCGCTGCAAATACTCCAGGGCCTTGGGGCGGTCTGTTACCGCCAGACCACGGGAGATCAGCAAGTCGAGTTGCTCCGCGTAGCTTTGCCAGGGTTTCGAGTAGTTCATATTGATTGATTAACCACGAAAAACACGAAAGGCACGAAGAAAGAGTAACGGCGCTTAAACCACGGAACACACGGAGAAATCTGCAGTGTGGTTGGCGTGCTCCGTGGTTCATCTTGGCGGGCGGCGCGGATCTGCCAGACGGAGAAGCAGACGAAACTCATGTAGAGCAAATGGAAGGCAAGATTGGCGAACTCGTACTTTTCGGTGTTGTAGTTGGTCTCGAAGGCGTCCCAGAGGAAGCTGATATAGGCCTGCTCCTCGTGGTTGGCGTAGGAGATGGGCAGGTAGTCGTGTATCCGCAGCGCCTCGTCCATGATGGCCTACTCCGCTTCACCCCAGACGCGGTTGATAGTCTGTTTGATCTTCTCCTCGAAGCGGTGGATCAGTTCCTTGTTGGCGTCGGCCAGACTTTGTTCATGTTCGATTTCTTCAACAATGGCCTGTTGAGTGTCGCTATCAGGCAACGGCACTTTGTAGCTTTTGAAAAATCCGTTATAAAAACTCTGTACTGTTACACCAGGCTTGATTCCCTCTTCAAGAATTTTAGTTGATTTTGATTTCAAGACGTAGAAAAGAAACTTGGAAACAATCCCATCGTCTTTTGGCTTAAACGCTAATAGGTCTTGGTTTATGCACATGGGTCGCGACAATATCGCTACTGGAAACGAATGCTTGAGAATGCCAGAACGAACGACGCATACGATGGTGCCAGCGGGGTACAGCTTGGTGGAGCTACCCTCAATCGCTGCCTCAGAAATATGATCTTCTGTATCGGTAATTACATCTGCTTTCATGTCCTTGGGTGAAACCCAGGGAATATCTCCAGCCCAATAGTCGGGTTTGGATTTTGATGGTGTGCCACCGCCAGATGTCGAAAAATGCTCGCCCAACTCCACCATCGGCCAATCGGGGTGGACGGGGATGCGGGGCTGGTAGTTTTCGACAACCTGGCGGGCGCCGTCGATGATCTTCTGATACCCCTCGATCTCCGCCACGATCTCCTTCTGCACTTCCAGGGGTGGGAGGGGGATTTGAAATGGAGCCAAGGACTGGCGCGTTATTTGCGGCTGAGCCGCCCCGGAAATAACCGAAGACAGGTCGGTGTTCTTTAAGAAGTAAAAGAGAAATATTTTGTCGAGTCTGTCGTCCTTTGGCTGGGCAACCATCGCATTCCCTGTCACCCAGGAATGAGCCTCAGACATATTGACGGTTCCACACGTCGCCCCTCGGCATGTAATCAAAACTTCCGGGGCCTCGTGATTGTATTCGGTGAAATATCCAATGATTCCGTTAGCACCGAAAACCTTATATGGTCCATCCTCTAAGATTTCCTTTGAGGTGATGGTCTTGGGTTGATAAAGATTCGCCACATCACCCAATGAAACCATCTCGTATTGGGATAACTGTTCAATACCTGTGGCATATCTCTCCCCACTCAAATTCCACTCGCCATTCTCCCCAATCCGCTCCCGGCTCACAGCCAGCACATTCTTGCGCTCGGCCACCTCGCCCTGTTGCAGAAACGCCTTCACGGTCCGCACCGCCTCGGGCAGGTCGTTCTTGTCGATCGGCCGCCGCTGCGCCCCCAGGTTGAAGCCGTCGTTGTCAATCTTGACGAACAGCACCTCATCACGCTGTTTAGCGAGGCGCTTGTCCAGCACCAATATCGAGGTCTTGACGCCGCTGTAGGGGTTGAAGACCCCGGCGGGCAGGGAGATGACCGCCGCCAGGTAGCCCTTCACCAGCATCTCGCGTAGTTGTCTGTAGGCGCCCTGACTCTGGAAGATGATGCCCTCGGGCACGACGATGGCGGCGCGGCCATTGGGGGTGAGGTGCTCGGCGATGTAATCGACGAACAGCACCTCGGAGCGTTTGGACTGCACGGCGAAACGGTTGTGGGGGCGGATGCCGCCCTTCGGCGACATGAAGGGGGGATTGGCGAGGATGACGTCGGCCAGCTCGGGCCACTTCTCGTCCGAGGTGAGGGTGTCGTACTCCTCGATGTGCGGGTCGATGAAGCCGTGCAGGTACATGTTGACCAGCGACAGACGCACCATGTCCGGCGAGATGTCGTAGCCGCCGATATTGGTGGCGAGGCGCTTGCGGTCGTCCGGGGTGAGCAGATCGCCGCTGTAGCGCAGGGGGCTTTCGAGGGTGAGCGCCTCCATCGGTACGCCCTGCTCGTCGTAGGCCTCGCGGTCCTGCTGTTCCTGGTAGCCGGTGCTGTTGTGCTTGAGGATGTGCTTGTAGGCGGAGATCAGAAAGCCCGCCGTGCCGCAGGCCGGGTCGAGGATGGTCTCGTCCTTCTTCGGGTCGATGATCTCCACCATGAAGTCGATGATGTGGCGCGGGGTGCGGAACTGCCCCGCCTCGCCCTGGCTGCCGAGCACCGAGAGCAGGTACTCGAACGCATCGCCCAGGCGCTCGGAGTGGTCGTAGGTGAAGGTGTTGATCTCTTTCAGGAAGCTGCGCAGGGTCTCCGGGTCGCGGTAGGGCAGGAAGGCATTCTTGAAGATGTCGCGGAATAGGGCCGGGATGCCGGGGTTCTCGTTCATGCGCTGGATCGCCTCGGCGTAGAGGCTCAGCATCTCGTGGCCGCCCAGGCCGGGGGCCATCAGCTTCGACCAGCCGTAGCGGGCGAACTCGCCGGTGAAGAAGCTGCGCTCGCCGCCCAACTCCTCGGCCTCGGCGTCCATGTCGTCCATGAACTTGTAGATCAGGGCGATGGTGATCTGCTCGACCTGGGACTTGGGGTCGGGCACCTTGCCGACGAGGATGTCGCGGCAGGTGTCGATACGGCGTTTGGTTTCGGAATCAAGCATTCGGTTTTGGTCTCTACATGAATTGGTTCAGGGACAGGTAGTCCTTGATGTAATCGGGGATGCGCCCGCGCCACTCCTGGGGCACCGCTTTGAAGTCGGCCATGCTGAAGCTGGGGTTGACGTTCAGCTCGGTGAAACGTTTGTGCTCGATAATGTCGCGCAGGCGGCTGTCGGTGGCGTAGGCCTTGAAATAGTTCTTGAGGGCGACGATGGCGTCGGCGTGCTGATCCAGTTCTTCGAGTGAGAGGTCGAGCAAGAGCTTGTCGAACTCGTCCTCCAGCAGCTCGTCCTTGGACTTGAAGCCGGTGATGAGGCCGAAGACCTTCTCCAGGATTTCGCGCAGGCTGAGGCGGCGGTCCACCCCAGCGGCGCGGCGCAGCTTGTCCAGGTTGAAGTATTCCTCGGGCTTGTCGAACAGGTGGGTGTGGACGTATTCGATGGCCTGGTCCCAGCGTTCGGAGTCGATCAGCGCCTTGAGGGTGTCGTCGTCTTGGGCTGTATCTTCAAACTTGTTGAAGAACATGCGGTCGATCTTCATGCCCTCTTTGCCGATGTGAGTTTCGCCGAATGAGGCGATCAGGTCGGTCCCGCCGTATTCGTAGATTCCACCCGGTGGCGGTGGCGGTGGAGGTTCCGGCCCCTCGCCGCCTTCACCAGCGCCTTGCCCGGGACGCGGCAGCTTGAGCACCTCATCGTAATCGAAGGTCTCTTCGAAGTATTCGCAGTTGGCGAAGAAGTCGAAGAGCTTGTAGCGGGTCTTCTCCTGGCTGCCGATCTGTTCTTTCAGCGCCGGGTCGAAGAGCTGCTCGATGAAGTTGTGCTTGCGGGTGCCGCGCCCCTTGATCTGCACGAAGTCCTGGGGGGAGAAGACCGGGCGCATCAAGGCCAAGTTGAGCAGGTCCGGGCAGTCATAGCCGGTGGTCATCATGCCGACGGTGACGCAGACACGCGCCTTGCTGGTGCGGTAGCTCTCCATGAAATTGGCGGAGCCCAGCAGGTTGTTGTTGGTGAAGTTGATGGTGTACTGCTGGGCCTCGGGGATCAGCGAGGTGACCTGCACGGCGAAGTCGGATTGGTACTTGCCGGGGTACAGCACATCGGCCAGTTCGTTGAGGGTCTGCGTCAGCTTGGCTGCATGGTTCTGGCTGACAGCGAAGACGATCATCTTGCCGATCTCCCCACTGATGGGGTCGCGCAGCGCGTTCTTGAGCAGGGTCTCGCAGAACAGGCGGTTGGTCGCTTCGGAGAAGAACTTCTTCTCGAAATCCTTGTGGTAGAAGGTCTGCTCGGCGTCTTCCTCGTCCTCACTGACCGCGAGCACCGCATAGCCTTCATCCGACAGCAGTTGGGTGGTGATGTCGGTACGGGCATCCACCACCACGGGATTGATCAGGAAGCCGTCCTTGACGCCATCCAGCAGCGAATAGCGGAAGGTGGGCTCGCCGGATTCGCAGCCGAAGGTGCGGTAGGTATCCAGCATCAAGCGGCGTTCCAGCTCGCGGGGATCGCGGGTGGTGGGCTTGTCCGTGTCGAACTTCTTCAGGTAGTCCTTTGGCGTCGCGGTCAGCCCCAGCTTGTAGCCGACGAAATACTCGAACACGGCGCGGGCGTTGCCACCGATGGAGCGGTGGGATTCGTCCGAGATCACCAGATCGAAGTCAGTGGGCGAGAACAGGCGCTTGTACTTGTCGTTGAACAGCAGCGATTGCACCGTGGTGACGACGATCTCCGCCTTGCGCCTGTCGTCGCGTCGCTCCTTGTAGATGACCGAGGTAAAGTCGTTCTTCAACAGGAAGGTGAAGGCCTTATTGGCCTGGTCTTCCAGCTCCAGACGGTCCACCAGGAACAGTACCCGACGGGCATTGCCGGTGCGCAGGAAAAGCTTGATGACGGCGGCGGATGTGAGGGTCTTGCCGGTGCCGGTGGCCATCTCGAACAGGAAGCGGCTCTTGCCCTCGGCAACGGCATCCTGCACCGAATGGACGGCACGCTTCTGGTAGTCGCGCAGGAAGCGCAGACGATTCTTTTCAATGAAGGCCGGGCGCTCTTCGCTGTTCTTCCAGCCCGCCTCGTCCGCATAACCGGGGAGCAGGGTTAGGACGATGTAGTCCTTGGAAACCATCTCCGTGATGAGACGGTCGGGATTGGGCTGGAAACGGTGGTAACCCTTGATGGAATCCGGGGTGGGAAAGCGGGTGATGATGTGCGGATTGCCCTGCTCGAGATCCCAGAAATAGTGCAGGTTACCGTTGGAAAGGATGATGAAACGGCAGTTCTGGGACTTGGCGTACTTGCGGGCCTGCTCCTTGCCGATCAGCGGATTCTTGTCTTCCGCCTTGGCCTCCAGAACCACAAGCGGGTAACCCTGCTCATCGAGCAGCAGAAAGTCGATGAAACCGTTGGTGGTGGTCTCGAAATTCTCGCCCAGGTCGTCAACCTGTTCCTTGGTCAGCTTGACGTTGGGTTCCAGCACCACGTTGGCCTTGCCGCCCTTGTCATCAAAGAAGCGCCAGCCGGACTCTTCCAGGAGCTTGTTGATCTTGATGCGGGCTTTGGCCTCTTTGGCTGCCATGATGTTGTTATTCCTTCCTTGCTACTCACTCTATCTTGGTCTTGCTGTCTTTAAGACCTGAACTCGCCGCCCCTACTTCTTGAATCTCTATGCTATACCACCCCTATTAGTTACATCCCCATGTTGGCGTTGTAACGGTGATTCTGTTGTGTGGCAGTCCGTATGGCCCCCATCACGTTCAGACCGATACCAAAGGTCAACGTCGTGGCCTTGGCAGTGACCATGACTCCCTTCAGTTCTGGTGGGCTACTGTAATGTACTGCAACGTCCCGTATAATCCAAGGCAATCGGACTTTAGACCTAAAAGCATGTTAAGAATTGAAATCGATAACCGATTACTTATTTCTGTGCGACTAATCCCTTTGGTCACAGGGTGGCGGCTTTCTCCAGATGTAGTCGCCAGTATTCTGGCGGATGATAACGAAATATACCGGGTATTCATCCCCTCCCATCACTTGGATGCAAACGGAAAACACTGTCCAATGCTCCCTAAAGAGTGGGATATAGTTTGCGCAGACCTGGATGCCCTAAACAAAACATTAAACGCCACTGAAACCGTTGAGAACCAGCACTACCAGATCTGGCGTAGAGAATCGATAAAGACCCTACCACCTGCCACCTTCGTATGGTTGGATGATTTGGAAGCCGCCTGGAAAACTGCTTTTTCCAAGGAACGAATGCACATTATGGACGAAAGGCCGGGAGACCGGCAACTCAATCTAACACCGATGATCCCGTCCAATGTAGCTAATTTAGTCTACGAGGGTTTTGAACCTTTCCTGACAAATACTAAATCATCCAGTAATAGTGATCAGACTGCGATAGTCCGCTTTGAAGAACTACACCACTACTTGATGCTTGACCCCTTCTATGGTGTGGAATCGGCAGCTACCGAATCGGTCATCAATGGCATTTACAGGGAAAATGCAGACAATCAGCTATTTCAACAGTTTAGCCACAGATTCTCCCTAGCACCCTGCAAAACAGATAAACAACGTCATTTAATCTATCTGTGGTGTGGCCTGATGGGATTACATGCTTATCGAGGCGAGCAACCACTAAATTGGGACCGAGAGGACTACCTGGAACATTGGACTGATGACTTTGACCTGGAATTGAATGAAATCAAGACGTTTCTGCGTAAACACAACTGGCCATTGCCAACATGGTTTTTCCCCGATGATGTGGACAATACCGAACGGAAAATGGCTCTGGACGACAAGGAATTTGAGACCGCCTTCCATGATTTTGCAGTAACTTTACCCCAACTTGAAAAAGAATTAGCCGAAATTGAAGCCATACAGCCACATAGCATGAAGGAGCGTCGAGAAAAATTCATTGAAAAAAATCAGATTGAGCAACAGATTATCGCCATAAAAACAGGCCATAACCCTCAACCCACTGATCAACCAACAGCTACCGAAACTCAGAACAGCTTCATCTTTACTGGAGACCACTGGGATATAACCTATGAAGGAAATAGCAGGACGTTTAAAAACACACTGGGTATGCGCTACATCGCCTGGTTAATAGAAAATCAGGGTAAAGAGGTCTTTGTAACTGATCTGTATTATGCAATCAATCCGTTAGAAGCCGGAACTACTGATCCTGTTCATTCAAAAATGAGCAGCAAAGAATTAGAAGCGTTGAATCTATCTGTCGGTATTTTTGATAACCCAGAGGAAATACTCACCCCAGAAGAAAAAGCACGATTCAATGCAGAAATAACAAAAATTAAAGACCGGATTGAGGACGCAGAGGAATTAGGCGACATTGAGACAAAGGAGAAATATGAATCGCAACTGGAAGAGATATCGCATTATATTGCCACCCAAACCGGCCTAGGTGGAAAATCCCGTAAAACACCCAATTCAATAGAAAAGATTCGCATTTCCGTTACCAAACGAATTAAAGGAGATTTAAAAAAAATCATAAATTTTATTCCTGATCTTGGCCACCATCTCGATAAAGCCATCCAAACCGGCACTGCCCTCCAATACACCCCTCATCCTCATGTGAGTTGGTATCTATTAAGAAACAAATAAGTTCATCGTGACATAAAAAGTCACACTGTGACACTAAAAGTCACGCCTTGCAGGTAAGCACAACGCGTTCCATGACCCGACTAATCATTATGAACGCTCGTGGTATACCGAAAGGCAAACATAAGCCTCCACTACACCCTTGTCAGGTCAACATAGTGAAGGCTTAAATATTGAGGCTTTAAAAATGTCCGTTAGTAACGAAAAAAAACACCCCGTATTGAACAGTACCAATAAGATTACAAATATTGTGACCGCGATCCTGCGTTTACCTGCTGTCAAAGACCGCACCGGACTGTCGCGTAGCACAATCTATTTGCGTATTTCTGAAGGCAGTTTTCCAAAACCTATTTCACTTGGTGGTCGCGCCGTAGGTTGGATTGAAGCGGAAATCAATGACTGGTTGAACCAGCAAATCATAACCAGTCGAAAAAATGCAGATTGATGAGGAGGTCTATTCGATGATTGATGCTACCTCTCACTTCCAAGATGCAATTAGAACCGCTGGCATGGAACCGCCCAGTGCGATCGAGCCTGGCAAACTGCAGCGCTTCCCCGGTGCTGGTAAACGCAACAGCAATACCGCCGGTTGGTGCAAGCTGTTTGATGATGGCTTGGGCGGCTGTTTTGGTGACTGGTCTTCAGGCCTCTCCGAGACCTGGCAGGCTGAAAGGGACAAGTCCTATTCAAGAGCCGAACTGGCAGCTTTCGCCCGTCGGGTGGAAGAAGCCAAACGACAAGCCGAGACGGAGCGTCGCACCCGTCAGGCCAATGCCGCGAACCGGGCCGCCGCGATATGGAACGCAGCCACACCCGCCCCCGGCAATTACCCATATCTAATCCAAAAACGCATTCAGCCGCACGGCGCGATGCTGCACAAAGACGCGTTGACGCTGCCTGTAATGGACTTCAGCGGCAGGCTGACCAGTCTGCAATTCATTGCCGCCGATGGTAGCAAATTGTTGCTCTCCGGCGGGCGCAAATGCGGCTGTTTCATTCCCGTGGCAGGCGATATTACAGACCCCACCCGCGTCATCATCTGCGAGGGCTGGGCCACCGGCTGCACCCTGGCCGAGGATGAAACCGCCGCGCTGGTACTAGCTGCCATCGACGCGGGTAATCTGGAGCCGGTTGCATTGGCAGCTCGCCGCCGCTGGCCTTCCGCCGAACTGGTGATTGCGGGAGACGATGACCGACTGACGGCAGGCAATCCCGGAGCCACCAAGGCCAAGGCCGCCGCCATTGCATCGGGGGCACTGTTGGCGCTGCCCCAATGGCCGGAGGATGCCCCGAAACATCTGACCGACTTCAACGATCTGGCCATGTGGCTGGCAGGGGGTGGCGTATGACCGCCGACCTGTTGAAGTCCGCCGCACCGCCGCCGGAAGATTGGCCGGAGCTGGTGCCGCTGGATGCGCCCAATCTGCCCCGTCTTGATCTGGTTCACCTGCCCGGCTGGGCCGGGAACTATGCCCACGCCATCGCCGCCGATACCGAAACTCCGCCGGAACTGGCTGCCGGTATGGTCCTGGTCGCCTGCGCCACCGTTGCCGCCCACCGCCTGCGGGTGATGGTGAAGCCGGGTTACTTCGAGCCCTGCAACCTCTGGGCCGTGGTCGCCCTGCCGCCCGGTAACCGCAAGAGCGCCGTGCAGTCCGCCGCAACCGCGCCGCTGCTGACTTGGGAGCATGATCAAGCCACGATCCTGGAACCGGAGATCAAGCGCATCACCAGCGAGCGCAAGACGCTGGAGGCCCGCGCCAAGGAGAAGCGCAGCAAGGCCGCCAAGGAAAAGGACAACGGCAAGGCGGCGGAGCTGGCGCGAGAGGCCGCCGACATCGAGGCCGAACTTCCCGACATCCCCATGCAGCCGCAGATATGGACATCGGACGCCACCCCGGAACGGCTGGGGGCGCTGTTGGCCGAGCATGGCGAGTGCATGGCTTGGCTGTCGTCGGAAGGCGGTGTCTTCGACCTGCTGCAAGGCCGCTACTCCAACGGCATTCCCAACCTCGACCTGGTGCTGAAGGCCCACAGCGGCGATGCGGAACGGGTGGACCGGGGCAGCCGTCCGCCAGTCTTTCTGAAAAGCCCGCGCCTGAGTATCGGCCTGAGCCCGCAGCCGGATGTACTTCGCGGACTGGCCGCCAAGCCTGGATTCCGGGGCCGGGGACTACTGGGGCGGTTTCTCTACCTGTTGCCGCCGTCGCCGCTGGGTTACCGGCCCTTGCAATCCAATCCTGTACCCGAAGGGGTGCGCGATGCCTATGCCGCCGGTCTCCGAGCCATGCTGGACTGGGAACCGGCCATCGACGAGCACGGCGAGGAACGCCCCCACCTGCTGCGCCTGAGCAAAGAAGCCTATGCGGAGTGGTACGCCTTCGCCCAAGCCATCGAGGCGCAGATGCAACCGGGCCGGGAGCTGGAACACTTCACCGACTGGGCAGGCAAGGCACCGGGGGCAGCGGCACGCCTGGCCGGGGTACTTCATGGCATCAAGCACGCCCACGACACGCCCTGGGAGGCTGCCATTACCGCCGAGACCATGACCGCCGCACTGGAGATCATGGCCGTCATCTCCCGCCACAGTCTGGCGGCGCTGGACATGATGGGGGCCGATCCCACCATTGCCGCCGCCCGGCTGGTGTGGGACTGGATCGAACGCGGCCGACTGGAACGCTTCACCGTGCGCGAAGCCTTCAACGCCCTGCGCGGCACCTTTCCCCGTGTTGCTATGTTGCGCGAAGCCCTGGAGGCGCTGGAAGAACGCGGTTATCTGGAGGTGATCGAACCGCCCCGCGATGGTCCGGGCCGCCCTCCTTCGCCCCTAGTGCGGGCGCGACCGGAGATTGCGAGGGCCTGGAGATGAGCTGGCGCGAAACCCTCGGGGTGGCACCTTCGACTGAAACTCACTATGCGCACAATTCGCAGAATACGCAGAAACCCACCGAGCTGGGTAATTGTGCGGATATTACGGATTCTGCGTATAGGGATTCAGAACAGGAAAGCTCCAAGCTGTTGGAGACCTTGGCCGATGCTTGCCTGGGACTCGACATCACTCCGGTCGAAGTAAAGGAAGCACTGGCACCGGAAGACATCGACGACTGGCACAACGACGCGATCAGCGTCGACACCCTGGCCGCCTTCGCCCGTTCACTGGTGCAGCGGCGGGAGATGAATCAGGGCAAACGACCCAACCACTACACCGAGCGGGCCACCTGCAAGCACTGCGGGCCGGTCTGGTTGTGGTTCTCCGGCGAGGTGCTGGGCTGCCCCTGGTGCTGGAACCGAGCGGCAGTCAGGCCGATACCGCGCCCGTGTTCCGTCCACTGCGGCGAATGCCTCCACTTCGAGCGAATCGGTCATCCACACCTTGGCCACTGCACCAAAGGCGAACCCGAAGCCATCGCCGGATTGTGGGACACGGACCGGCGATATTGCGAACGCTTTTTACCAAATCCACAGCAAACCAACAACAACCAACCAAGGCCCGCTAAGGCCGAAACATAAAGGTGAATTTCCCAAATGATTTCGGTTAAAAATTCTGGAGGTAGACATGGGCGGCATGGGTAGCGGACGGTATTGGTACTGGGGCGCGAAGGACACCACCGACGATTACCGATCCATAGACGTGCGGCGCTGGAAACGGGATGGCCTGCTTACACCCAATCAGGCATTCGGATGGCAGTGGTCGCGTTTTGGTGAAGTTGTCGCGTCAATCAGGGTGCGCACTGAAGCAGGCCGCGTAATCCTCAACTACCGGCACCGAAGCGGCAGCGAAGAGTGGAAGGATGAAAGCTATCCGATCCTTCTGGATTGGACAGCATGCAATCTTGGCGGTGAGCGGCCCTGGTTCCGTTGCCCGGCGCGGGGCTGCGGGAGAAGAGTCGCAATACTATACGGTGGTGGCATATTCGCCTGCCGCCACTGCTATCAGTTGGCCTACCCCAGCCAGCGGGAAACTGATTACAACCGCATGGCAAGGCGGGCTGATCGTATCCGGGAAAAGCTGAGGTGGGAGCCTGGCATCCTCAACGGCAATGGCTCGAAACCCAAGGGAATGCACTGGAATACCTTCGAGAAACTGACCGCGCAGCATGATGCCTTCGTTCAGGTTTCACTGGCAGGAATAGCCGCAAAGCTGAATCTGTTGGGCGAGTCAATTGAAGACTGGATTTGAAGAAAGTATCGAGCGGAATTGTGGGTGCAGTGTTGGTGCAGGAAGCACTAAAACCGCATAAATGAAAAAGGCTTAGCGCTGATAAAACGCTAAGCCTTTGATTTTATGGCGCGCCCGGAAGGATTCGAACCTCCGACCACCTGGTTCGTAGCCAGGTACTCTATCCAGCTGAGCTACGGGCGCTCAAAATGTGGAGCGCGGATTTTGCGTATTCTGCGCTCTCTTGTCAATAAAAACCGCCATATTGCAGTTTTTATTGCATGGTAATGGCGGAGAGCGAGGGATTCGAACCCTCGATGGAGTTTCCCCCATACGCCCTTAGCAGGGGCGCGCCTTCAGCCACTCGGCCAGCTCTCCAATTCTCTTTTTTATCCTGCGACAGGCCCTATCGACCATGCAGGTGAGTGTCCGCGGGACTGACTCTTTGTCCCCAACGGGCGCTCCAAAAGGGCGCTATTCTAACGCATTTTATTCGTTCTTGCCTATAGGATTTTTCAGGAAGCAGACAAGGCGATCAGAAGGTAAGACTCACCCTATTGGAGTGTATATATTGATTTTTTGAAAATGCGGGACTATGGAATAGTCCCGCAGATTACGTTCATTAATCCTCAATCCCTTCATCTTGGGACTGTTCACGTTTGATTCGCTCGTAAATCTCTTCTCGATGAACCGTTACATCACGTGGAGCATTAACGCCGATACGAACCTGATTACCCTTGACACCAAGCACTGTGACTGTCACTTCATCACCAATCATCAAGGTTTCGCCAACACGGCGAGTTAAAATCAACATCGTCCTTTCTCCCTATTTCCTATTTTCGGGAATAGTAACGGTTATTTAACCG
>PKUO01000056.1 GCA_002869585.1 Sedimenticola sp.
GACATGATGACGGACCAGAACTACGCAATAGCTGTATACCCACGCTTAACCTTTGCATCAGGGCAGCGCTATCTTGCAAAGGGTTGCTATATAGTGAAATTAAATCCAGAAGCCAGCAATAACGAACTGGTGAAAGTCAGCGACTGGATTACGAATTAACAACCAGGTGGAGATTATATTATGGAAAAAATACTCACAAAACTCACAAAGGGACAACTCTACTATATTGCGCTAATAACGGTTTTGTGGTTAGGGATCGTTGTTGTGGCAATTGAAAAGACTTATGCAAATGGTACCGTGTCGACGGTTCATGCGGAAGAGAATAAAGTTGCTAAGATGGACTGTATAAGCCAGGGTCATTTACAACAAATCGAAGACATTGAAGAGACAAAATATAAGCGTCAAATCTCTGAGTATGAGCCTCCAGAGGCAACATTGTTTGATCAGAATGGTGATAAAGTTAGTTTAAAAGAGTTGTTCAGTGGTGATGAGCCTGTGCTGATGAATTTTATCTACACAAGTTGTACCACAATATGCCCTGTGCTTACCTCTGGGTTCACCAAAGCCCAAGGGTTGAAAGACACTGAATTGGGCAATATCAAGATGGTATCCATCACGATAGATCCTGAATATGATTCATCAAAGGTATTGAAAAAGTATTCCAAGCGTTTTCATGCAGATGACGAATGGTTGTTTTTAACTGGAAATCTGGAAGATGTCGTAGGGGTACAAAATGCATTTGACGCCTACCGGGGAGATAAGATGAATCATGTTCCTCTTACATTTCTGCGTGGTACTGAAAAAAAGAGATGGCTACGCATAGAAGGTTTTCCTTCCGCAGAAGAGATTGCCGAAGAACTCAAGGCTTTACAGAAAAACCTGGGTTAGTTATTACTGGAATAACTTGAGCAGGCTTGAATTATTTTCGATATTGTTCGCTATGAGGTTGGCTACCTGTATATGGCCTTTTTGCCGTGCCTTGTCAATTGCCTGCTCCCGGCTCGAATTTCTAAGCAAAGGGTTTGAGCCATGTTCAAGAAGAAGTTCGACAGTCTTCTGATGGCCATTTCCCGCTGCGAGCATCAATGCGGTATTGCCGAATGAATTGCGTTTATCGATGTCTGGTTTTCCATCAAGCAAAATATTCACGATCTCAGAGTATCCTTTTGAGGCGGCAAGTAAAAATGCATTATTGCCGTTTTTATTAACAGTATGGGCATTGATACCTTTGGATAGAAGATATTTCACGATGTCAAGATCATTCGATTCAATAGATTTCATCAACAGTGTTTCACCGTTCTTCGTTTGAAAATCGAGAGACGCGTCATCCATTGAAAGCGTCATGACTGTGGCAATAGATCCACTATAAACTGCATACCAGATTGCAGGATAACCATGTGCATCAAGTCTGTCTTTATCGGCACCATGGGCAACCAGAAATCTGGCGATATCAGCATCACCATTTTTAGCCGCAACCATCAACGGGGAGGTTGTATATTTATCAACTAAATTCGGGTCGGCTCCGTTCTGCAGTAAAAATGAACATATATCGTTCATTGATTTCATTGCACACAAGTAAAGTGCGGTTTGTCCTTCTAAGTTGAAATGATTGATTCGCGATTTATGTTGTACCAAGAGGCCGACAATATCAGGATTGCCTAATTTCACCGCCATAAGCAACACGGAACCGGATTCTTTGGTTAGGTGATTAGGATCGGCTCCGCTGGATAGCAGAATATTTACTATATCCGGATGATTGCTAAGAACAGCCCTGTACAGCGGTGTATATCCATCCGGATCAATGGAGTCAACGGGGTGTTTATTATTTAATAATGTTTTGACACCATCTATCTGGCCTCGCATTGCTGCCACATTTAATAAAGGCCAATCAGAATAAAGCGAGTCAGCTTCAAAAGTAGATACCGATATATTGTGCTTGTTTCTTTTTTTAGCGGAGGGAGGTACAGCTCCACTTTTCGTCAATGCCGCGATGATATCCTCATGTTTTTTAATTGAAGCTACTGAGATTGGGGATTCACCTGCATTATTCTTGATATTGACATTAGCCCGGTTGGCTAATAACAGCCTTACCATTTTTGGCAGGTTTTTATTGACGGCAATCAGAAGTGCTGTATTGCCATATTTATCCGTGGCATCAACAATAGCCTTATGTTTGATCAGGAGTTTGGTAATTACCTGGTTGTTCAACTTTACTGCAGCTATCAGAGGTGTATCACCCAAGTGATCAGATATAGCTACGCTGGCTCCGTGATCGAGCAGAAAATTAAGTGCAGGCAGATTGTTGTTAATCACAGCCTCATACAGTGCTGTTCTGCCAGCAGTATCCTGATAATCAATTTTGATGCCGTTTTTAATTAATCGATTCAGCACGGCAGTATCATTGGATGCGGCTGCCTTTACAAACCGCAACCCTGTATCTGGATTATCAACTCCTGAAATGGATTTAACTGATGCCAACTGATCGAGCTTTTTTATGGCCAGATTGTGACCGTCGGCCGCAGCTGATTTGTACCACTTAGTCGAGAGATCGGTATCAACATCA
>PKUO01000041.1 GCA_002869585.1 Sedimenticola sp.
AGGGGCTCCATCAGGGTTTCCGCCACGAACAGGCCGCCATAGGGCCCGAAATGGCCGTGGCTATCCGGCATGCTGTCAAAATTGATCTGGTTTTCGGCAACCTGATTATCGATTGGCACTCTCTACTCCTCGCATAAATGCTGCGATCTTGTCAGCATCCTTGATGCCTTTATCCCGTTCCACCCCGCCGCTGACATCCACGGCATAGGGCCTCACCTTACGAATCGCCTGTTCAATATTGTCTGGACCGAGCCCGCCGGCGAGCACGATAGTACCGGCCAACTCCGGCGGTATCCGATCCCATTCGAAACTTTCGCCCGTCCCGCCGGGGACACCCTTGCGGTAACTGTCCAGCAACAGCGCCCTGGCATCCGCATAGCTTTCGGCCAATGCGCGTAAATCAATGTCCTCACGCATTCGGACCGCTTTCAGAAACGGCCGTTCATATCGACTGCATTCTGCAGGATGCTCATCGCCATGGAACTGGAGCAAATCCAGAGGGACGCGGGACAGGATGCTCTCGATCCTGTTCGGGTCTTCGTTGACAAACAGCCCTACCACCGTCACGAACGGCGGCAATGTTTGCACAATCTCCGCTGCGCGCTCCGGCGTCACAGACCTGGGACTGGGTGGATAGAATACCAGACCAATGGCATCGGCCCCCTGATCCACAGCGGTTCTGGCATCTTCAGCGCGGGTGATACCGCAGATTTTAACACGGGTTCTCATGAAGCGATCAACGATACAACAACATCGGACAGGGAGAAACCCATTCTCTCACAGAAATTCACAAAACACCCCGGGCTGGGTCTCTCAGAGCGCTGGATTCTCAGGCAGATTGTACTGCTCCGGATAGCCGACACTGACCAGATAGAGCCCCTGGGGAGGAGCGGTAATCCCACCCAGGGTCCGGTCCCGGTATTCCAGGACCTCACGCGTCCACTCAACCGGCTGTTCATGCTTACCGATGGCGATCAACACCCCGGCGATGTTTCTCACCATGTGATGCAGGAAGGCGTGCGCCTTCACATCGATCAGAATATGGTCCTCCTGGCGCGTGACGCTGATATCGATGATGGTCCGCACCGGGCTCTTTGCCTGGCAACCGACCGCCCTGAAAGAGGAGAAGTCGTGGCTGCCGAGAAGATGCTGGGCGGCCTGGTGCATCGCCTCATGATCCAGCGGATGGTGAATCCAGACGGCCCGATCCCGCCAGACAGCTGAACGGCTCCAGCGGTTGAGAATACGGTAGAGATAGCGGCGGTTGATACCTGAAAACCGGGCATGAAAATCTGCTGGCACTTCGGTCACCCAGTTGACGCTGACATCCTTCTGCAGATTAACGTTGCAGCCAAGCAGCCAGTTACGCTCGGAACGCATCGCTTCGGTATCGAAGTGCACCACCTGTCCCAAGCCATGCACCCCGGCGTCGGTTCTGCCCGCGCACTGCACGGTAACCGGGTGGTTCGCCACTTTCGATAGCGCCTGCTCCAGTGTTTCCTGCACAGTGGGTACGTCACCCTGGGTCTGCCAACCGTGGTACGCCGTGCCGTCGTACTCCACTCCCATCGCCAAACGCATTAACAATTACCTTTTCCAGTCAAAAGCATCTGCACAAAAACAAAGAGAGGCGCTGATGCGCCCCTCTTTAGATCATGGAGGCTGTGAACCCCCGTGTTAGATATCAGGCCAGCGAATCGAGCAATGCCTGCGCCTGCTGTTTCTGACTATCACTGCCCTCGTCCATCACTTCGCCCAGTATATCGCGTGCTCCATCTGGATCACCCATATCGATATAGGCGCGCGCCAGATCGATTTTGGTGCTTACCTCATCTTCAGCTCCGGTATCCTCTTCCTCGGCGACGGGAATATCCAGATCTTCACCAAGTTCCAGATCATCGAGTGAATAGGAGTCTTCATCCAAAGTGGATTCCAGCTCATCGGTCAGGTCAGTCGTCAGATTATCAACACTATCTGCTCCCTTCTGAAACGTGGAGAGGTCCACATCCAGATCCCCGAGATCACCAAAATCCAGATCGTTTTCATTAGCCAGATCAGCGACTTCCGCATCATCCGAAGGATCGCCGATTTTCAGCTGCACGACTTCGGAAGTGGGCTCGTCGAAGGCACCCAAATCGCGGGACTCCTGCTCAGCAGAGAAGTTGATATCGGTGTCTTCGTCCAGATCGGTGCTACTCAGGACATCGTCCATGGCCGTCTCGAGCTTTTCCACCTCATCCAGATCAAGGGCCGTGGTCTCCTCGTCGAGGTTCAGACCCAGATCGATATCGGTCTCATCATTATCCCCGGAAAGACCGGAAAGGCCGCCCATGCCACCGCTGATGTTCGTATCATCCTCGCCCAGGCCCTTATTCAGCTCATCCAGACCGAGATCCATGTCAAAGTCCAGATCGCTGCGGTTGGCCTGCACTGTCTCATCCGATACAGATGAATTCGCATCGAAATCGTCGAGATTGAATTCATCGGACAGATCCGCATCCAGGGCATCATCCATCGAGGCGAGGTCATCCAGACCCAGATCATCCGAGGCGGATGCCGCACCGGCAAAAAGTGCCGCACCGGGCGCCAACTGGGTACCCATGGAGACAATTTTGCCCCACAGGGCCGAGTCCTTGCTTTCGGTGCCTGCCGATTTCAGCTCTTCCGCCAGGGTCAGGTAGGCATCCTTATCCTTGGTTGCAAACAGAATTTCCGCCAGCTTATGCTTTAGCTCAAGGCGTTCCGGATCCTTGTCTATCGCCTGTCTGACCAACTCCTCGGCTTGCTGATAACGTCCGTAGGCGATATAGACGTCGGCTTCCGCCAACGGGTCCACCTCGCCCGTCTCATCCTGAAGCGCATCGATATCGCTGGGCGAAAAATCACTCAGGAATGATGTCTCTTCGGTAGTCTGAGAGGTGACTTCCGGACTGCCAATCTGGTCATCATCGTCATCTATGGTGCTGACCAGGATACTTTCCTGGAAATCAGCGCTGTTACGCCGCCGGCTGATCCAGACCCAAATCAGCGCCAGGAAGACCACTATGCCGCCAATNATTACCGGTTTCGGCGGTTCCAGCTTTTCTGCCGGCTGTGCTTCTTCTGCGACAGGTGCTGTTTCCTCTGCCGCCTGTTCAGTGGTGGCCTCAACCTCGGCAGGCTTGGCGTCCATCGCTTCTTCATCAGGGGCCGCTGTTTCTGGAGAAACCAGGTCCGCCTCAGGCTCAACCGCATCGTTCACTACGGCCTGGGGTGTCTGTGTCTCATCGACCGCCTCGGCTGCCGGTTCGGCCTCATCTGTGGCCTCGGCTTCCACGGCATCACCCGCCGGCGTTTCGGCTGCTATCTCATCCGTGGTTGTAACGGCCGCCTGGAGCTGGGCCAACTGGTCGTTTTTCAGTTCAAGCAGTCGCTGCAGATCATTGAGCTGGGATTCCAGGTCCGTCACACGGGATTTGAGCTCCTGGCTCTCCTGCACGGCGCCAGCCTTGGCTTCCTGGGCAATCAGCAGATCCTGGCGCACCTCTTCCAGTGCTTTGGCCGGGTCATCACCCTCGCTGGGGCCGGCCTCGCCTGTACCCTCGGCACGTGCCGTGGCGATCTTCAGTTCATCTGTGCCAGGCGCTGTCTCCGCGGCAACCTCGCCGGTTGCCGGAACCCGGGTCACTTTCTCTATGGGTGTTGCCGGCGCCTCGGCCTGGACCGGCTGGCGATCGGCCCGCCACTCCTGAACCTGCCGGCTGTATGCGTTGTAGGCTTCACGCTGACTGTAGGAGAGCACATCCTGGCGATCCGGCACTCTGAGAATCTGGCCTACTTTGAGGTTGTTGATGTTCTCGGCGATAAACGCCTCGGGATTGCTGCGGAACAGCGCCATCATCATCTGATGCATGGAGGCCCCGTCGTGCCGGACCTGCTTGGCGATACTCCAAAGGGTGTCATTGCGCTTGGTCGGACCGTAATCGCCACCGGCGGTCTGGCCGGTTGATTGAGCGGCCGGGCCACCCGCCCAGGAGACATCCGACTGGGTAACGACCGATTCCGTCTTGTCCATGCGATCCGAGACCGCACTGGCGACGGGTGCGCTGGCTTTCGGGGTTTGCACCGGGGCCGGCTTTCGATCCAGGGTTACCGGCGGATCGAGCAGCACGGTGTATTCACGCAGCACTTTTCCCTTGGGCCAGTTGACCTCGACCAGAAAATTCAGGAAGGGTTCGCGAATCGGGTCGCGACTGCTCAGCTGAATAACACTGGTGCCATCCGGTAGCTGAACAGGCTTGAATTGAAGCTTGGTCAATATGAACGGCCGGTCGACACCGGCACGGTTGAAGGCCTCCTGGGATGCAAGAGTGACCCGTATGTCCTCCAGGTCTCCCTCCTCGACCGACATCAGCTGGATATCTGCTGAAAAATACTGATTCAATGCCGACTTGAGCTTGATCTCACCCAACCCGAGCGCCTGCACGCCTAACGGCGAAATTCCCAGCGCCAGAGCTACTGCCAGGGATGTTTTACGGACCATGCGTCCCCCTTCCTTTCCTTATTCTCTACGCAAATATTTGCGAAAAACAGTCGCTGATTATTCTCTATCCGCAAGTTCCTGGACTAGATTCCCTTGATAGAATGAGCTTAATGTTTATCAGCTAACTATAGCTTATAAATAGTCTTTTACCAAAATCTCAGCAATCTGAACACTGTTTAATGCCGCGCCTTTACGAACGTTATCGGCAACAACCCACAAATCAAGACCCCGCGCATGAGAAATATCTTCCCTGATTCTTCCCACGAAGGTGAAGTCACTGCCGGCAGATTCGCTCACCGGGGTTGGATAACCCCCATCGGCATGTTTATCCAATACTTTAACTCCAGGCGCCTTTTTCAATATACCACGGGCAGTTACAGCCGTAATCTTATCTTTTGTCTCGAGATGTATCGCCTCTGAATGACCGAAGAATACCGGCACCCGAACAGCGGTGGGATTCACCTGGATCTGCTCATCGTGCAGAATCTTGCGGGTCTCCCAGACTATCTTCATCTCTTCGCGGGTATAGCCGTTGTCCTTGAAGCGGTCGATCTGGGGCAGGACATTGAATGCTATCTGTTTGGGGTAAATCTCCGGCTTCAACGACTTTCCATTCAACAGAAGTGCCGTCTGACGTGCCAGTTCTTCAACGGCATCCTTACCGCTACCGGACACCGCCTGATAGGTGCAGACATTGATCCGTTCAACGCCAACCGCATCGTAAATCGGTTTGATCGCCATCAGCATCTGGATGGTTGAGCAGTTGGGGTTGGCTATGATGCCCCGCTCGGTGTAGCGTCCGACATCCCCCGGATTAACCTCCGGGACGACCAGAGGCACATCGTCGTCATAGCGAAACTCAGAGGTGTTGTCGATGACAATTGCACCAGCGCCGGTAGCGACCGGGACAAACTCCCTGGAGATCTCTCCGCCCGCAGAGAAGAGCGCGATATCCACTTTGGAGAAGTCGAAATCAGCAAGATCGCTCACCTTGATCATGCGTTTGCCAAATTCGACCCGCTTGCCCGCTGAACGGCTGCTTGCCAGAGCGTATATCTCCCCAACCGGAAATTTACGCTCTGCCAGTATGGCAAGCATCGCCTCGCCAACCACGCCTGTAGCACCAACCACCGCCACATTAAATGTAGAATCGCTCATCAAACTCCGATTTGAGTGTTCTTCTTCTCTGTCAACAACCTGTCCCTGAACTGGATCACTCCCGTTCCAGCAAAATTCTCAGCATGCGACGCAAGGGTTCTGCTGCGCCCCACAACAACTGGTCACCCACGGTGAAGGCCGAAAGATAGTTTTCTCCCATCGCCAGCTTTCTCAGTCTTCCCACCGGCACACTCAGCGTCCCGGTGACCACTGTGGGGGTCAGTTCCTGGATGGTGCGTTGTCGGTCATTCGGGATGACTTTCACCCAATCATTGGCTGAAGCCAAAATACCCTCAATCTCATTCACCGGCACATTCTTCTTCAGCCGGATGGTCAACGCCTGACTGTGGCAACGCATGGCGCCAATCCGGACGCACAGACCATCGATCGGCACCGGGTTATCCTCGCGGCCGAGAATCTTGTTGGTCTCGACACCGCCTTTCCACTCTTCCCGGCTCTGGCCGTTGTCCAGCTGGGTGTCGATCCATGGGATCAGACTTCCCGCCAGCGGAACCCCGAAATTGTCCTTGGGAAAGGTATCTGAGCGCATGGCGTCCGCCACGTTGCGATCGATATCCAGAATCGCCGATGCAGGGTCATCCAACAGTCCCTTCACCGCGCCGTAGGCACTGCCCATCTGATTGAGCAGCTCCCGCATGTTCTTGGCGCCTGCACCGGATGCGGCCTGGTAGGTCATGGCCGTCGCCCACTCCACCAAATCCGCCTTGAACAACCCACCCAGCGCCATCAGCATCAGGCTGACAGTACAGTTCCCGCCGATGAAGTTTTTCACACCAGATCCCAGTGCGTCTGTGATCACGTTCAAATTCACGGGATCCAGTATGATCACGCTCTGCTTGTCCATGCGCAGGCTTGAGGCGGCATCAATCCAGTATCCCTGCCAACCCGCATCGCGGAGTTGGCCGAATACCGACTTGGTGTAATCGCCACCCTGACAGGAGATGATCGCATCCATGCTCTTCAGGGCATCAATATCGCTGGCATCCTTCAGCGCAGGGATAGGCTTACCGATATCCGGACCCGCTTCGCCCACCTGTGAGGTGGTGAAAAAAACCGGCTCATCGATATACTCAAAATCATTCTCTTGGCGCATGCGCTCCATGAGTACAGAACCGACCATCCCACGCCAACCGACAAAACCAACGCGTTTCATTGACTCTCTCAACCCTTTTCTTGAATTAAATTCATGCCAAACAGACACTAATTCCCTATTGTAACCATCTCGCATCGATTGCATAGCGAATTGATAAAAAAAACCGCTGGCAGCCGGGGCTTACCAGCGGTTTTGGCGACTCAAGGTCAGCCCATCAATCCTGAAGCGCGGCCACCACGGCGTCTCCCATCACTTCCGTGCCCACCTGCGTCATGCCCTTGGACATGATATCGGCGGTGCGCAGCCCCTGGTCCAGGACCCTGATCACCGCCCGCTCGATGCGCTCAGCCATATCAGGCTCGTCCAGTGAATAACGCAGCATCATGGCAACCGAGAGAATGGTGGCCAGAGGATTGGCCACGCCCTTGCCGGCGATATCCGGAGCAGAGCCGTGGATCGGCTCATACATGCCACGACCGTTCTCGTCCAACGAAGCCGAAGGCAGCATACCGATGGAGCCGGTGAGCATCGCCGCGCAATCGGAAAGAATATCGCCAAACATGTTGGTGGTGACCATCACATCGAACTGCTTGGGTGCCCGCACCAGCTGCATCGAGGCGTTATCCACGTACATGTGGGACAGTTCG
>PKUO01000024.1:0-733 GCA_002869585.1 Sedimenticola sp.
CACCGGTAAGTCCTCGATACACACCATCGCGTGGTTTTGGCTGATCGCGGTTGAGGTCTTGTGCAGGTAGTCGCGGCGGGCGTTGCCGATGCGGGCATGAATCTTCTGGATACGCGATTTCTCCCGCTTCCAGTTGCTACTGAACTTCGTTTTGCGGCTCATGGCCTGCTGCGCCTTACGCAGCCTGTCCTGGTGCCGCTTGAAACTGTTGAGCGGTGCGTAGAACGTGCCNCAAAGGCTGATCGACGTCACGTTCGGTCTGGATCGACACGAACCACTTGCCGTGTTTGCCGGACACGGTGACGTTTTTCACAACGCCCAGCACTTCTCGGCTGTTGCGATAACGCACCCAGCCTAGTTTTGGCAGGAAAATCCGACTGTTGGTTTGGTCGAGCTTGATGCCTTGCGGATAGCGAAAGCTATCCGACTGACCTTTCTTCTTGAAACGNTTCTTCTTGAAACGCGGAAAGTCAGCACGTTTGGCGAAGAAGTTTTTGTAGGCCCGCTCCAGGTCTTTTAGCGTTTGCTGCAAGCACTGGCTTGGCGACACCTTGAGCCATGCAGTGGCGGGGTCCTGCTTCCACAACGGCAACAGGTTTGCCAGCGTGGTGTAACTGAATTTAATTGTTTTGTCGGCGGCATACTGCTCGCCTTGCCATGCCAATGCCTTGTTGAACACGAACCGGCACGACCCGACGAAGCGGCGCATCTGACGCTGCTGTTCGCCGGTCGG
>PKUO01000024.1:741-25886 GCA_002869585.1 Sedimenticola sp.
AAAGTGTATCTGATCCATGCGGCAATAACACCTGACCAACAATCAGGCTCTATCGTGTCCGCGCTATCCATCCCCGTCCTGAACGGCGGGGTTTTCCGCTCATTAGGATAAAAATACGTTTTTTCGCGGCAAAGTCCACCCTGGCGATGCTCTGGCCGTGAATTAGCACCAGGCAAAGAATACCCAATAGCACCCGAATATAGACCAACAAAACCGATGGCCTGGTAGAAACCAACATGTTATCGCCCTGTCTTCACCTTGCCAGCCAAACTATCCAATTACCCGCACCTTCGTCCATTTCCAACACCTGGATGTTATCCAGCGAAAATATCATTAATAACAAGCCTTTGACGCTACCGACTGCGCACCCGCCTGGATAAGATTTGAAATCGAGTCGACAATGCAGGCCCAGACGCCTTTAAAAAAGACGGTTTGTCTTAAGTCTGTAGCGACTGCAGGGTTGAGTTCTTTAGAAAAACAGCCTGATGGCGAAACTTTCACCCGGGCGGGAATGAACGAGAAGGGTGAAGAGGGGAGAGTGGTTGCCTGCCGGTTCAGCGGAGCGCGCAAATGGCCTCCGCTGAACCCTTTGATGGACTCCAGTGAGTCTAGCCCGGAATCTCGCTCAACGAGATACCCAGTGCCCTGGCCACCCCTTCGCCGTAGCCCGGATCGGCCTTCAGGCAGTTACTGATGTGGCGTTTCTGCACCTGGATATCCGCCCCTCCCACGGAGCGCGCCGTGTTCTCGAACAACAGTTGTTGCTGCGCCTCACTCATCAGGCGGAACAGGTCACCCGGCTGGGTGTAATAGTCATCATCATCCTGACGGAAGTCCCAATGATCCGCAGCCCCCTCGATGGCCAGCGGGGGCTCCCGGGTCTCCGGCTGTTGCTGCCATTCACCCAGGCTGTTGGGCTCGTACCCCTTGGTACTGCCATAGTTGCCATCGACACGCATCGCGCCATCACGATGAAAGCTGTGAACCGGACAACGGGGCGCATTGACAGGAATCTGCGCATGATTCACCCCTAGCCGGTAGCGCTGGGCATCGCCGTAGGAAAACAGCCGGCCCTGGAGCATTTTGTCGGGCGAAAAGCCTATGCCCGGCACTACATTGGCCGGATTAAAGGCCGCCTGCTCGACCTCGGCGTGGTAGTTGTCAGGATTGCGGTTGAGTTCCAGTACACCGACATCGATCAGCGGATAATCCTTGTGCGACCACACCTTGGTCAGATCGAACGGGTGAAATCGATACTGGGCTGCATCCTTCTCCGGCATGATCTGCACCTTGAAATCCCAGCGCGGAAAGTCTCCGTTCTCAATACTCTCGTACAGATCCTTCTGATGGCTCTCCCGGTCCTGACCCACCAGATCCTGCGCTTCAGCATCGCTCAGGTTGTCGATACCCTGCTGGGACTTGAAGTGAAATTTAACCCAAAAGCGTTCGTTGTCGGCATTGATGAAACTGAAGGTGTGGCTACCAAATCCATGCATGTGACGGTAGCTGCGCGGGATACCGCGATCGCTCATCAGAATGGTGATCTGATGCAGCGCCTCTGGCAGCAGGGTCCAGAAATCCCAGTTATTCTGGGGGCTGCGCATATTGGTGCGGGGATCGCGCTTTACCGCATGGTTCAGGTCCGGAAATTTCAACGGGTCACGCAGGAAAAACACCGGCGTGTTATTGCCGACCATATCCCAGTTGCCCTCTTCGGTGTAGAACTTCACCGCAAAGCCCCGGATATCGCGTTCGGCGTCTGCCGCCCCACGCTCACCGGCCACGGTAGAGAAACGCAGGAACAGGTCGGTTTTCTTGCCTACCTCGGAAAACAGTTTGGCCTTGCTGTATTGGGTGATGTCATGGGTCACGGTAAAGGTACCGTAAGCGGCAGAACCCTTGGCGTGCATACGCCGCTCGGGAATCACCTCGCGATCAAAGTGGGCCAGTTTTTCCAGAAACCAGATATCCTGCAGCAGCATCGGCCCACGACTGCCTGCGGTCAACACATTCTGATTATCGGCGACAGGTGCGCCACCAGTGGTGGTCAATTTGGGTTTATCGCTCATCTTTATCTCCTGAAATACAAGCTATCAATACGGCACCGGACTGTTAATGACGACCATACCTATAGAGTAGGCCACAACGAACAATAGATAAATATGATTAATTCTATCGAATAAATAGTTTTTGACTATTGAACTCAAGCTTTGGGCGATCTGCTACTCTGATTGAACCTTGCCAACAGGTAATCTCTCAGGGCAACCGCCTGATTGCACTCCATATCACGCGCTGAGTACAGCAGTGTCAGCGGGGCATTAGCAGGTATCTCAAGCAGCTTGGCAACGCCTGCCGGATTGGCATCAAGTTCTGCAAAATAGCGCTGCCTGAATCCGACCCATCTTGACCGATCATGGGCAAACCACTTGCGTAAAGCTGTAGTCGGTGCCAGTTCCTTCAGCCACAGATCGGCTTGCACTTGTTCTTTCGACTTGCCTCGTGGCCAGACCCGATCGATCAGCACCCGCAAGCCATCGCCCGGACTGGCAGGCAGGTAGACCCGTTTGGCTCTAATCTCGATCATTTGGCATGGATTTCCGGTCGCATATACATAGAATAGACGCTCTGCCGCCATGTCATTCAATGATGAATGCGGACGGTATTGATTGTAATCCTGCCCCAGTGTTCAATCTTTTCCTGAGCATCCCCCTATGAAGAAGAACAACGGATGACGGAATTCGTGATCAAATTGGTACTGACTTGCTACAGCGCCGCCGGATAGCAATAGTCGACCAGGACCATGCGGGTTACCCAGTGGATATCCTTCTTATCGTCCATGACCATGTTTTTCCAGGGATTCGCACTCCCTGAATCCTTCTGATCTGAATCTGAGGGTTCATCAGTAAAGAGCGCTACACGGCTGGCCTTATGTTTATTGTCGATCGCCATTATTGTATGCCGCGAGCCGGTTATTGCGCTATTTGACCAGGTGGTTAGGCCAGCCCATTACATCGTAAGTGCCAGTGCAATCACCACACAACATCAGGGATCGTATGTATAAGAGGCACAGTATTAGGAATCTTTAAGCAATCTGGGAATAAATCACCCAACCCTGGCATTTCATTGGCGTTTCTTCTGAAAAGCACCCGCTAGAACAATACTAAATTACTGACAAATATCAGTTTTTACTGCCATCTCCCCCGTTTGAAACAATCTGTTACATGTTGAAAACATCCTGAAACTCATCACTTCGGCAACCTGTGTAGGATGCCGGCAGTCTCCAAGATGGCATCGACGCCTGGCAGAGTCAGCACCATCTGTTGAAATCGTCCAATCCAGCAAAAAAGCGATAAACGCCAAGTGAGGAAAGATGAGTAGCAAACAATTCAAAACCAAAGCCCTTTTCACGCCTGGAGAGGTTAAATCTCTGAGCACTAATCCCAATCTATGCAATCAGGGACGCCGAACCTTTCTCAAGTGGGGAGCAGCCCTTTCCTCGCAGGCCATCGTTGGCGGAGGTGTGCTTAACCTGTTGACCGGCGAGCAGGCGCTGGCCGATGACCACTTCGATAACGTGATCAACTGGAACTATTCAGTGTGCGGATTTTGCTCCTTCGGTTGCGGACTGGAGATCGGCATCGATCATGACGGCCGCGCGGTGGCGGTGCGCGGCAACGGCAAGCACCCGACAAATGCCGGCCGTATGTGCGTCAAGGGTCTGTATGAACACAAAATACTAAACAACCAGGATCTGCGCGTGGGTGAACGGGGCGTTTATCCGATGATTCGCGATCAGAACGGCGAATGGGAGAAAATTACCTGGGATCAGGCGACCACCATTCTGAGCCAGAAGATTATCGACGCGGTTGACTCACCCCTGGGGGCTGATTCTGTCGCCACCTACAACACAGGCCAGTGGACACTCGAGGAGTATTACGCCTTTGGCAAACTCGGCAAAGGCGCCATCGGCACTGCCACCATGGATTCCAATACCCGGCTGTGCATGGCGGCGGCAGTGGTTGGCTATCTTACCACCTTCGGTTCCGATGGACCGCCTGGGTGCTACGACGATATTGAAAACACCGACTGCCTGTTCCTGTTCGGCATGAATCCGGCGGAGATGCATCCGCAACTCTGGCGCCGGATCGCCCTCGCCCGCCGTTCCCGGCGCGCCCCCAAGCTGATCGTGGTTGATCCTCGCCGTACACAGACTGCACGCAGCGCCGATCTACATCTGCAACTCAACCCCGGCACCAACCTGGCGCTGATCAACGGCATCGTCCAGCAGATCATCGCCAATCAGTGGACGGATGCCGATTACATCGAGCGGCATACCCGCAACTACGCTGAGATGGCAGCAACCGTGGCGCAATACACACCGGATACCGTTGCCGCCATCACCGGAGTCCCGGCGGACAAAATCATCACCGCGGCCCAGTGGATCGGCACCTCGCAGGAGACACTCTCACTGTTTCTTCAGGGTGTTTACCAGTCGATGGGTGCCACCAACACGGTGCGCATGCTCTGCGCCATGCACCTGATCATGGGCAAGATCGGCCGCCCCGGTTCCGCGCCATTCAGTATCACCGGACAGGCCACCGCCATGAGCAACCGTGAGGCGGGCGGCTCCTCTGCCCTGGCCGGGTATCGCAATTGCTACAACCCGACGCATGTCAGTGAGCTTGAAAATTTCTGGAACATCGAAAACGGCAAGATACCCCCGCGCAAGCCCACGCCGATCACCTCCAATAGCGATCTGCAACCAGAGATCAACAGCCATGTGGAGATGCTGCGCAACGGCGAGCTGAATGTATTCTGGATCCAGTGCACCAACCCCGCCGTGACCTTGCCGGATCTGAACAAACTCTACGCCTACCTGGATTTTGATAATCCCAATCGCCCTTATGTCGTGGTTCAGGATATCTATGATCCCGTGGAAAGCATCCACTTTGCCGACATGTTCCTGCCCGCCGCCATGTGGGGCGAGAAAACCGGCGTCTATACCTGCTCGGAACGCAAGGTGAATATCGGCCGCCAGGCGGTAAATCCCGCAGGTTTTGAACTGCGCGATAATGGTTATGGCGCTTACTCCGATCTGGATATCACCAGGATGATGGCCGATAAGCTCGCGGCGATGGATTCACGCTTCGCGGACAGAAACGGCAATTCACTGATCACCTTTGAAACCCCGGAACAGGCCTTTGAAGAGTGGAAGGCCTGCACTGCGGGCACCATCTGTGACATGAGCGGTATGAGCTACGCTGCACTGGAAGCCAACAATGGCATCCAATGGCCCTCAACGGTAGAGGACGTCTATGGCGGTCGACGGCTGTATGGCGATGGCCGTTTCAATACCAACTGGGAAGACACCCAGGGTGGCACGCCGGACAAACCCTGGATAGATCCTGATGGCCTGAGCCGCGCCTACCTCTGGGCCGTGGACTACGAGCAGGCTCCTGAAATGCCGGACAGCGAATACCCCTTCTGGCTGATTACCGGTCGTGTCATTGAGCACTTCCATAGCCGCACCAAGACCAAACGCATCGCCCAGCTGCACCAGATGGTACCGGAGAATTACGTGGAGATCAGCACCAGTGACGCGAGCGCCATGGGCATCCTCAGCGGCGATATGGTGCATATGGCGACGCGCCGCGGTGAGATCATGGTCAAGGCCAAGGTCACCGACACGGTAAAGCCAGGCCAGGTTTTCACCACCATGCACTTTGGTGACCTGGACCCGGATGATATTGCCCAGAATGAGGGACGGCTGGTGAATGCCAACCGCCTGACCATGAACTGGGTGGACCCCGACTGCAAGCAACCCATCTATAAACATTGCGCCGTGAAACTGGCCAGAGCTAACTAAGGAGACAGACTGATGAAACTGACACGGATTCTTTCAAAAGCCTCAGCCATCTCACTGTTTGTTTTGGCTGCCCTTGCAACACATGCCCCCGCCATTGCCGGAAAGAACCACGGAGGTTCAGGCTCAGACGGTAGCGCTACTGCCCTGGACCCGCGTTTCGATACCAGCTTTGCTATCGAGTATGATCACTCCTGCCTATCCGGTGGCTGTCACGAAACCGACAGCCAACTGGTGGAAGAGCATGCCGAGTCATTCATGACCCACACCATGGTCAAATGCAATGCCTGTCACGGCACCCATACCGCGGATACCCTGGGCGAAGAGAAACCGAACTTGACCGGTTACTATCCGGGCATAGGCCCCACCGGCTACCTAGTGGGTGATGACCGCTGTATCGCCTGTCATACGGCTACTTTCGACGACCCCAAACACCCCAACAAAACCTGGGACTGTGTCGGCTGTCATACCCCGCACAGATTCGCTACCGAGCAACTCGGCAGAAACTAGATGCCAAAGATCCGGTGAGCCAGAGGCCCGCCGGATCTTCCAAGGCCTGTTAATTCGACAACTGCATCAACTCAGGTTATTTTGCCCATGTTTTAATCACACGAACGAGTCATGCCCGATCACAAACTCTGCGTCGCCCCGATGCTGGACTGGACCGACCGCTACTGTCGATATTTCCTACGTCTGATCACGCGCCATACATTGCTGTATACCGAGATGGTGACGACCGGCGCCTTGCTGCATCGTGATCCGGAGCGTTTTCTCGCCTTCCATGAATCCGAACACCCGGTCGCGCTGCAACTGGGCGGCAGTGAACCGGCAGAGCTGGCCGTCTGCGCCAGGTTTGCAGAGAAGCGCGGCTATGACGAGGTCAATCTCAATGTGGGTTGCCCATCCGATCGGGTTCAGTCCGGCCGTTTCGGCGCCTGTCTGATGGCGGAACCCAAAGTGGTGGCAGACTGCATCCGGGCGATGAGCGATGCAGTCGCCATACCCGTCACCACCAAACACCGCATCGGCATCGATGACCGGGACAGTTATGCGGAGCTCTGCGATTTTGTCGGCACTGTCGCCGAGGCAGGTTGCCGCACCTTTATTGTGCATGCCCGCAAGGCCTGGCTGGAGGGTCTGAGTCCGAAAGAGAATCGCGAGATCCCGCCGCTCAGCTATGCCACGGTGCATCAGCTAAAAGGTGATTTCCCCGATCTGGAGATCGTCATCAATGGCGGCATACTGACATTGGATCAGGCCGAGGAGCAGCTGAAGCAGGTGGATGGGGTGATGATTGGCCGCGAGGCCTACCACAACCCCTGGATACTGGCCGATGCGGATCGACGGATATTCGGTGATCACCATCCCCTGCCCAGCCGTCACGACATCATCGAGCAGCTGATGCCCTACATCGAAGAGGAACAGCGGCAAGGCACGCCGGTGAGCCGTATCAGCCGTCACATCCTCGGACTGTTTCAGGGCCAGCCGGGTGCACGCACCTGGCGCCGGCATATCAGCGAAAATGCCCACCGCAAAGAGGCCGATGCAGCAATGATCAGGGAGGCCGCGGGCTTTATTCGCCCAACCGTGCCCGTATCTCCGACAGGGGCAGATCCCCTTGCTGATTGATCACTACCCTCAGCTGCCGCTCCGCGGCTGTCAGCGGCTCGACACTGGCCAATTGCGCTTCCAGCACCCGAAGATCCGCCTCGGAGGCATCACCACCTGACAGGCTGCGGGCAGCGACACGCCGCCGCAACTCATCCTCGGCTACCTGAAAATCAAGGATCAGGGCCGGCACGTCCAACAGTTGGGCCAGATCAGTAAACAGGGCGCGTTGGTTTTGCTTGAGAAATGTGGCATCCACTACGGCAATAAATCCAGCCGCATTGATCCCCATCGTCAGTTCGACCAGATGCGCATAGGTCCGGGCGCTGAACTCGGCGGTATATATACCTTCCCCAAGGCCGGATTCCGAACGACCGTCCGAATCCAGGCCGGCAAGGCGCTTGCGCTCAACATCGGAGCGGATACGCACCGCGGGCAACTGCTGGATAAGTCTCTCGGTCACGGTGCTTTTGCCAGCACCTGAGACCCCGAAGGTCAGCACAACGCCCTGTGCCTGAGCGGTAGTGTAGGCCTCGGCACGGCCCAGATAGCCAAAGAAGGCGGCGTAAACGGCCTGTTTCTCTGCCTCCTCCAGATCGGGCTGACTCAGGCGTATCACCGATATCTTCGCGCGCACCATCGCCCGGTAGACCTGATAAAAACGCAGCAGCGGTAGAGCCGCATAGTCACCGCTGCCCTGCATGTATTGGTTCAGAACGCTGTTACTCAGATCTGCTCTGCCCCGCTCCTCCAGATCCATCAGCAAGAACGCCAGCTCGCTGATGGTGTCGATCCAGCTGAGGTTCGGGTTGAATTCGATGCCGTCGAAGATCACCACCTCACCCTCGACCTGCGCAATATTGCCCAGGTGCAGATCACCGTGACACTCACGGATGAAGCCATCCGCCTTGCGCTTCTCCATCAAGGGGTAGAGTTGCCGATAACGCTCCTCGGTCCAGGATTCCAGCACAGCGAGCCGTTGCAGCGCTTCATCGTTGTCCACCAGTTCGCGGATCTGCTCGAAGTTCTGTCGCATGGGGAATACCGCAGTTTCCGGGGTCCCGTATTCAGTCGCCTCGGGGGCAACCGCGATTTCCCTGTGGAACTGCACCAGACGGTCGGCAATGGCGCTGACCGTCTCCAGCCTGAGCTCGGCGACTTTTCTTGAAAGAAGATCATCCTGGGAAAAGCGTTGCATCCTCACCGCATAATCGATCACCTCGCCGTCGCCATCCAGTTGCGGCGACTCGGCGCTGCCCCGGATCTCCACCACGTCCAGGTAGATCTGTGGCGCCAGGCGGCCGTTGAGACGAATCTCCTCATGGCTGCAATGCCTGCGCCGCTCGACCGTGGAGAAATCGAGAAAACCCAGATCCAGAGGCTTTTTGATCTTGTAGGCGAAATGACCGGCCAGCAGCACAGTGGAAATATGCGTCTGTATCTCCTCCACGTTCTCCACATCCGGCAACTGCGCCAGTAATTGCTTGAGATTGGAAATCAATGTCTGATGATAGTCACTACTGGTCGCCATGCTTACGCCTCTTAAATTGATTCATCCAGGGCCGCGTCTTGACACTACATTAGCATATGCTAATATTTATTTGCCGCGAGGCAGTGACGGCGGCTCTCGTTTACCATTTTGTCTATCCAAGGAGATATCAAAAAATGACTGTTGAGCGCATAGTTTTTGCTTTCGCCGGTGCCGCTATCCTGGTGAGTTTATTGTTGTCCCATTATCATAGCCCTAACTGGCTCTGGTTTACCGCCTTTGTGGGCGCCAATCTGCTGCAATCCGCCTTTACCGGTTTCTGCCCGCTGGCAACCATGCTGAAGAAAATGGGCAAGAGCAACGGACCCGCTTTCTAAGCCGGCTTTAAGCGCAAGGTTTTGTATTAAGGGTGTTGGGGTCAGTTTCCTCCAACACCCTTTTCAATTGAAGAGCGCCGTCACTCCTCTGTATCGACCGGCTCGGCGACCAGATCATGGGCCTTTGACCCGGTAATCCTGACCTCCACGAAATCCCCTGGCTCCAGATCCCAACCACCGGGTATCACCACGTTTCCGTCGATCTCCGGGGCATCCGCAGCACTGCGCGCCAGGGCCAATTCCGGATAGACTTCATCCACCAGGACTATCATCTCTCTACCGATTTTCTCTTGCAGCTTCTCCGCGCTGATCTCCGACTGCACGGCCATAAAGCGCGCCTGGCGCTCCTGCTTGAGCGCTTCTGGTAGCTGATTGGGCAAGGCATTGGCAGCCGCTCCCTTGACCGGCGAATAGGTAAAACAGCCCACCCTGTCGAGTCTCGCCTCGCGGATAAAATCCAGAAGCTGCTGGAAATCATCGTCGGTTTCTCCGGGGAAACCGACGATAAAGGTACTGCGCAGGGTGAGGTCGGGGCACTCCTGGCGCCAGCGCTGGATGCGTTCGAGTACCTTTTCTGCCGCGGCCGGGCGCTGCATCGCCTTGAGGATCGGATAGCTGGCGTGCTGTAGCGGCATATCCAGATAGGGCAGGATATTCCCTTCGGCCATCAGTGGAATCAGTTCATCGACACTCGGATAGGGATAGACATACATCAGTCGCACCCAGGCCTGATAATCGCCCAGCCGTTGGGCCAGCTCCCTGAGCCGGGTCTTCACCAACTGCCCCTGCCATAAGTCCTGCCTGTACTTCATGTCGACACCGTAGGCGCTGGTGTCCTGGGAGACTACCAGCAGTTCGCGAACGCCGGCATTGACCAGGTTTTCCGCCTCCTGCAACACCTGCCCCAACGGACGGCTGACGAGATCGCCGCGCATCTGCGGGATGATGCAGAAGGTGCAACGATGGTTACAGCCCTCGGAAATCTTCAGGTAGGCGTAGTGGCGCGGGGTGAGCTTCACCCCTTGCGGCGGCACCAGGCTGGCATAGGGATCATGGGGTGCCGGTAGATGCAGATGCACCGCGTGCATCACCGATTCGTAATCGTGGGGACCGGTAACCGCCAGCACATCGGGATGGGCAGCGCGCACCTCGTCCTCCTTGACACCCAGGCAACCGGTGACGATCACCCGGCCATTCTCATCCAGCGCCTCGCCGATGGCGTCCAGCGACTCTTCCACCGCGGCATCGATAAAACCGCAGGTGTTGACCACCACCAGATCTGCCCCCTGATAAGAGGGCGATATTTCATAGCCCTCGGAGCGCAACTGGGTCAGTATGCGTTCGGAATCCACCAGGTTTTTCGGGCAGCCGAGACTGACAAAACCGATACGGGGTGAGTGGTCACTCATGGTTTAGACCAGACAATTTCATATTTTTGACTGGGCGAGCAGGTCCACCAGCGCACCGGCCTGCTGTTCCTGGCGGATCTGCACGATCATTGTCTCGTCCAGCGCCAGATCGCCTGACGCGATATGCGGCAGCATCTGCTCGGCAAACTGGTGCACGATCATCATTCCCTGACGGGTACGCGCATCAATACTGGTTTCAGGGGCCATGCTCGCTTCCAGTGAGGCAAGATACCCGCGGAATTCTGATACCTGATCGGCGATCTCTGCCACCTGAAACTCCGGTGTAAATGAGACCATCAACAGCTTGCCCTGGCCGTCTGCCGGCTCGGCGATTTCAATCTTCATCGGCCCTTCGATAAACATATTAATTTCCCATAAATATCATATGGTTAACAGCAGTGCACCGTTAACGAAGCGCTACAGTGTAATACTTTCCACAGCCAGCGTGTAGCGTTGCGGGTGTTCGCCAGGAGAATTGTCACCCAGCAAGGTATATGAGAAGATGATAATTCACTAATGCATTATAATCATCCACAGGCATTAGTTGATCCGGATTCGATACGGGCAGTAGAGGAGGTAATCGCGATGCGGAACTGTACACTTTGCCGGTTTAGCACGGTCTGTAACGGCCTGCCAGGCATCTGCATCATTATGCAGTTTGTTGCTATTCTTGTGCTTCTGGGGGTGCTTGGTTATCTGCTATTCACCCAGGAATTTCTTCCCTGATCAGGCCCACCCTGATCAAACCAAGGGCTGCTGTCGTTGGCTTTAAAACGTTTCACGCCACCGCGGCAGACAGGCCCTGCTCATCATACTGATTGCAATACATTGATTTTTCAAAATAAATATCTGATCTTCCGTATTCCTTGTCTGCTGCAAGCACCAGCAGGGCCTCTTCCAGAGACAACTCCTTAACCTCATAGACCGGCAGATATTTTCTTAGGTATTTTTCGTTTAAATACATAATATTACACTCTAAATCTAAATTGATTTATAAAGTATATGATAGTTTTAAAGCGTAACAAATGCAAAACATTGTTTTCAGGCCGCGAAAATCATCGTAAAAACCATTTATATCCGCTTGGCACTTCTTGCAACGCCAGCAATTGGTATACTTCTCCACCTCACTCCAGCCACAGGTTTCAAACAGATGGGATACCGCCTCTCAAAAATCTACACCCGCACCGGCGATGACGGCACTACCGGCCTGGGAGATGGCAGGCGCGTGGAAAAAGACAGCCCGCGGATCGAGGTCATTGGCTGTGTGGATGAGTTGAATAGCCTGCTGGGGGTGCTAGTTGCGCAGCAACCGCCGAAACAGTTGGCGGATATACTGACCCAGGTGCAGCACCGCCTGTTCGATATCGGTGGTGAACTGGCGATGCCCGGCTATCAGGCCATTACAGAAGAATCAGTCACCTACCTTGAGCAACGCCTGGATGAACTGAACGCAGAGTTGCCCCCGTTGAAAGAGTTCATTCTCCCGGGCGGCAGCCTGCAGGCCGCCAGTTGCCATCACGCACGCGCTGTCTGCCGTAGAACCGAGCGCCGCGCCAGTCATCTGGCGGGCATTGAGGGCGAGGAGATCAGCGCAGCACTGCTGAAGTATCTTAACCGCCTGTCTGACCTGTTGTTCGTCATGGCCCGTGTTCTGGCGCGCAGCAATGGCGGCTCAGAGGTGTACTGGAGTAAAGAGAAGTGAAGCAAGCCATTGTTGTAGTCGGCATCGGCGAAATGGGCAGCGTGTTCGCCCGCGGTTTTCTGCGCCTCGGCCACCCGGTCTATCCTGTGACCCGCACCATCGATATGCAGGATGCCGCCAAAACGATAACCGATCCCCTGGCCGTATTCATCGCCGTTGCTGAGCAGGAGCTCCCCGGGGTGCTGAAACAGATCCCTTCCGAGTGGAGGGATAAACTCTGCCTGCTGCAGAATGAGTTATTACCGAGAGACTGGGCGGGTGTACAAGCGCCCACCGTGATTTCGGTCTGGTTCGAAAAGAAGAGGGGCATGGATACCAAGGTGATCATCCCCTCTCCGGTTTTTGGCCCTCACGCACAACTCCTGGCCGACGCACTGGGGACGATCGCTATCCAGGCGCGGGTCCTCAACAACCCGGATGAACTGCTGTTCGAACTGGTCGTCAAGAATCTCTATATTCTCACCAGTAATATCGCCGGCCTGAAGACCGGCGGAACAGTCGGTGAGCTTTGGCAAAATCATCAAACCTTTGCGCGGGAAGTGGCTACCGACATCATTACCCTGCAGGAGGCGATGACAGAGAGCTATCTCGATCATGACAAGCTGATCACCGCCATGGTCGATGCATTCAATGGCGATCCGCAACATCAGTGCATGGGTCGCAGTGCCCCGGCGAGGCTTGAGCGCGCCCTGATCAATGCCAAACAATTCGACCTGCACCTGCCTGCCCTGCAGGCCATTGCGACTGAACGATCCAAAACATGAACATATCAAATCATGAAATCACCCCCGGCAGCCAGGTCAGGTTGCACTTTTCACTCTCCACCGCCGATGGTTTCGAGGCCATATCCACCTTCCACGAGGAGCCCGCAGTGGTAACACTCGGTCAGGGCGATCTCAGCGAAGGGCTTGAATTGGCCCTGTATGGTCTGAAAACAGGCGACAAGCAGACCCTGCTGCTGGAGGCTGATCAGGCCTTCGGGCCACGCGATGAGGGTAAGGTCCAGACCATGGATCGATCCGATTTTTCTGCCGACATCGAACTGGAACCCGGCCTGGTTATCGGCTTCGAGGCGCCGTCAGGTACAGAAGTGGGTGGCATGGTGGTCGAGCTGGACGCGGATAGCGTCAAGGTAGATTTCAATCACCCGTTGGCCGGAAAGGATGTCGTCTTCACCGTCGAAATTCTTGAAATCACCAACCCAACCGTCACGACCTGATATGGAAATACTGCTCGCCAATCCCCGTGGTTTCTGCGCCGGCGTCGACCGCGCCATCGAAATCGTCGAAAGGGCACTGGAGGTATTCGGCGCCCCCATCTATGTGCGCCACGAAGTGGTCCACAACCGCTTTGTTGTCGAAAGCCTGCGCAGGGCTGGGGCCATCTTTGTCGACGAACTTTCCGAGATCCCCGATGGCAACACCGTCATCTTCAGCGCACACGGCGTTTCCAAGGCGGTACGCGATGAGGCAGAAAGCCGTCATCTGCGCGTCTTTGACGCCACCTGCCCACTGGTAACCAAGGTTCATCTGGAAGTCGCCAGACACTGCCTCAGCGGTCATGAGGTGATTCTGATAGGCCATCGCGGTCACCCCGAAGTGGAAGGGACCATGGGGCAATACACCGAGCGTAATTCAGGCGGTGGCATCTACCTTGTGGTTACCGCCGACGATGTCAAAAATCTACAGGTTAAAAACCCGGACAAACTCTCCTTCGTCACCCAGACCACCCTGTCAATGGATGACACCGAGGCCATTATCGATGCGCTTAGAAAGCGCTTCCCAAACATCCAGGGTCCAAAGAAAAACGATATCTGCTATGCCACCCAAAACCGGCAGGATGCGGTCAAAGAATTGGCCCAGCAATGCAACCTGGTACTGGTCGTAGGTTCTCCAAACAGTTCGAATTCCAATCGGTTGCGGGAGATTGCCGAGAAATTCGGCGCGGAAGCCCACCTGATCGACGGCGCAAACGACATCGATAAAGCATGGCTGAAAGATGATGTAAAACTGGGCGTCACCGCGGGTGCTTCCGCACCGGAAGTGCTGGTCGAGGAAGTGCTTGAGAAACTCAAGGCGTATGGCGTTGCATCTGTCCGCTCACTCTCCGGGCGGGAGGAGAATGTTGTGTTTTCGCTGCCGGTGGATTTGAGAAAAGAGCAAAACAAGTCGTAGCCATATGGCTACGACTTGTTAAATTAACTGACTACCAACACTGACCCAGGTCTGCAGTTCCACTTTTCGTCTTTTGCCCTGCCTGATCAAGACTCAAATTGCCGCATTTGTCCGATGCCTGAGCACCCTGCGGGGTTGCAGTCACCGTAAACGAACTTGCGGAAGATGCGCTAATAGCAACCGAATAGTATCCCTCTGGTGTATCAATAGTATCAGCGCTATATGATAGGGCACTCAACTTGTCAGCATAGCTGCCATTGTCGAAATAGAACCTCTCCTGCCTGGCTGCCACATCCAGCACCAATGACTGAGCGTCTGACCGACGGGATTTCATCACTTGCTCCTGGTAACTCGGATAGGCAATCGCAGCAAGAATGCCGATGATCGCTACAACAATCATCAACTCAATCAGAGTAAAACCGTTTTCTCTTCGCATTTTTGCACCTATCCTAAATATTGAACTCATCAATGGACGAGTTCTTCACGCCAGGAGACTTCACCGCTTCGCTCACTACCCGAGGTATCTGCCTTGCGTCTTTCGATTGATCCTGTACCTGTTTGTGTTATCACTGTGACACCACCTTCACCTTCAGTATTTTCAGGGTCATCAATATGAATACTGGGTGAAGAGGAAAGGCCCTCTCCGAGGTCTACAACATCCAAGATACGCTTGCCCTGACTATCACATGCTGGCCCATGGGTATCTGTTGAACTAAGACCAAAAATCTCCAGGTCAGAAGATGCTGTCCCCGTCAGATAGTACAAACCATAAAGACTGCTAGTACCCTGTGCATTACAGATATGGTCACCAGGTGCATAAGCCGAGGTAAACAATATATCACCCATCAATGCCGAAGTACTGAATGAACGAGTACTGGGTTCATCAGCTGCGTCTGCATCTCTATTACCGTATGGCATATTTTTATACCAGCCCTGCATATCTGGGCCATCAGCTGCGCTATCATAGGTATTGATATAATCTTCCAACTCCTTGAAAGTGACCGTTCCGTCACTATTTCCAGTATTGACGGTATCGGGAGCTGTCATAGTGGTGCTTACATAATTATCGGTATAAACCTTCACATCTGTGACATTTACCAAATCTGTTTTTGCGACAGAAGTATTACCACCAGGATCGCGGATTCCATAGATAGTCTGGGCAGAGGTACTTTGCTGGTCGCCATCAACAAACATCCTGCCGGTTCCGAAGAATACCCATTTATTGAATTTCTTGTCCCAAGCCACTGTGGGCGTTGGCGTTACAGGTTGCCCAACATCTATAAGAACTTTGGGGTCAGTCCAACCACCCGGTCCGGTAGCCTTGTTGATCGCCATTTTATACATCTTACCAATGGGATTAACTTCTGTTCCGCCTACAGTCCCGAAATAGAGGGAATCGGCTTTAAAACTGAGATTCCAATCAACCGAAACGGGATCGCCTACAAATGAATTATCTTCCGTCTCTCCAAGGTCTTTAGGGTTGTAGCCTGTTACAAACTGTTTAGAATCGAGGTCATATATATATAACCCGGCATTGACTCCGTCATCTCGAATTGCTTTTGTAGCATCATTGGGACCTGAACCAAAAACCAGGAACCATTTATTATCTCCGCTATTATCGGCATCACGCACTGCAAATGCTGTTGGATAAGAGGTTGTATATCCCAAATCTGGCGCAGTTATTTCCGCAAGTACAGTTGGGTCCTTTTCAGGATTTGTTATATCCATTACCACATACGCCGGCTGCAGCGTTTTATCGTATGTACCGTCATCGTCAGTATCGATGGTCATTGCGCCACCGCCTAACCGCATACCTGCAACTAGCACAGTACCCCATCCGCCAGGATGATCAGCATCAGGGCTGAAAATTTTCGCATCAAATACGCGCGGCTTTGCATCCATATAGTAGACATGAGTGTAATCCTGACTGGCCTGCCACTTGAGATGCGGCAGAAGATTCATCGGAACATAGGCCCACAACTCTTCTCCCAAAGCTTCAGTTCCTGGATCAGTAGCAAAGGTATGGTTATCACTAGCATCAGTCCCAAAAAAACCACCATTGAATGCATGCAACATACCGTCATTTGCACCTACATAAACGACCTGACGCCTGTTCTTATATTGCTTGCGAAAAGTCGCGTAGGTTTCATCCTGGTAAAGCAGATCGAAAGCCTCCGCAGGGGCACCCACTACCGTCGGTGTAGAATTGACAATATCGCCAAGTCTATAGGTTGTAGTGCCCAATGTACGCGACCTAAGTCCAGACTGGTCCGTACCCCTGACATATTCCACCAGCGTATCAGCCTCGGACTCAGTTGCTACATCCAAGAAATAGTAATTGGTTGAATCAATTGTTATTGAATCAAAATCAATCACTTCCGACGAATCGACAGAATTGTCATCGTCAGAGTCGATCCAAGTGAATATATTTCTAGTGGAAGGCGTTTTACTCGACAACTGTGTACTTGCATCCCAAATAGGCGTAACACTTCCAATTCCATCAGAAACACCCGAATAAGTTAATGCACCACTGGCATCCACTGTATAGTAATAAATTCGGATATCACCATTTTCATAGTTAATATCAATCGCCTTATCACCGCTATCGAGTGATGCATCACCGTTCGTGTCTTCGCGCATATAACCATATTTATCAATCCAGAAAGCACGAACAGTACCTATCCATTTCACTTCATCACCTGACCCATCTTTTTTCTGGGTTTCATACAGAGCCTGGTAGATTGCACCACGACCTTCACGACTAGTCGAGACTACAGCTGCTGCAGTACCTGAAGCTGCTTTTGCCAGGATATCATCGAAGGCCTGCCTCAGCGCATCTTCAAGGGTAGCAGGATCGATAGCGAAAAAGTAATTATCAGGCTTACCATCCTGATTTCCCTTCACCCAGTCAGCATCACGGTCATCCCACTCATCAGTGAGATCAGGTTTTTGATTGCCATTAAGATCGTTAAAACCACCCCATTTTGCAGCATAGTAAAGGGGGTTTTTGAGCAACCCGGCACCTGCCGTGCTTCCAAGAGTATAAGTTACTGACGATGTGGGCTCTCCTGTTTCGCAATCTATCGCAGCATCTGAACAAGAGAGAACGCCCGTTGGATCAGCAAAAGCGGTGAAAAAATTGATACCTGAATGTGTATGAAATCCATCCTGAGTAGTTCCTGAAATAACATAACCGAAGCCCATTCTGTTTGGCGTAGAGTCAGCAAATACATTGGTATCTACAGTTATATTGGTTCCTGAAAGGGTATAACTGATAACACCCGCCATATCCTGATCATAGTCGCCACCCTGCTCACTATCTTCCCAGTTAACATAAAACTTGCCGGATGCTGTTCCATCGTTGTGGACCGTATGGGCTTGCACCACTTTAAAATCGACGATAGCGCAGTTGCCACCGATACTTTCATTTCGGCAGGCAGGAAGAATAGTTACAGTATTGCCATTAGACACTGGTACGGTAATAACAGGCAACGCAGGTGCCAATGAAACTCCATACGTTTTTACATTGATATCTACAACATCCACGTTCGTATCCAAAATATCATTACGAATTGTTTTAGTGTTTGCATAATACGCCAAACCAGCAATATCGAATCCGGCTTCTAACCGTGGCGCTTCTGGGCAAATACCCACCGCATCAGAAAAATTCGCTAGCGTTTTAGGCGTACAGATTCCATCGGTACCAGTTGCGACAGATCCTTCACCCACAAAATATTTATTTCCAGCAATACCTTCATCAACACCTATTTCATCGACGTAGGTATTTAAACTGCCAAAACTATAAAGATCAGAAACTCCCCCGAGATCATCTGTATCGTATGAAGAAACACTTGCATTAAAGTTAATAATGTTTGTAGCCGCACAATAGTTGTCATGATCCAGCGGATCTGTCCAACTACTCGCAGTAACCAGGTTGTTTATATAACCACTATCATTTGAGTTAAATGATGAATTAACTGTTTTTCCAGCCAGATAGCGCAAACTTTCCAGAAATATTTCCGCCTGAGGATTACCCCAATTAGTACAGTTTCCATTAGTAAAACTATTCAATCCCCAACTACAGTTATCAGCATTATTATAATAACCAGGGTCATGATCATAACCGCTCACCCGAAAAGCATTGAGTGTACTGATAATGTTTCCACTTGCTGGCGGCGCTTTGAATGTACCATCTGTAGTCGTATTGACTTCATCAGTCATCGCACCAATATTTTTACGCAATACCCCGCCTGATTTATTATACTGATAGCTTCCAGTCATTAGGCCAAATTTTATCCTGGTATTATCACCATATTCCTGCAACAGGCCAATTGGCTTGAGATTGCCGTCTGGATATTGTTTACAATTCTCTCTACCAAGCAAAGCATCCGAAACACAAACGTCCACACGTACCCTATAATCACCATCACCTAACCTGTCATTTGTCCAGTTTGGGTTATTTGATGATGCAGATAATCCTGTCGTGGCAGGATCATTACCATTATTTGATGTAGCGCCAAGAGTCGAGTTAAAGATATTACTCTCTAGTTCACTATTCCCATCCCAATGGCACTGATGCCGTTCATTTGCAGCCCATAGTGCGAAATTTCCTTCGGCCACTCGAATCAATGGCGGCTCAGTCCTGTCTTCTGAATCTCCATTTGAGGCATAAGTCGTACTACATAACGTAATCTCAGGTACTGTCCATGGCGTTAACTTAGCGATTTCCGCAGATGTCGAAGAATAATACTTGGCAAAGCTATGCGCATCGCCTGGCAGGTATTGACGTTCTAGCGTTGTTGCCGACGAGGTATCAGTTGAGCGATAACCACCGTACAGAATCTTCCGTACAGTATCAATGCGAGTCATCGATGCCCAGTTCAGAAAATTACCACTCCAGGACGCACCAGATACGGAATCGCAGTACTTGTCTGCCGTTATACCTACTGGCTGAAACTTGTTTGAATCATAGTCATAACACTTATAACTATCAAAATAACCAAAATAATCGATTGAGTGTTTGTAGGTTGAATCCACAACCCCATCGGAATCAACGTCTGTCCAGTCATCGTAGGCCTTATAGAACAATTGATGGTCATTAGACATGTTCAGCATGACAAAGGGAGGTACTGCCGCATTCTCTGTGGCCAAAATTGGGTAATTGGTAAAATCAGACATACTGTGTGCGGTAACAACAGCGTATGCCTCTGAAGTATGCAATACAGCAACCGACTGTAATACACCAACAAGACCACCAAAGACTGCACTATAAACTCTCGAATTAGTTTTCATCATTATTACCCAGTGAAGCCAAGATCTACTCCAGTATCAAAACATTTTTCCAGGAAAAAAAATCAGTTTCTTACCAATATTCTTACATCGGCCGAAGTCACGGTGTTAGCATTTGATGCAGCATGCTGACCCTTGCTACGTACATCGTAAAAAACAGCCGATCCGGAACCAGCTGATGCTTTACCCGTCCCCTCATAACCAGAGACCATAGCGGCAGAATGCCCAGGCAAAACGCGTGCTCCATTTCGGTATACTGAAATATCAGACTTAATCGTCTCACCATTACTTGCAGTTCTTGAATACTCCATATCCTTTGTATATACCGGCGGATTTGCTAAAGGATCCTCCCCAGTATCGTTTTTCAGATAAAGATCTTTGGTTGTATCAACCACATTCAGACTCGCGTAATCTGCTGACTCTGTCGTACTATCGGTAAGAACACCTGTCCAGCCACGTTCAAATACATGCGCATCCATAACATCACCCGCTTTGGGTCTGGGTGCTTCTGAATATTCAAAGGACTTGGTTTTGAATGCTACGTTAGTTGAAATCTTTTGATCAGTAATGGTCGATTGCATTGCAATAACTGCAACCAATGTCAACACAAGAAGAAACACCAGCGACGTGACCAAGACTGCGCCTCTCTGAAAAATGCCTGCACCCATTCTATTAGTATGCTGCATTAGCTTCTCCCACTATTTCTAATCTGAATTACCTGGGTGACCACTTTACGGCGATAATGAGCATCGTCCCCATATACATAATAATCGTCTTCCGCGTCATTACCAGGTAAATCATAGGCATTGCTTGAGTCGTGCGGATCAGTGTACGAAAAATCTTTTTTCCCGGCTCGGGTGACTAATGCAATACGTACAGCCGAAACGTTATTCCAGTCAGTGGCTGTCATTTCATCAGCATCTTTGTATTCATCAACGTCACCAGACAAACCTATTCCATATTCTATCTGCATTTGCTCAACACCTTCCGCAATAGGTTCTTGCGTTAGTGCATTACCTCTGAGGATATATCGTGTCAGGGTTGGAAGCGGCTCTCCATTATCATCTGTTGCTGCGCATGTTGAGCCTGCCTTAACACTGCATGGCCGAATGAAATAGGCTGCCATGTAGTAGGGATAATTGTAAACGCCATCCATAAGTTTGGCGCCATCATGAAATTTACCACCACTACTCTCTTCAGTAGCTAATCCTGAGCCTGTATCAAGGATAGCGCTAAAGCCTGCAAGGCTACCCACAAAAAGATCGCCAGAATTATCAGTATTACTCAGATCAGCTGCAGCTACTCTATTATCACCAGCTGCATATCTGACAATCAGCACATCGGAGTTAGCAACATAATCAGCGTCATCAATGCACCCTGTTGGTGTAGGTGCGGTTGATGATCCCTCAATGCCACTAATACCAAATAAGGATGAGCCGATTAGACTTCCCTTGCAGTCAGATGTGGATGCAGTAAAGCTTATAGCATCAGCTTCTACTCCACCCCAGTGTCCCGCCATTTTCAAATCATAACTTAAGGTTTGCAGTGAATAGCGGGCGTTCTCCTGCATATCCAGAATCCCTTCCTGGAGACGATAGGCTTGCTTGTTTGCAACGAAAAGCTGTATTAATCCTGCGGTCAAGATGAGACCCACTGTGATAGCCACCATCAATTCAACCAACGAAAGACCGCATTGGTTAGATGGTTTTCTTATCCTTTTGTGAAGCATCAGGTCCTCACCTTTAAAAAACTGAATTTAGCGAAAATGATTTGACAGTCGTTTGATCTGCCGCGGCAATTGTTGTTGGATTGGTGGCATCCCGCTCTTCCAAATCAGCACGTTCACGCCACGAAATTGAGACTGTAATTATCGCGTCTTGATTACAAGCCGCATCGGAACAAGAAACACTGGCCTTAGCTGTGCTTTCGCTGTCAGCGATTTGCAGCACTCTTTCCAATTCGCCGTACCAAGCAACAAAATCATTACCTGCCAACTGTGCTGGCGTGCAATTTGAGGTGCAAACCGTAATCGAGGCCACTGCCGTTTTCACATCAGTCGAAATGTAATCGCCGCCTCTGACGCCCTGAATGTTCGCCCGCATGCGATCAGTCAATTCTTCTGCTAATCTGGTTGCCTCAAAGCGGTAAACCGACCCTTGAACTGACTTCATTCCTGTCATCTGTAGACCAGCAACACCCAGCAGCCCGACAGTCAAAATTACAAATGATACGAGCACCTCGATCAGGGTGAAGCCTTTTTGCTGTTTCGGGGTAACTCTGGTGCTTATTTTTTTCATATCTATCAATTAGCTACATGTGTAATCGGAAACAGATACTCTTCCACTGGGAGCAATGGTGATTTCTCTACCTTTCTCCCCGCTCTTAGTTGAGTCACAAAGTCGCAAAGTCTGAGCCGCACCCAAAGAACCGTCAGCCTGATATACAAACAAAGAAGTATTGCCTGTGCTATCGAGTTCAATACTGGAATTAAACTCACCAACGTCTCTCAACACGACCTCTGTACCATTGATCGTACCGTCACCGTCATCATCAACCCAGACCTTCCAGCCTTTGCCCCATTCATTATCAGTTGCAGTTCCGGCCGCCTTAATCTTCACCTGAACCCCGCGTTTAACCGCTTCATTTCGAGCCAGATTGACAGAGCTAACCAACTCATTAGCATGACTGGCCATTCGGTTATTCTGGATCATGTCTCTGAAGCTGGGTATCGCGAGACCTGCCAATATCCCGGCCACCGCGATGGTGATCACTAGCTCTACTAAGGTCAGACCTGATGTGGTTTTATTATTCATAATGGAATTGATAGCACTATTTATATAAATGGGTAACTCGACACAGACAAACGCTACAGTTTGCCTGACAAAAGGATCATATCACTCTCTTTAGAGCAGCAAATACTACCCATACATCCTGTAAATTATCCCAAATAACAGTAATATACTCGGATGAACACAGCATCTTCCAACGATAATGGACACATCCTGATCATTGGCGGCGGCATTATCGGAATGCTCACCGCCCGGGAACTTGTGCTGGCAGGGGCCGGGGTCACGTTGGTCGATCAGCAGCAGACCGGGCAGGAGTCATCCTGGGCCGGGGGCGGCATCATCTCGCCACTCTATCCCTGGCGTTACGCCGATTCCGTGACTGCTTTAGCGACCTGGAGTCAGGCCAGCTATAAAAATCTATCTGAAGGATTAGCCGACAGCACAGGCATTGACCCGGAATGGACACAGAACGGCCTGCTGATCATTGCCCCCGGTGACACAGAATCTGCTATCCAGTGGGGGAAAGTCCATAAACAGCCCCTGGAATCAATTTCCGGCGAAGTAATCTCCCAAACAGAACCTGCTTTTGCCTCAACAGCCGATTCCGCCATCTGGATGGCCGGGGTTGCACAGATCAGAAACCCCAGACTTGCCAAGGCCCTAAGGGCTGAAATCGTCAAGCTAGGGGTCAACATTATGGAGTTCACCCAGGCAAGGAGGATCATCATCACCCAAGGGAAGTTCACCCGCCTTGAAACCAACACAGGCAAGCTCAGCGCAGACGCACTGATTGTCTGTGCCGGTGCGTGGACAGGTGAACTCCTGAGAAACCAGCCGAATCCACCCGAGATAACCCCTGTTCGCGGCCAGATGATCCTATTTAAAACTGATCCAGGCGTGATCTCACGCATTACCCTGGAAGAAGACCGCTATATCATCCCCCGCAGGGATGGCAGGGTCCTGTTCGGCAGCACGGTAGAACATACCGGGTTCGAAAAACAGACCACTCAACAGGCACTGGAAGAACTGAGAGAAATTGCCGTATCAAGATTTCCGGTACTGAGTAAATACCCCGTGGAAAAACACTGGGCCGGGCTGCGCCCGGGATCGCCTCATGGCATTCCCTACATTGGCAGGCACCCCGAGGTAGAGGGCTTGTACGCCAACGCGGGCCATTTTCGCAATGGAGTGGTACTGGGACCTGCCTCAGCAGCGCTGATGGCGGACCTACTACTTGACAGAGAAGCGATTGTACCGCCCGCCCCCTATGCATTCGATGCAACAAGGAATTAGACAGAAACCAAAAGTCTGCATATAATCAACATCATGGACACACAAAAAGACCAAAAACGCAATGTAATTAAGCTGTTACGCTCCCGGGGCATCACCCCGACATCACAACGGGTGAAAATAGCTTCTGCGTTATTTGAAAAGCCCCAACATCTGACCGCCGATCAGGTGTTGCTGATGGTCAATCAAGAGGGCAAAAAGGTCTCAAAGGCAACAATCTATAACACCCTCGGACTGTTCTCCGAAAAAGGGCTGATAAAAGAGCTCAATGTCGATTCTGCCCGTGCATTCTATGATTCAACCACGCACAACCATTATCATTTCTTCAGTGAAGAGAGCCAGGAACTTTGGGACATTCAAGAGGGTGATCTCGACATCAAGTTACCTGAAAACCTGCCCCCAGGAACTGAAATTGATCGGATTGAAACAGTTGTCTACTTATGTAAAAAAAGCGACAGCTAAATATCTGTTGCCGCGCTGACCGGCCTTTCTCTATACTTTTCCATCACACATCCCAGCCGATGTAGCTCAGTCGGTAGAGCAACTGATTCGTAATCAGTAGGTCGGCGGTTCGATTCCGCCCATCGGCTCCATATAAATCAATAAGATAGAGAAACATTCAATCAAGATAAAATCAACGGGGCTACGCTGTGGGGCTACGCCAGGCTGAGTTACTTGCCTACACCTGACACAATACACCCCCATTATTAGATAAGGATTTTTATTATGACTTCCAAGATGGACAATTCAAGTACAGCTCGCAAGAAATGGGACGACGAGTACAACCCTCAGACATTGGAGGAATGGAGGGAGTATATGCAGATGCTTATATCGAACGAATTGGAAGAAAGGCCCGAAGAGATAGCAAGACGAAGGCGGGGCCAGGAACTATTAAGAGGGCGATTATTACCCATTCCTTACTACAGGGAGCTAGAGAAGAAAGAGGGATGGGCTTTGTGGGAGCGTTTACACGGTTCCTGCTATCTCCTGAGTTAAATCAGAACCTTAAAGGCACACTCTACAGCAGGGTTTCATCTCTTGAATCCACTACTACAACGTAACCGTCCGGTGATCCCATCTTGATCTAGCAGCTGGTGCCGTCAGGATAGCGTCCACTTATTTTTTAGTGGACACTTGTTATGAGCACCTTAAGCG
>PKUO01000074.1 GCA_002869585.1 Sedimenticola sp.
ATATCGCCAAACATGTTGGTGGTGACCATCACATCGAACTGCTTGGGTGCCCGCACCAGCTGCATCGAGGCGTTATCCACGTACATGTGGGACAGTTCGACTTCCGGATACTCCTTGCCGACGCGAATTGCCACTTCGCGCCACAGCTCGGTGCACTCCAGGACGTTGGCTTTGTCCACCGAACAGACACGCTTGTTGCGTTTCATGGCGATATCCATCGCCACACGCACGATACGATCCACCTCTGACTCGCGATAGACCAGGGTGTTATAACCCTGCCGCTCGCCACTCTCCAGAGTACGCACGCCACGAGGCTCGCCAAAATAGATGCCGCCGGTCAGTTCACGCACGATCAGCATATCCAACCCGGAGACCACCTCCTCCTTAAGCGTGGAGGCGCTCGCCAGCTGCGGATAGAGAATCGCCGGGCGCAGATTGGCGAACAGCCCCAGCTCTTTTCGCAGACCAAGCAGGCCGCGTTCCGGACGCACCGAATAGTCCAGCGACTCCCATTTGGTGCCGCCCACGGCGCCCAGCAGAATGGCATCCGCCTCCTTCGCCAGATCCAGAGTCACCTGGGGCAAAGGGGTGCCCGTGGCGTCATAGGCAGTACCACCCACCAGTGCCTCATCCATCTCGATATCCAGGTCGAAATCATCGCGCAGGCAGGCCAGAACCTTGACCGCCTCGGTGGCGATCTCCTGTCCGATGCCATCACCGGGTAACACCAAAATATTCTTACTCATTTCACAGTTAACCTTTGTTGTTGTGCAGAAGCGGCTCTAGCCACCATTGCTTTGAAACTGGATTGCGGCTGAAGCCGCTCCTACCTGTCTATTCAACCCTTAAATACCCAGGGCGCCGACTCACGACGCCTGGCCTCAAAAACCCTGATCTCATCGGCATGCTGCAAGGTCAGACCAATATCATCCAGCCCGTTAAGCAGGCAGTGTTTGCGGAATTCGTCCACCTCGAAACCGATCTGCTGACCATCGGCGAGCTTGAGGGTCTGGGTCTCCAGATCAATCCTGACCTCCAGCGGCTGTTGCCCCAGGGCCTTGCCGAACAGCTGATCAATGATTGCCCCATCCAGCCTGATTGGCAGAATGCCATTCTTGAAACAGTTGTTGAAGAAGATATCGGCGAAGCTCGGGGCGATAATCACCCGAAAACCATAATCCTCCAGTGCCCAGGGGGCATGTTCACGGGAGGAACCGCAACCGAAGTTGTCCCTAGCCAACAGCACCTGCGAACCCTGATAGCGGGCATTGTTGAGCACGAAGTCCTGATTGATTGGACGCTGGCTACAGTCCATATCCGGCTCGCCGTGATCCAGGTAACGCCATTCGTCGAACAGATAGGGTCCAAACCCCGAGCGCTTGATCGACTTCAGAAACTGCTTCGGAATAATCGCATCGGTATCCACATTGGCGCGATCCAACGGTGTAACCACGCTGTTTATTGTCTTGAATGCGTCCATTAGAGCTCCCTCACATCGACAAAGTGTCCGGTAACGGCAGCAGCCGCTGCCATGGCAGGACTGACGAGATGGGTGCGGCCACCCTGCCCCTGACGTCCCTCGAAGTTGCGATTGGAGGTCGAGGCGCAACGCTCGCCCGGTTTCAGACGGTCAGCGTTCATCGCCAGACACATGGAGCAGCCTGGCTCGCGCCATTCAAAACCCGCCTCGATGAAAATCTTGTCCAACCCCTCTTCCTCGGCCTGTTGTTTGACCAGGCCTGATCCCGGCACCACCAGCGCCTGCACGATGCTGTCGGCCACCTTGCGTCCCCTGGCCACCTCGGCGGCGGCACGCAGATCCTCGATACGTCCGTTGGTGCAGGAACCGATAAAGACATGATCCGGGCGAATCTGGTTGATCGGTGTACCCGCTTCCAGCCCCATATACTTCAGGGCGCGACGCATGCCTTCAGCCCGAATCGCATCAGACTGATCGTCCGGATTGGGCACCACGGCATCCACTGGCAACACCATTTCCGGAGAGGTTCCCCAGGTGACCTGTGGTTTGATAGAGGCCGCCTCAATGCGTATGACTTTATCGAAGGTCGCCCCTTCATCGCTGTGAAGTTGTCGCCAGGCGGCTTCAGCACGGTCCCACATCTCGCCAGTTGGCGCGTAGGGACGGCCCCGCAGATACTCGATGGTGGTGTCATCCACCGCCACCAGGCCAGCTCGTGCGCCACCTTCGATAGCCATATTGCAGACTGTGAGTCGCCCCTCCATGGTGAGATCGCGGATCGCCTCGCCAGCAAATTCTATGACATAGCCGGTGCCACCCGCGGTGCCAATCTTTCCGATAATAGCCAGCACGATATCTTTCGCGGTGACGCCAGGACCCACCTTGCCATCGATGCTGACCAGCATGGATTTTGATTTCTTCTGAATCAGGGTCTGGGTGGCCAGCACATGCTCCACCTCGGAGGTGCCGATACCGAAGGCCAATGCGCCAAACGCGCCGTGGGTCGCGGTGTGAGAATCGCCGCAGACCACGGTCATGCCGGGCAGGATCAGGCCCTGCTCGGCGCCCATCACATGTACCACGCCCTGACGCTGATCATTCATGCCGAATTCGGTTATACCGAACTCCTGGCAGTTTTTGTCCAGGGTCTCCACCTGAATGCGGGCAATGGGATCATCGATTCCCTTGCTGCGCCCCAGAGTCGGGACATTGTGATCGGGGGTGGCGATGGTGGCGTCAGGACGCCAGGGCTTGCGACCCGTCAGCCGCAGGCCCTCGAAGGCCTGGGGGGAGGTCACTTCGTGGACCAGTTGACGATCGATGTAGAGCAGAGATGTGCCATCCTCATCGGTACGTACCACATGGTCCTGCCAAATCTTGTCGTAGAGTGTTTTTGCGCTCATGGTTCATCCACCTCTATGGTTGAAGCCAAAGCATAGCCGGAGCTATCATATAACTCAAATTCATCTTTTTAATAATTTATATTCTTATATGGAATAATATATTTCACCTTAAATCAGATACTTTCTCAGCATGGATATCAATAACTTACAAACTTTTCTTGAAGTTGCCAAACAGGAATCTTTTTCCGCTGCCAGTGACAAACTCCATCTCACCCAGCCCGCTGTCAGCAAGCGTATCGCCGCCCTGGAGGCCTCACTGGAAACAAAACTGTTCGACAGGATCGGGGGACAGGTGGCCCTCACCGAAGCCGGTCGACAGCTACTCCCGCGCGCGCGCAAGGTATTGGAAGAAATGGAGGATATCCGTCGGAGCCTGTCGAATCTCTCCGGCGAGTTGGGAGGAACCCTGACCATGGGGACCAGTCACCATATCGGCCTGCGCCGGTTGCCACCGATTCTAAAACAGTACGTCAGCCGGTTTCCGAACGTATCACTGGATATCCAGTTCCTGGGTTCTGAACTGGCCTGCGCCGAAGTCGCCAAGGGAGAACTGGAACTGGCGATAGTGACCCTGCCTAGCCGACCTTCGGCCAATCTGCAGTTAGTGAAACTTTGGGATGACCCCCTGCAGTTCGTGATTTCAAAAGATCACCCCCTGGCTGCCCGACGGGAGGTCACACTGGAAGAGCTGATGCAATACCCGGCGGTGCTCACCACCGCCGCCACCTACACCCGGGAGGTGCTGGAGAACGTGCTCACCCCACGCGGGCTGACGATAAAAACCGGTCTGGCGACCGATTACCTGGAGACACTGATGATGATGATCGATGTGGGACTGGGATGGGGATTGCTGCCGGAAACCATGCTGGGAGACAACAGGCTAAAGATCCTGACCTTTCCCGGAATCGAGATCAGCCGCCAACTGGGCGCGGTAACCCATCGCAACCGGACCCTCTCGAACGCGGCAAAAATGATGCTGGAGATCAGTGCAGATCGTTGACTACCCAACGCCAGGCGACCAACGCCGCCAGAACCGACACACCAGCGGCCAGTGCGAAGGTTATCCCCGGTCCGGCTCCCGTCCACAAAAAACCACTGGCCAGACTACCGAGTGCACCGCCAAAACCGAAGCTGAGACTGCTGTAGAGCGCCTGCCCCCGACCCTGATGACGACCGGTGAAATAGTGGTGGACCAGATGGATGGCAGAGGCATGGAAAGTGCCGAAAGTTGCCGCATGCAGAGTCTGGGCAAATAGCATGATCAACAGGGAGTCGGGGAAATGTCCAATCAACAGCCAGCGCAGAGCCGCCAGCAACAGACTGGCGATCAGCACATTACGTGCCCCAAAACGCCCCAACATTCGATGCATGAAGAGAAAGACCACCACCTCGGCAACCACCCCCAATGCCCAGAGCTGCCCAATCAGGGTTTTACTGTAGCCAACCTCCTCCATATAGATGGAGTAGAAGGCGTAGTAGGCACCATGTCCGGCCTGCAATAGAAAACAGACCAGGAAAAAGGCGATCACTGCCGGCTGTTTCAGTACCGATGCAATGGAAGGCTGGCCAATGGCATGGATCTCGGGATCCGGGTCCCGGATAAACAGGCTGGAGAGCCAGATGGACAGATACAGCACAAACAGCGCAGGTAGCACAACCGTCGCCCCGTGCATATCCACCGCGACACCCAACACCGCTACCGCCAGGATAAATCCGATGGAGCCCCAGACCCGAATGCGGGCGTAATGCGCGACATCTTTCCCCAGATAACGCAGGGTGATGGCCTCGAACTGGGGCAGTACCGCATTCCAGAAGAAGCTGAACAGCACCATCACCAGCCCCAGTTCCCAGAATCCGGTCAGCCAGAACACCGCGATAAAGATGACCGCGGTAAGCAGGGAACCAAGACGCACGATGGCCATGCGATGACCCAGATGGTCCCCCAGCCAGCCCCAGACATAGGGGGCGACAAACTTGGTCGCCATGGGAATGGCCATCAACTCGCCAATCTGAATGGCGCTGAAACCCAACCCCTTGAGATAGAGGCCCCAGTATGGCACCAGCACGCCCAGGGCGGCGAAATAGAAGAGATAGAAACCTGAAAGACGCCAGTAAGGCATAGAATTATGCCACCTTGCGCTGGGCGGAGATCACCGCACTCACTCGGTTGCGGCGGGGATTACCGGCGTCTCGACATTCACCTCGCCATTCTGGGCCCTCTGACGCAACAGATGATCCATCAGCACGATAGCCAGCATCGCCTCGGCGATCGGGGTGGCGCGGATACCGACGCACGGATCATGGCGGCCCTCGGTAATCACCTCCACCGCCTCTCCCTGGATGTTTACGCTTCTGCCCGGCAGGCGCAGGCTGGATGTCGCCTTGAGGGCGATGCTGGCCAGGATGTCCTGTCCGCTGGAGATGCCACCCAGAACCCCACCAGCATGGTTACTGAGAAATCCCTGCGGGGTGATCTCATCGCGATGCTCCGTCCCCTTTTGAACCACAGACTCAAAACCGGCCCCGATCTCCACCCCTTTGACCGCGTTGATGCTCATCAGGGCATGGGCGATATCGGCATCTAGGCGATCAAAGATCGGTTCACCAAGCCCCGGTGGAACGCCGGTTGCCACGACGTTGATCCGCGCACCAATGGAGTTTCCCTCCTTGCGCAGGGCATCCATGTAGGCTTCCAGCTCCGCCACCTTATCCGGATCGGGACAAAAGAAGGGGTTCTCATAGACCTGATCCCACTCCAGTTTCTCGGCCTTGATCGGGCCTAGCTGGGCCAGGTAACCGCGGATCTCAACCCCGTAGCGATCCTTGAGATATTTTTTCGCAATTCCGCCAGCGGCGACACGCATCGCTGTCTCGCGCGCTGAAGAGCGCCCACCGCCACGATAATCGCGCACCCCGTACTTCTGGGTGTAGGTGTAGTCAGCGTGACCGGGCCGGAAACGATCCATGATCTTGGAATAGTCCTTGGAGCGCTGATCAGTGTTGTTAATGATCAGGCCGATCGGTGTTCCCGTGGTTTTGCCCTCGAACACGCCGGAAAGGATTTTCACCTCGTCGGCTTCGCGACGTTGCGTGGTATGGCGGGAGGTACCGGGTTTGCGGCGATCGAGATCCTGTTGCAGATCCTCTTCGCTGAGAGCCAGCCCGGGAGGACAGCCATCGACAATGCAACCTATCGCAGGACCGTGACTCTCGCCAAACGAGGTAACGGTGAAGAGCTTTCCAAATGTGTTTCCAGACATGGCAATCAATCTTTCTGAATAATGAAAAACAAAACGGGACCCTCAGGCCCCGTTGGCCATCTTAGTGTTACTAGAGCCTATTTCAGCCAGCTGTTGACCTGAACCAGGTCCTCCTCGGACAGGGTGCCGGCCGCCTGCTTCAACTCCAGACCGCTGAGGACATAGTTGTAGCGGACCGTGGCGTAGTTACTCATCGCCTGAAACAGATCCCGTTGGGCATTGAGTACGTCCACCATGGTGCGGGTTCCGACCTCAAACCCCGCCTCGGTGGCCTCCAGTGCGCTCTGGGCGGAGATGGTGCTGGCTTTCAGCGCCTCCACAGAACTGATACCGGCGATCACGCCCCGATAGGCGTTGCGCACCTGGCGGTTGACCGAGCGGCGTTGCTTGTCCAGATTCTCCTGGGCCGCCTCGTAATCGAACTGCGCCTGGCGAACCTTGGAGCTAACCCCACCACCGGCATACAGCGGCACGTTCAGCTGCAGGCCGATACTGGTATTGTCAGCATCACTGCCAGACGGACTCCCGGTTCTATCGAAGGCATGGCCACCGACCAGATCCAGTGTCGGATAATGGCCGGAGCGATTCACTTCAATCGCCTGGCGGGTGATATCCACACCATAGATGGCCGCCTGCAGGGACAGGTTTTGCTTCTGCGCCGCCTCTCCCCACTGCTCCGGACTCTCAGGTTCGGGCCGACTGAGGGGTAGTTCATCGATCACCGGACTGATGGTGTTCACCGGGGTCATGGTGATTTCCCAAAGCGTTTCCCAGGAATTATCCAGAGTGTTCTCCGCCTGAATCAGATCTGCACGTGACTGGTCATAGGCGGCTTGGGCCTCATGCACGGCGGTAATGGCGATCAGCCCGACTTCGAATCGTTGTTTTGACTGCTCCAGCTGTCTGCCGATCGCGGCATTCTGGGCCTTGGCGAATTCCAGCCGATCCTGGGCCGAGAGCACATCGAAGTAGGCCTGGGAAACTCGAAAGATCAGACCCTGCTCTTCGGCCGAGTACTGCACCTCGGCTTGGGCGACGCGCTTATCCGCCTGCTCCTGTTGAATCCAGTACTCCCGGTGATAGATGGGCTGGGACAGATTCAGCTTGAGCTGACTGCTGTTGTAATTGTAGGTATCACCCGAGGCGCCTTTTACATCTGAATTAATATGATTGGCGTTACCGGACAAGGAGACGTTGGGCCGCAATGCCGCCTGGGCCTGTGGCTTGGCCTCGAACGCGGAGTCCCGGGTAGCCCTGGCCGCGCGTAGCTGGGGATCGTTTTCCAGGGCCAACTGGTAGACCTGAAGCAGATTTTCACCATAGGCAAAGGGTATCCCGCTGAGGGTTGCAATCAATAGCGTGAGTAGTTTCTTTTTCATCTTATTGGCTGTCCGTTTTAGGCCATCGTCAGGAGCGAATTCTCGGGGTTGGCGTCAATGCCAAACCCCAGGATGGCGTCATAGATCAATTAGTCAATTATATCGCTGTTTGGGACTGTTCCGATAGCCATCGGCCTCAGTTCTGTTTTTGCATCGGTGGCACCAGCAGTTGCGGATCAATGCGATGTTCACGGTAGTTCATCCGCCAATCGAGATGCGCACCCGTCACCCGTCCACTGGCCCCCACTTCGGCAATCACATCACCCTTCTTCACCCGGTCACCATCCTTCACCAGAATTTTATTGAGATGCAGGAATGACGAGGTCAGTTTATGGCCATGATCGAGTATCAAGGTTGCCCCGGAATAGAACATGTCCGGGTGGGCCAGAGTCACAACGCCATCTGCCGGTGCCTTGACCGGTGTCCCGGTGGGCATCGCGATATCAACCACGAAATGGGGGCGCCGGGGTTCACCATTTAGAATGCGCTGGCTGCCATAGACACCCGATATGGGCCCCTCAACCGGCCATATCCAGCCTGACAAAAAATCCTGACGATCATCGTCGTGTTTTCTCGCCCGCTTGGCCTGGGCCACATCGTCTCTGATACGCTCGAGATCCTTCTTGCTCGGTGTGACCTGGCGTTTCGGCAGCCCATCGATACGCTGGATTTTGTACTACCGCCTGGCAACATCCACAACCTCGGTCTGACGGCTGCCATCCGGGTTGATCACCAGAATACGGCTCTGCTCCGGGTGATCGCGGCTGAAGCCGACAAGAAACACGCCATCGGGGGAGACACGAACCGGCTCACCGTCAATCTCCACACGGGCACCCGGTGTCGCCTGCCCCTGCAATAATCCACCCTGTATGCGCGGTCCGGTCAACATCGGATCGGCCAGTAAATGGCTGGAGATAATCAGACCAAAGACCAGCGCGGTTAACTGTACCGCCCGCAAATTCAACATCTTGCCCATAATAAAAAATCCGGATTTTTTGTTTTAACACGCATGCCATCTGGTTCAAAAATAGTATGTCACTTATAGGGAAAATATTCTTCCCGCAGAAAACATGGAATAATTGCACTCTGCATGCCTGACTACCGAACATTCTGACACTACGACGGGAATAGCGTTCCAAATCAATCACTGTGCATAAGTCACCGACAGCAATCGCCGAAACCGGGACACAGCCGCCGCTGCGCAACCAGGCCTATAGTTGGGCTGAAATTACCCAGATGGTGTTTTCCCACCGCAGCGAACTGGTAAAGGCCAATATCATCGCCATCCTCGGCGCGATCGTTGCGGTCCCCATACCGCTGCTGATCCCACTGCTGGTGGATGAAGTGCTGCTGGATCAGCCGGCTGCCGCGGTGGCGGGGATCAATGCCCTGTTTCCCGAGAACTGGCATCACCCGATTCTCTACATCACCGTGATCCTGTTGCTGACGCTGCTGATGCGGCTTGTCTCACTGGTGCTGGGTGTCTGGCAGATGCGCCAGTTCACCATCATCTCCAAGGATGTCATCTTCCGTATCCGGCGCAGCATGCTACAGCGCCTCGAACGGGTATCCATGTCGGAATACGAGACCCTGGGCAGCGGCACCGTGGCCTCCCATCTGGTCACCGACCTGGACACCGTTGACAGTTTCATCGGCGTGGCCACGAGTAAATTCCTGGTGGCGGTTCTCAGTATCCTGGGTACTGCCTTTGTGCTCTTGTGGATGCACTGGCAACTGGCCCTGTTTATTCTGCTGCTCAACCCGGTAGTGATCTACATTACCACGGTCTTCGGCCGCAAGGTGGCCGAGTTGAAAAAGCGCGAGAACAGCGCCTACCAGCTGTTTCAGGAATCCCTGTCGGAAACCCTGGAAGGCATCCAGCAGATCCGCGCCAGTAACCGCGAACACCATTACATCCAGTTGATCATCAACAAGGCGAACAATATCCGACGCCACTCTGCAGCCTTCACCTGGAAGAGCGATGCGGCACAGCGCCTGTCGTTTACCGTGTTTCTGTTCGGCTTCGATATATTCCGCGCCCTGAGTATGGCCATGGTGCTCTATTCCGGCCTGACCATCGGGCAGATGCTGGCGGTATTCGCCTATCTCTGGTTCATGATGAGCCCGGTGCAGGAGGTGCTGGCCATTCAGTATGCCTACAATGGCGCACGCGCCGCCGTGGAACGCATCAACCGGCTGTTGCAGATGGACCTGGAACCCGACTACCCCCACAATCAAGACCCCTTTGCAGGCAAGGTGACCACCGCCCTGCGCCTGGAGAATGTCTGTTTCCGCTATGGCGATGGTCCCTTGGTGCTGGACAATGTCTCGCTGAACATCAAGGCAGGCGAGAAGGTTGCCCTGGTCGGCGCCAGTGGCGGGGGCAAGACAACCCTGGTGCAGGTGGTGCTGGGCCTCTATCCTGCCCAGTCGGGTCAGATCTTTTTCGATACTGTGCCGGTCTCGGAAATCGGCATGGACGTGGTGCGTGACAATGTCGCTACCGTTCTGCAGCATCCTTCCCTGTTCAATGACACGGTGCGTATGAATCTGACCCTGGGCCGCGAGGTGGATGACGATCAGCTCTGGCAGGCGCTGAAAACCGCACAACTCAAGGAGATCATCGCTGAACTGGATCAGGGACTGGATACCCTGATCGGACGCGACGGCGTGCGACTCTCCGGAGGACAGCGGCAGCGCCTGGCAATTGCCCGCATGGTGCTGACCAATCCCCGTGTGGTGATCCTGGATGAGGCTACCTCGGCGCTCGATACCACCACAGAACGTCATCTGCATGAAGCACTGCAGCAGTTTCTCGCCAACCGCACGACCTTGATCATTGCCCACCGTCTGAGCGCCGTAAAACAGGCCGACCGTGCCCTGGTATTTGAGGACGGGCGCATTGTCGAAGAGGGGAGTCACGATCAGCTGATCCAGAACAAGGGACTCTATGCCTCCCTGTATGGACGCCAGGAACACTGACCCACAGATGCCCTTTCGCGCCGCCTGGTGGCTGAAAAATCCCCATCTGCAGACCCTTTGGCCGGTACTGTTTCGACGCCGACCAGCGATTGCCGTTGAGCGCGAGCGCGTCACCTTGGCGGATGGCGACTTCATCGATCTGGCCTGGCCCGTGAGCAAACAGTCCGGACCCCAGGTTCTGATTCTGCACGGCCTTGAAGGCTCGCTGCATTCCCACTACGCCCGCTCTACCATGCAGTCGCTGCACAACCAGGGCTTCAACCCGATCTTCATGCATTTTCGCGGTTGCAGCGGGGAACCCAACCGCCTGCCCCGTAGTTATCACTCAGGTGATACCGCTGATGTCGATTTCATCGCCAAGCACATCAGACGGAAAACCGGTCGCGATATCGAGGCTGCAATTGGCTTCTCCTTGGGAGGCAATGTGCTGCTGAAGTGGCTTGGCGAGCAGGTCGGGGACAGTTGCCTGAAAGCAGCGGTGGCGGTATCCGTACCCTTTCAACTGAACGACTGTGCTCTGCGCCTGGAAAAGGGTCTGTCCAGAATCTATCAGGGTTACCTGATTGGCCATCTCAAGCGATCATACCGGCGCAAGTTCCGTAGCATGCCCTCGCCGTTGGCGATCGATCTCGAACAGGTGAAAACATTCCGTGATTTCGATCACAATATCACCGCGCCTCTGCATGGATTCGATGGTGTCGATCACTACTACAGCGCATCCAGCAGCAAACAGTTTTTGAAGCGTATCCAGGTGCCCACCCTGTTGATCCAGGCGATGGACGACCCCTTCATGCTGCCGGAGACAATCCCGACACCCGATGAGCTTTCCGGGCATATCCGGCTCGAGCTGACCCGCCAGGGCGGGCATGTCGGCTTCGTCACCGGCAGTTCACCCTGGCAAACGGCATACTGGCTGGACAGGCGTCTGCCGACCTATCTGCATGAGCAATTCGGCAGCCAGCCGATCACCCCGTTAATCCAGGGCCGCTAGACACACTCATCAAAGACACGTGCGCTGCAACTGGCGCAAATATCCCTGTCGAGTTTTTTATAGATTCGCCGGATGGCGTTTCTTTTCTGATCAAAGAAATGGTCATTGCCAATCTTATTGATGAAACCACTGCGTACGATCTTGTCATAAACCAGGGGTTTTAGATTACAGAAGTAGAGGCCGCCGCCAAGCTGCTGCAACCGTTTCGCCTCGTTCACCAGCATCTCCGCGCCACTGAGATCGATAAAATTGATGCCGCTGCCAATAATCAGGATGGTGTTGATTCCTTCATTATCGGTGATTCTGTTCAAACGGTTCTGAACATGATTCAACGATCCGAAATAGACCTACATGTCGATGCGAATGATCTTGAACTGTGGACAGGCTTTGACCGGTTTGGCGGTAATATAAATCAGTGATTTTTTCTCTGCCCTGGGGTCCGGATCAGGGGCTAGAGTGACGATTTCCGGTGTTGATGTACGCGCCAGAAAAATCACCAGAGACAAGAGCACGCCCATATAGATTGCGAACTCGAGCTCGAGAAACAGGGTGGCAAAAAAGGTGGTGAGGAGGATTGCACTCTCCGACTTACTGCTGACGAGAATCAGTTTGATGTGATGAAAATCGATCAGGTTGAATGCCACGATCAAAATCACTCCACCCATTGCCGCAACCGGCATATAGCCCATGAAAGGTGCGATAAGCAGCACAATCAGCATCAGGAAAATAGCTGCAAAGATGGCCGAGAACGGTGTTTTTGCGCCTGATGCGTAGTTGATTCCGGAACGGGTAAAAGAGCCCGAACCGGCGTAGCTGGAGAAAAAGCTGCCGATCACGTTGGAGAGCCCCTGACCGATGAACTCCTGATTGGCGTTGATCCGCTGATTCGATTTGGTGGCGATCGAGCGGCTGATGGAGACCGCTTCGATCAAACCCAGCAGGGCGACCGCAAAGGCCTCGGGAGCTAGGCGTTTGATCGCGCTGAACGACAGATCCGGCATGGACAGGGGCGGCAGATGCCCGGGAATAGCCCCCACCAGGCTGACGCCGTGTTCGACACCGTTGATCAGCAAGGTAACGACTGTGCCGACCACCAGCCCGATCAGCAAGTGCGGAATCTTCCGGTAACGCCGTTTTATCAGAACCGCCACCAGCAATGTCGCCAGGGCAATGAACAGCACATAAAAATTGGTGTTGCCGATCTCCTGCCAGAGGAACTGCCAGGTATGCAGAAACGACTCGCCCTTCGGGACATAGACGCCCAGGATGTTCTTGATCTGGCTGGTTGCGATCAGAATCGCCGCACCGGCGGTAAAGCCGATAACCACGGTGTGCGAGACAAAATTGACCAGCACACCCAGGCGAGCCAGTCCAAATGCCAGCTGGTAGACACCGGCCAGAAAGGTGATGGTCAGTGCCAGAGAGATAAACTCCGGCGAACCCGGATCGGCGTGGTGACGTATCGCGGAGAAAATTACGATAGAGATCGCTGTGGTGGGTCCCGAAATCAGATGCAGGGATGAGCCGAACAGCGCCGCGACAATCGGCGTTACCATCGCCGTATAGAGCCCATATTCGGGGGGAAGCCCGGCAATGGTCGCAAAGGCCACGCCCTGGGGCAGCACAATCACTGCACCGGTAAACCCCGCGATCAGGTCTGCCTTCAGCGTCTCTTTAGTGACAAAACGAAACCAGCTGAGAAATGGCAAGAGTAGCTTGAGATTTCCTAACATCGATATACCAACCACAGCATTGGATTCTGCAGAATCAGGACCCGAAAAAAGACAGTGCTGTCCGGGGAGTGCGGGGTAAACAAACTCCCGCTGGACAAGCATCATTTCAGAGATTCACGGATGTGATATTCTGAGATTTATCACAGTTAGTATAAGCTAATATTTACATCTGTTAATAATCCATCTTTTTAATAGCCACATAGTGGCGGAACCGTCCGGAACTGAACGATGACCCTTGATGCTTTTCTGCAGCAACTGAAGTCGGGAACACCACTCTCGTTTGAACAGACCCTGGAAACTATAGAAGCCCACTACAGTTTCACCGCCACGGCCTTTCGCAATGGAAATCTGAACAACGCGGAAGATGAAAACCAGGGATCCTGTCGGGTGTTTGCCTTCGGCAGGTTGAATGATTTGACAGAAGCGGAGACACTGGCCTGCTTTGGCCAGCACTATCGCGATGTACTGGCCAGCCCGGGGAGTGACACTCACCGGAATATCAGAAATTTTATCAAGACCGGCTGGCAGGGTGTTAAGCTATTCGGCTCGCCCCTTACCCTACGCTAGCGGTTTCGCCCGACTGAAACCATCACTAAAAAAACGCCCTGGCTATGCAGGGCGTTTCATGTATCGGACAAGACAATCGGACTTATTCGTCCTTGTCGACCGCCTTCATACTCAAGCGTACACGGCCCTGCTTGTCAACTTCCAGGACCTTGACCTTAACCACATCGCCCTCTGACAGCTTGTCGCTAACCTTCTCGACACGCTCATCAGAGATCTGGGAGATGTGAACCAAGCCATCACGGCCAGGCAGGATGGTGACGAAGGCGCCGAAGTCCATCAGGCGTGCAACCTTGCCTTCATAGACAGTGCCCACTTCCACATCGGCAGTGATCAGTTCGATGCGCTTGCGCGCCTCTTCACCGGCAGCCTTGTCGACCGAGAACACCTTGACCATACCATCATCGGTGACATCAACCGTGGCGCCCGTCTCTTCGGTAATGCTGCGGATGGTAACGCCGCCCTTGCCGATAACATCACGGATTTTGTCCGGGTCGATCTTGAAAGAGATGATGCGCGGCGCATGCTCAGACATTTGGGCACGCGGTGCGCCAATCGCCTTGTTCATCTCGCCGAGAATATACAGACGGCCATGCTTGGCCTGCTCAAGGGCAATCTCCATGATCTCACGAGTGATGCCGTTGATCTTGATATCCATCTGCAGGGCGTTGACGCCGCTTTCCGTACCGGCAACCTTGAAGTCCATATCACCGAGGTGATCTTCATCACCCAGGATATCGGTCAGTACGGCGAAATCAGCGCCTTCCTTGATCAGACCCATGGCGACACCGGCAACCGGCGCCTTGACCGGCACGCCGGCATCCATCAGTGACAGACTGGTGCCACAGACCGACGCCATGGAACTGGAACCGTTGGATTCAGTGATCTCAGAGACGACGCGAATCGAGTAAGGGAAGTCCGCCAGGGTCGGCATACAGGCCAGTACGCCACGCTTGGCCAGGCGACCATGACCGATCTCGCGCCGTTTCGGGCTTCCGACACGACCGGTTTCGCCCACGCAGAACGGAGGGAAGTTGTAGTGGAGCATAAACGGCTCCTTGCGCTCACCTTCCAGGGCATCGATGATCTGGGAGTCACGCTCGGTGCCCAGCGTGGTGACTACCAACGCCTGGGTTTCGCCGCGGGTGAACAATGCCGATCCGTGGGTCCGTGGCAGCACACCGGTGCGTACGGTAATCTGCCGAACGGTTTTGGTATCACGACCGTCGATACGTTGCTCACCGGCAAGGATACGGCTGCGAACGATACGCTTTTTCAGCTTCTCGATTGCACCTTTGACCTCTGCCTCCTGCCATTCGGGATTTTCACCACCGCAGAGCTGCTCAACGGTTGCTGCGACAGCCGCATCGATACTGCCGTAGCGTTGCATCTTGTCGGCAATCGTATAGGCCTCGTTGATTGCGGCCTGGGCGGAAGCCTCGACAGCGCTCATCAGCGCGGTGTTCTCTTCCGGCAGGGTAAATTCCATCTGGGGCTTGTTCACCTCGGCCGCCAGTTCTTTGATCGCCTGGATGACAACCTGCATCTGCTCATGACCGAACAGGACAGCGCCGAGCATCACTTCTTCAGACAACTCGTTGGCTTCCGATTCAACCATCAGCACCGCTTCTTCGGTGCCAGCCACGACCAGATCGAGATCTGACTCATCGCTCAGTCCGGTGAAATCCTGGTTCAGCAGGTAGTTGCCATCTTTATAGCCGACACGCGCCGCGCCAATTGGTCCCTGAAAAGGCAGACCGGAGATAGAGAGTGCCGCAGAGGTGCAGATCAGTGACGGAATCTCCGGATCAATCGCGGGATTCAGAGATTTGACGGTACAGATCACCTGAACTTCGTTGATGAAGCCTTTGGGGAACAGCGGCCGGATCGGACGGTCAATCAGGCGGGAGACCAGAATCTCCTTCTCGGAGGGACGGCCTTCGCGCCTGAAGAAACCACCGGGAATTTTTCCGGCTGCGTAGGTTTTTTCCTGGTAGTCGACCGTCAGCGGGAAGAAATCTCTGCCTACGCTGGGGGACTTAGCGCCAACCACGGTACACAGCACCACGGTATCTGCCATGTTGATCATAACGGCCGCATCGGCTTGGCGGGCGATCTCACCAGTTTCAAGGGTGACCTTGTGGTCGCCGAACTTAAATTCTTTCTTTATAGGGGTCACGATTGTGTCCTCATACTTATTTATCGGCGCAGGCCAAGACGGGAAATCAGACTACGATAGCGTTCGACATTTTTGGACTTCAGGTAGTCCAAAAGCTTGCGACGGGAATTTACCATGCGCACCAGGCCACGACGCGAATGGTGGTCATGCTTGTGGCTGGCAAAATGCTCTGTTAGCTGGTTGATGCGGGAAGTCAGCAGGGCAACCTGGACTTCAGGACTGCCGCTGTCGTTGGCATCTTTGCCATACTCAGCAACAATCGCTTTCTTCTGTTCTGCAGTCATAGTCATTTTCGTTTCCTCATGCTTTGTAAGGGTTAATTCGCTGCACTCCGACATGGGTTCAGAGAGTCAGCATTACAGCCATGCAACATGGCCGGGATATCGATTGCCGGTCAGCTGACTAGGCCGTCCGGAATCGCAGAGGTGCGAAGTATGATAGGTTTTATCTAACCACGCAAATTTTGATCCTTATTCAAGGGTTTCTCAGTCCACCGTGCAGGCATCGATTTACATCAGGCGGCTCGGGGCAACCCGGCCATCATCCAGGATTTCGCCAATTCCGATAAACCGCTCTTTGTCGTCATACAGCCGCACCCTGCCTTGAGTGGGGGCGCGTGGAACGATTACCGGCTGGCCCTGTCGCAGATAGTAAGTCATATCCCCATTCAGGTTGACTGCTGGCCAGTTCTGCAGCGCCGAGTCCAGCGGCAGTAACAGGGCATCGAGTTCGGCATAATCATGATCAGCCATCTCCTCCAGGCGATCCAGTGTGATCAGCTGTTCAGCCGAATAGGCGCCCACACCGGAGCGGCGCAAGGCCGACACATGGGCGCCACAGCCGAGCGCCGCACCGATATCCTCGGCGAGGGTGCGCACGTAGGTTCCCTTGGTGCAGCTCACTTCCAATTCGAACTCGGGCAGATCGAAACTCAACAGTTTGATTTCGTGGATGGTGACCGGGCGGGGTTTGCGCTCCACCTCAACGCCATCGCGAGCCAGCTCATAGAGGCGTTTGCCCTGATGTTTCAATGCCGAGTACATCGGCGGGATTTGCAGAATGTCACCCACAAACCGCTTCAGTACGGCTTCAACATCCGCCTGGCTGATCCCATCCACAGAACGGGTCTCGAGGATATCGCCCTCGGCGTCTGCGGTTGTTGTGGTTTCACCCAGCTTTACCCGCACCCAGTAGCGCTTATCAGCATCGAGAAGGAAGGCAGATATTTTGGTGGCTGCACCAAAGCAGATCGGGAGCAGACCGGTGGCGAGTGGATCCAGGCTGCCGGTGTGTCCCGCTTTTTTGGCGTAGAAGATATGCTTTACCCGCTGCAAGGCACCGTTGGAAGTTATTCCCAGGGGTTTGTCCAGCAAAAGTATTCCATGGACATCACGACCCTTCTGTCGACGTCGACCCATCTAAACGTTAACTCCTAGTCGTGATGATGCTTGGCGTCTTCTGCGATTGCCTGGTCAATCAAATCAGACAACTGGTTACCACGCCTGAGCGAATCGTCATGAACGAAATGCAACTCGGGAATGGTCCGGATCTTTATGCACCGGCCCAGTTCATGGCGCAGGAAGGGGGCCGCCTCGTTCAGGGTTTTTGCAGTCTCTTTTTCATTGAGCGTGCCTCCGAGAACAGTAAAAAAGACCGTGGCATGGGAGAGATCCCGTACTACCCGAACCTCCTGGAGTGTCACCATGCCCAGGCGCGGGTCGTCCAGCTCATTGCGAACGATCACCGCGAGATCCCGCTGCATCTGTGCACCCAGACGGTCGGTTCTACTGAATTCGCGTGGCATAGTGTCTGTTTACCCGCTCAGAGCTCACGCGCCACTTCTGTGCGCTCAAACACCTCGATATGGTCACCGGCTTTGACATCATTGTAGTTCTTCACGCCAATACCGCATTCGGTACCCGATTTGACTTCCTGAACATCGTCCTTGTGACGGCGAAGTGACTCCAGCGCCCCCTCGTAAATGACCACATTGTCACGCAGCACACGGATGGGGCTATTTCGCTTGACCGTGCCCTCGATCACCATACAACCGGCAATTGCGCCCAGTTTTGAAGATCGGAACACATCACGCACCTCGGCCAGGCCGATGATCTCTTCACGTACTTCCGGAGAGAGCATACCGGAAATAGCCTTTTTCACATCATCGAGAATTTCGTAGATGATGCTGTAGTAGCGGATATCCACGCCCTGCTCTTCGGCGGTACGCCGCGCTGTGGCATCGGCACGGACATTGAAGCCGATGATGATGGCGCCCGAGGTCAATGCCAGATTGACATCGGATTCGTTGATACCACCCACGCTCGCGGCGACAATCTTGACCTTGACTTCATCAGAGGTAATCTTGACCAGCGACTCTTTGAGCGCCTCGACACTGCCCTGCACGTCGGCCTTGACGATGATGTTGACATAGTTGACTACGCCCTCATTCATCTGCGAGTAGAATTCATCCAGCTTCGCGGCTTTCTGGGCAGCCAGACGGGTATCACGGTTTTTCTCGCCGCGGGATTCAGCCAACTCACGCGCCTTACGTTCATCCGCCACGGCAATCATGTCATCACCAGCGTTCGGCACGCCGGAAAGACCCAGAACCTCGACAGGAATGGATGGTCCCGCAGTCTTTACCTGACGGCGGTTCTCATCCAGCATGGCGCGCACCCTGCCAAACTCCTGGCCGCTGACGATCATATCGCCTTTCTTCAGGGTGCCCGACTGAACCAGGACAGTGGCCACCGGCCCACGCCCTTTATCAAGACTCGATTCGACGATAATGCCCCGCGCCGGAGCATCCTTAACCGCCTTGAGTTCGAGAACCTCTGCTTGCAGCAGCACCGCATCCAGCAAATCATCAATGCCCTGGCCAGTCTTCGCCGACACCTGGACAAACATCGTGTCGCCACCCCAGCTTTCCGCAATTACCTCATGCTGAGACAACTCCTGCATGACACGGTCTGCATTGGCGTCCGGTTTGTCCATTTTGTTAACTGCAACAATCACCGGCACACCGGCGGCCTTGGAGTGCTGAATTGCCTCAATTGTCTGGGGTTTAACGCCATCATCGGCGGCCACCACCAGGATTACAATATCGGTAACCTTTGCGCCGCGGGCACGCATGGCGGAGAACGCGGCATGGCCGGGGGTATCCAGGAAGGAGATCATTCCTCGGTCGGTCTCTACATGATAGGCACCGATATGCTGGGTAATACCACCTGCTTCACCAGCGGCAACACGCGTTGTGCGGATATAATCAAGCAATGAAGTCTTGCCATGATCAACGTGGCCCATGATGGTGACCACTGGAGCTCGGGGTTCCTGTTCGCCTTCCTGCTCGAAGGTACTGAGCACTTCGGTCTCGATATCGGCCTGCTTCTGATCAACAGCCTTGTGGCCCAAATCCTCAACCACAAGGGTAGCCGTATCCCTATCCAGAGTCTGATTGATCGTCACCATCATGCCGAGCTTCATCAGTGCCTTGATAACCACTGCCGCCTTGAGCGACATCTTCTGGGCCAGTTCGGCAACCGTGATCGATTCGGGCAACTCTACTTCATGCATAACGGGCTCTGTGGGCTTCACAAACCCGTGCTGGGTCGGCGTATCGTAGGAGGAGGCAGAAGAGCGGTCCCTGCCGGCCTTGCCTTTACGGCGGCCGCGCTTGTTTTCGGAGACATGTAACTGCTCCTTGCCACCCGTCTTTTTACCCTTTGCTTTATCTTCCTTGCCAGCAGGCTTTTTCGCGGATTTGGCCATCTCCTGTTCGAGCTTGGCCTCGCGGATTTTCTCTTCACGGCGATAACGCGCTTCTTCCTCTTCGCGCTTGCGCTCTTCTTCCAGATGCCGCGCATCGCCTTCTTTTCTCTTGCGCTCGTCTTGCTCGCGCTGTTGCTGCTCTTCCTCTTCCAGCTTTTCAGCTTCCTGGGCCTGCAGCCGAGCCTCTTGTTCCTGTTTTCTTTTCTGCTCTTCGGCCTGACGTTTGATCTCTTCGGCCGAGCGTCGCGCGTCGGATTCCGCCTCGACAAGGCGTTGCTGTTCGGCCTGCTCTTCCAGCGCCTTGCGCGCCGCCTCGGCATCCTTTAGCGCCTGCTCGTCCTCGGTGATTGAACTCCGCTTGACATAGGTTCGCTTGCGCCGCACCTCGACGCTGACGGTTTTGCTGGCAGCAGCGCCACGGGAAGCACCGGCACGGCCTGGCGCGCGCGTGGTCGCAGAGGGTTGGCGCAATTCACTGACAGTCTTACGCTTCAGCGTGATTTTTTTCGGGCCACTCTCACTCGATTCGAGTTTTTTACCATGGCTTTCACGAAGATAGGTCAACAGTTGCATCTTCTCATCAGCAGTGACACTGTCAGTCGCTCCATTTTTAGCCAACCCCGCCTCTGACAACTGAGTCAGTAGCAGTTCGACCGGAATGCCAACATCATCGGCGAGCTGTTTTACTGTAACTTCACTCATGTAAGGACCTCCCCATTAGCCCTAACCTTGCTGCTCGTCCGCAAACCAAGGAGCACGCGCCGTCATAATCAGCTTCGCAGCGCGCTCTTCATCCATCCCCTCGATTTCCATCAGTTCATCCACTGACTGTTCTGCCAAATCTTCCATTGTGATAACGCCTTTGCTTGCCAGGTCATAGGCAAGTTCATTATCCATGCCATCCATGGTCACCAGATCCTCAGCCGGTCCGGAGCCTGAAAACGCCTCTTCCTTGGCGATGGCGCGTGTTAGCAACACCTCTTTGGCGCGTGATCTCAGAACATCGACAATGTCCTGATCGAATTCCTCGATCTCCAGCATTTCGGCAATAGGCACGTAGGCAATTTCATCCAGGGTGCTAAACCCTTCCTGCACCAGAATGGTGGCAACCTCTTCATCCACATCCAACTGTTCCATGAAGTTGTTGATGTAGCTTCGGGTCTCCTCTTCACTCTGAGCTGCGGCATCCTGCTCGTTCATCACGTTGAGTTCCCAACCAGTCAACTCACTGGCCAGGCGCACATTCTGCCCACCACGGCCGATGGCCTGCGACAGGTTCTCTTCGGTAACCGCGACCGTCATGCTCTCGGTGTCCTCATCGACAACAATCGAGACAACATCCGCCGGCGACATGGCGTTGATGACATACTGTGCAGGGTTATCATTCCAGAGAATGATATCGACCCGCTCGCCGTTGAGCTCATTGGAAACCGCCTGAACCCTCGATCCGCGCATGCCGACGCAGGCGCCAACCGGGTCAATTCTCGGGTCATTGGTCCTGACCGCAATCTTGGCGCGCAGACCAGGGTCGCGCGCAGCACCGACGATATCGATAATTCCTTCACCGACTTCCGGCACTTCCAGTTTGAACAGTTCAATCAGCAACTCAGGACGCGCCCGGCTGACAAACAGTTGCGGCCCGCGTGGCTCGGGGCGAACATCGAAAAGGTAGCCGCGCACCCGATCACCGGTTCGCACCGATTCACGGGGAATCATCTCTTCGCGGAGAATGACCGCTTCGGCGTTTCCACCCAGATCCAGGATCACATTGCCACGATCAACACGCTTCACCACACCGGTAATCAGATCACCAATGCGGTCTTTGTAAGCCTCGACGACCTTGGAACGCTCGGCCTCGCGCACCTTCTGCACAATCACCTGCTTCGCGGTTTGTGCGGCAATACGACCAAAGGCGATGGATTCCATCGGCTCTTCTATATAATCGCCGGGCTGAATATCAGGATTTTGCTTTACCGCGTCTTCAAGCAGAATTTGGGTTTCAGGGTCCAGGCCTTCCTCTTCGTCAGCCTCAGCAACCACCTCCCAGCGACGAAAGCTCTCATAGTCACCAGTGGCTCTGTCGATTTCGACCCGCACCTCGATGTCACCCTCGTGTTTCTTACGGGTGGCCGATGCAAGCGCAGCTTCAATCGCCTGAAAAATCACCTCTTTCTCAACGCCCTTCTCATTCGAAACGACGTCGACGACCAGCAGAATCTCTTTATTCATTAGTCTCTACCCAATCAAAATTCCGGCACTAGCCGTGCTTTTTCAATCTGCTCCAACGGCAGCACGAACTCTTGGTCGTCTACCACTAACAGAAGCTCATCATCCTTAACGCCCTTAAGCAGGCCCTTAAACCGACGACGCCCCTCCACGCTGGAGTGCATCACCACTTTAACCTGATGCCCAATAAATCGCTCAAAATGCTCTTTATAAAACAACGGCCTATCCAATCCTGGAGACGACACTTCAAGGTCGTAATTGCCATGGATCGGATCTTCCACGTCGAGCACACCACTCACCTGATGACTCACGGCCACACAGTCATCCACCGTGATGCCGTCAACATGGTCAATATATATTCTCAGCGTATGCCCGGACGCACCCTGGCTCAGATACTCAACACCAACGAGTTCGTAACCCATTGGCTCAACGCTCGAACGAATCATACTGACCAGGCTTTCTGGTGCGCTTCCCATATATCTGACCACAAATAAAAAATGGGCCATCTGGCCCACTTCAGAATAACCTACTTATAATATAGGTATTATATCGCTGAAGCGGGTTTCGTACAGTATTGGTACAAACCCGCCCAATAAACAAAAACCCCGAATCCGGGGTTTTCTAAAAATTGGTAGCAGCGCAGTAAATGAGCACTAAACCCTTTTGCTCATACAGAGCTTCCAACTCAATGTTTTTCCTTAAAAAACGCTAATTTAAGCTAAATTCACCTAAAATCTCGCTAACCAAGAAAAACTGGTTGAACCCCACCAACACCGCTTCAAGGAGCGACATTTTACCCAGTAACCCTTTAATGTCAAGCGAAATGCCTCGGGGCGGCGGCCTTTTGACTGCCTACCGAGGGGCGGAAATATGATCACTAGACTGGGGGAAACAACCTGTTTATTTCTAATACTAACTGTACTGATCCTGAAAAACCTGAACAGTTGAAGGAAAACGGTTAAACATGTCGAAAACTCTGATATAACAATGAGAAACAAGCCTTACAAGGAGACTGCAAATGCAGACAAATAGCAAAACAGGCATGGCTATTTTGGGAGTTTTTGTATTTCTCGGCCTCACAGCACTGGGCTATCTACTCTCCGAGGCTGCGATAAAATTTAAAACCTTCGACCGCAGTGTGACGGTAAAAGGGCTGTCCGAACGTGAGTTTAAATCAGATATCGTCATATGGCCGATTCAGTTTTCGGTCGCCAGTAACGACCTGGGAAACATCTACACCACCATCGATGACCAGACACAGAAAATCCGCATCTTTCTCAAGGAAAGTGGCATCGACGAAAGCGAAATTACCGTTGCCACACCGGCAATAACCGACAAGTCGGCCCAGCATTACGGCGGCGAATTCAATGTGGAATTCCGCTACACCGCGATGCAAACGGTGACCGTCTATTCCAAAAACATCGATGCCGCCAGGAAGGTGATGAGCACTCTCTCAAAACTCGGCAAACAAGGCATAGTGTTCACCGGAGACGCATACCAATCGCAAACTGAATACCTGTTTACACGACTTAATGACGTGAAACCGGACATGATCGAGGAAGCCACAAGAAAGGCCAGGGAGGTGGCTCAAAAATTCGCAGCAGATTCAGATAGCGTACTTGGTAAAATCAAAAGCGCTTCGCAAGGGCAATTCAGTATCAGTGACCGGGATAAAAACAACCCCCACATAAAACAAGTGAGGGTGGTTTCAACTGTTGAATATTACTTATCGGATTGAGACACGATATTTTGGACTGAAGTGTAGTTTGTTTATACGCTCGTTGATTTGCATTCAAATTAATTAGGCGGTTGCGTCGATTATTGTCAGTGATTTATTGAGATGTTTTCAATGATGTAATTCAAAAACTGCTTGTAAATCAGACCATGGATACACACGAGCTCATATGCTAAATCATGATGCTTTTCAACGAGAATATCAGCATTTTTTCCGTTAATTCAGAGTAATGATCTATCAGTCATTTGACGTAACATGTCATGCTCATACTGATCTCGATTGCGTCTATTTCTTCAGATTAATCAACCAAGTCGCAATCCAAAAATCACGGCAGAAAAATGAATATAACTAATCGTCTGAACACATAATTCCGCAGTTTGATATGCGCTTTCAGCCAACTACACACCAACACCTTTTAAACCTCAAAGACGTGTGCATATTCCGGCCCATCATGAACACCCATTCCGGTTCAACGTGAACACCTGTTCTGGTCGAACGTGAACGCTCATTCCGGTTTCAACGTGAACACT
>PKUO01000087.1 GCA_002869585.1 Sedimenticola sp.
CCCACGATCTGCACGGTTGCGGGATCCAGGCTGCCATCCGGGTCGCTGTCATTACCCAGCACATCAACTGTTACCGCTGTGTTGGTCGCGTTGCCACTGCTGGTGTCATTGGTTGCGATGGGCGGTACAACACTGTAATCGATAGTTACTGTTGCTGTGTTTGAAGTATTGCCATCGTTGTCATCTACTGTGTATTGAATCGGCGTGGGATCCGCAGTGAAACCTGCCTCTGGCGTAAAAGTGATCTCGCCTGTAGTCGTATTTACCGACCAGACACCCTGACCCGGCACTGTCAGTGAATCACCGGGGTTGGCGGTACCCACGATCTGCACAGTTGCGGGATCCAGGCTGCCGTCCGGATCGCTGTCGTTGCTCAGTACATTCACGGTCACCGGCGTATTGGTCGGATTGCCCGTACTGGTGTCGTTGCTGGCGATAGGTATATCACCATAAGTGACCATGACAGTCGCTGAATTGGAAGTATTTCCTTCGTTGTCATCCACCGTGTAGCTGATCGGTGCCGGATCGGCGGTAAAGCCCGCTTCCGGGGTAAAGGTGATCGCTCCGGTGGCCAGATCAACCGTCCAGGTGCCTTCGCCCAGGACCGTCAACGGATCGCCCGGGTTGGCGGTGCCCACGATCTGCACGGTTGCGGGATCCAAGGTGCCGTCCGGATCACTGTCGTTGCTCAGCACATTGACCGTGATTGGTGCACCAATTACAGGGCTTGAACCTGAATCATCGCCTGCTGTTGGGGGCTCTGCAACACCACCTACATTGATGGTTACCGTTGCGGTATCAGATCCGGAAATACCATCAGTAATGGTATAGGTAAAAGTATCTATCCCGAAGTAATTCGGGTTTGGCGTGTATTCGAAAGTACCGTTGGAAAGCTGTGTAACTGTTCCATTTGAAGGCTGTGTGAATCCAGTTACCGTTAATGGATCACCATCTGGATCGTTATCATTACCTAGTACACTGATAGTGACAGGTACATCTTCATCGGTACTCGCACTGTCGTTCAGTGCATTAGGCGGCCGATTCTCGTCCACGCCATTGATAATCACCGTGACTGTAGATGGTGTTCCGTCTACACCCGTGACAGGAAATACCTCTGTCATACTCTCACCGGCATCCAAAGCCTGGACGGCCGGATCGTTGTTATTCAGGTTATAGGTCCAGTTCCCATTTGAATCGATGGAAAAGGTGCCGTGAGCGCCGGGAACATTGTTTTGTGGTGTGAAATGTTCGTCCTGAGGACCATCGACATCGGTAATATTCAGATGTCCGGAGGTGGTAAATATAGTGTCTTCTGTGACGCTACCGAAGCCTTCGGTGATGAGTGACGGGTCCTGCACCGGGGTAATGATGATATAGACCGTAGAGATATCGGTGCCACCGTTGCCGTCATCAACCAGTACGGTGAATGAATCGTTGCCGTTGTAGTCCGGGTTCGGCGTATAGGTGTAGCTGCCATCTGGATTGACCACTACACTGCCATGGGATGGGGCGCTGTTCTGTGAATATACGAGCGCATCGCCATCCACATCGGTGGCCATAACCTGACCGGAAACGGAGGTATCTTCAGGGATGGTGTGTTCGTAATCACCCACACCCACCGAATTGGGATCGACAGTGGTGGTACCGTCCGGCTCAACATCGATGGTGCCTGCCACCGGCGCGTCATTCACCGGATTGATGATGATAGTGACCGTTGCCGTGTCAACACCACCCGCGCCACCGCTGATGGTATAGGTGAAGGTATCGGTGCCGTTGAAGTTGGGATTCGGGGTGTAGACCGGATTACCGGTGACGGGATCAATGATGACACTGCCGTTTTCACCCTGAGTCACTTCTGTAACAGTGATTGGATCACCGTCTGGATCCATATCATTTTCGAGCACCTGGATAGTGACCGGCGTATCTTCATCTGTAACGGTATAGTCATCTTCCGCTACCGGAGGACTGTTGATTGACGCATATTCCTCGGTTTCGTTGAAGTTGAACGCCAACCCTTCTGTTTCAAAGCCGCTATCAGGTGTAGTTCTGTTGCCGGTACGGTCCACAGAGACAAAATTGGAACCCTCATTGGCGACGATTACCGCATCACCCAAGCCAGCGGCCGGGGCCGCCTGGATCGCGGTCGGATCCTGACCTGCCAGAATGGCCTGCTCGATGGCATCGATCGATGCGGCATATTCGGAGCCATCTTCAGGAGATACTGTCTGGTAAGTGTCGATATCCAGCAGGCCTTGTGCATTACGACCCAACGCCAGTTCGCCGCCATCATTGAAGACAATTTCGATGCTACCGAGAGGGCCGGTTTCAATAAAGTCATCGGCAAACACAAGATCGCCAACCTGCAGAACCCGTATGACACCATCACTACCGGTCGCGGTAACCTCGCCAATTACCTGACGAACGAAACCAATTACCTTTCCACTTCCTGAAGTTGCATTTGTAGCCATTGGAGCCTCTGCAGTTTGCAATGATTAATCCGAATCCGGGCAATAGACAGCCGTGCCCATTTAAATATGACTGGATTCTCTTAGAATTAGGGGAGTGTAGCTATTGTACCTTGGTACAATAACTGTAACTTTTTGAAAAATATTAGTAATCCGGGTAAAAAACCGGATCAATGCTGCCTGATATTGATCAACAGACCGAGCTGCAGGCGATCACTGGCGCCCGTCTTCCTGAAAATCGAACTGAGATGCGCCTTGACCGTTCGTTCGGTGATATCGAGTTTCTGCGCAATTACCTTGTTACTCGCTCCATCGCCAATCAACCCGGCAATTTCACTTTCTCTTTCAGTAAGTTGCGCCAACCTGGCATTCTTCGGCTGTTGTGAATCGGCAACTGCGTGGGACGCATTATTCAGGCGGGCGATATTTTCCATCAACTTGAACAACAACTTATGTCCCAGCCAGACCTCACCCATACGCACGACTTCAACCGCCTTGATCAACAACTCTGCCGATATATAGCGATTGCAGTAACCCCTGCCGCCCTGTGAGATCAGAAACAGCCCTTCATCTTCACTGGGCTTTTGTGCAAAAAAGATAAAGGCCGCCTGGGGATATTTATTGGAGAGCAGATCGGGAATCTGACGATAATGTTCATTGAACAGCATCAGATCCAACAACACGATATCGGAGTGCCCCTGCTCCAACGTGCTGAAAATGGCGTCTCGACTGGATGCCGCTGACAACCGGCCCAAACCATCCACAGACTGCCCCCAACGTGCTGCAACATCACCATCGGAGCTACAAATCAGGATTTTTGTCATGGGAATCACGCGCTTATGCGATCCTTTCTTTCTCGATCCGGCAGGTACGGATTTCTTGTTATCCAAAGCGAAATCCGCTGCTTCATCGGCAGTCATACTGTTAGATAGCTTTGTCATTTTTATTACCGTTCTCTCAGTGCTCTACCCTTGGCTCGAAGTATCGGCTTCATCAGATACTCCAGCACGGTCTTCTTGCCGGTCAGAATATCCACCTCGGCCTGCATACCTGGAATAATCGGCAATCCGCTCTCCGGGGTACCGAGATAGTTCATTTCTGTCCGAACCCTGACCAGGTAATAACTCTCGTCTTCACGCTCTTCTTTTATGGTATCGGCACTTATATGCTCAACTTTACCCTCAAGAGCCCCATAAATTGCAAAATCATAGGCCGTCAGCTTTACGATCGCCTTTTGGCCTGGATGGAGAAATGCAATATCCTTCGGCCCGACCTTCGCCTCGATCAGCAACGAGTCCTCCAGAGGCACAATCGCCATCAACTCCATGCCCGGCTGTATCACCCCGCCGACGGTGTTGACCAGCATCTGTTTGACCGTGCCTTTTACCGGCGAGCGAACGGCTGTGCGTTTCACCCGATCCTCCAGGGCCACGCTGGTCTCTTGCAACTGCGAGAGTTCCGCCAGCACCTCGTTCAGCTCGGTGTGGGCTTCATTGCGGAAACGGATGACAATCTCTGAAACCTTTTTTTCCGCCTCTTCCAACCTTGATTTTGCCCGGGGTATCGCCAGGGTTGTCGATTCCAGCTCACCGCGTAACTCGTTGACCTGCCTTTCGAGCCGCAACACTTCTACTTCAGAGATAGCGCCGGCATCGACGAGTGGCTGCGACAGTCTCAGTTCCTTGCTGAGCAGACTCAGGCTCCGTCCCAACTGCGACTGCTTGGCCCTTAGCTCGGCAATCTCCTGGCGCATCTGGTCCATCTGGTCAGACAGAATGCCCCGGTTGGTGGCAAGCTGCTTTTGCCGCGACTTGAAGAGCGTCAACTCCTGGTTCACCAGTTCAGGGTGTTTCTCCAGGTAATCTGTCGGTGCAATAAACTCTTTCCCCTCAGACTCGGCCTGCAGACGGGCAGCCTTGGCCTTCAGCGCCCAGAACTGCAGCTGGGTTTCCCGCAATGATGAAGAAAAGCGCGTGTCGTCAATCTGCAACAGAATCTGGTTCTTCTCAACCGCATCACCCTCCGCCACCAACAGGGAAGAGAGGATCCCACCCTCAAGGTTCTGGATAATCTGAACCTGACTGGAAGGAATCACCTTGCCCACACCCTTGGTCACTTCATCCAACTCGGCCCAATTTGCCCAGAGCAGCGCAAACAAAAGAAACAGGAACACCATCCATAGAATCAACCGGCCACCCCTGGGTGTCTGCATCAACACCGCGGCGGTGGTATCGTTCATAAACTCAACATCCCCTTTGGCAGCGGCCGATCTAACCGGCACAGTTGGCTGGGGATGCTGTTTTACTTCAGTGGGTGAGGCCTGCTCTGTCACACTCTCTCCAGTCTATTGATCAACCCAAGTAAACACTAAGGGATAAACCTGTCGGTTTCATTTGTTCACATTCTGGCGTTTTGCGGCACCACCCAGTTTTCCCTGTTTGAGCGCCTCAATCACATGCTGTTTCGGACCATCGGCAATCACCCGACCGCTCTCAACCACTATCAGGCGGTCCACCAGCTCAAGCAGTGAAGAACGATGAGTGACCAACAGGAGTGTCTTATCCTTGGCATACTCCGCCAGACGTTTTTTCAAGCCGTCTTCGGTGCTGTTGTCCATTGAGTTGCTGGGTTCATCAAGCATCAGGAAGGGGGGATCCAGAAGCAGCGACCGGGCGATTGCGACACTCTGCCGCTGCCCGCCGGACAGATGTTCGCCCCGCTCCCCAACCTGCATATCAAACCCATGTGGATGTTGATTGACGAATTCGGTGGTACCGGCGATTTCGGCCACCCGAAGAATATCGCTGTCTTCGGCATAGGGCGCGCCGAGAATGATGTTCTCCTTAACACTCCCGTAGAAGAGGAGAATGTCCTGGGGCACGTAACCGATATTGCGGCGTAGGTCCGCAGGGTCAATCTGACGTACATCGGTTCCATCGATACGTACCGCACCTGAGGCGGGGGTATACAGCCCGAGAATCAGTTTTTCGATGGTGGACTTGCCGGAACCTACACGACCGATAATCGCCACCTTCTCCCCGGGCGAGATACGGAAAGAGATATTGGTGATAGCAGCTTTGTCTTCTCCGGGATAGGCGAAGGTGACATTATCCAGCTCGACGGCGCCCTGAAAATGCTCCCGACTGACAAAGGTCTTGCCCTCGGGTCTTTCAATGGGCAGTTCCATGACACTATTGAGGCTCTGAAGTGCAGTTTTTGCCTGGTAGTAGCGCACAGCCAGATTCGCCACCTGCGCCATCGGCGCCAGTGCCCGGCCAGCCAGAATTACCGACGCGATCAGCGCACCCATGGTGATCTCGCCTTCTGTGATCAGGTAGACACCGAAGATGACCACTGCCACCTGCGCCATCTGCTGAAAAAATACCGCCACGTTCATCACCGAAGCTGAGAGCAGGCGGGAGCGCATCCCCCATTGGGCAATGTGGCCGGTCAACTGCTCCCACTTTCGCTGAACACTGCTCTCCGCACCGAGGTGTTTGATGGTTTCCACGGCGGTGAGCGACTCGATCAAGGTAGCGCCCTTTTGCGCTGAGGCCCGGTAGGTGGCCTCCACCGACTTTCTCAGGGGCGACTGAATCAGCAAGCCATAAAGAACCACCAACGGGATACAGACCGCCGGCACCAGGGCAATCTGCCCACCAATCAGCCAGATGACCAGCAGAAACAGCAGTACAAAAGGGAGATCGACCAGGGTGACAATGGTCGCCGAGGTGATAAAGTCGCGAATGCTTTCAAATTCACGCAGGTTGTTGGCAAATGCACCGACAGATGGCGGTCGCGCCTCCATCTTGATGCCCAGCACCCGCTCAAACAGCGCCGCCGACAACAGGATATCCGATTTCTTGCCCGCCACGTCGACGAAGTATCCACGCAGGCTGCGCATGATCAGGTCAAACAGGTAGACAACCGTCACACCAATCGCCAACACCCAGAGTGTCTCGACCGCATTGTTCGGCACCACCCGGTCATAGACATTCATAATGAAGAGCGGACTTGCCAGGGCAAACAGATTGATCAGCAGGGATGCCAGCAGCACATCCCGGTAGATACGCCAGGACTTTACCAGCGTCCCCCAAAACCAGTGCCGGGAGCGTAGTCGCAGCACCTCGGGCGCGCGGGCATCGAAGCGGTGTTCGTTTCTGATGAAGATGGCGTAACCGGTGTACTCCTGCTCAAGCTCATCGAGCCCGATGGAGAGGGCACCCTCCCCGCTCTCAGGCTGAACAATGGTCGCAACCGATTTACCCCGGTCTATCTTCTTGATAACACACGCCTGCTTGCCTTTTAACAACAGCACCGCAGGCAGAACCAGGTTAGTGATTTTACTCAGGGGCCTGCGCACCACTCTTGCCGTCAGCCCCGCACGCTCGGCTGCGCGGATGAACAGGTCAGGGGTCAGACGATTGTCTTCCAGCGGCAGACCGGCCCGCAGCGCCTGGTGGGAAAAAGCGGCGCCATGGAATTTTGTCAGGAAAACCAGACAGTCCAACAACGGGTCATCAAATGCCGAACCATCTGTCGGGTGTTGCCAGTCTTGTTGTTGCAGCGTTTCGCTATTTTCAGGCATATATTGCTCAAAGCAGATGATTGGGTTTAAATCCCATTATCATTGTACGATCACAAGGGAGTTGAATTAAACTCCTGTTTAAATAATCAATAGCTCTTCAAGGACACTTTATGCTTTATGCAAAGCGTGGTGAAAACGGTAAAATCATCGCCCTCTCCAGTACCACGCTGTCCGACTCTGACGAAATCGTTCGCGCCAATGATGAGGATGTCGTTGAGTTCATCTTCAGCAACGCCTCCCCGGACCTTTCAAAAAACTATCTTTCACACACTGATGCCGAAATGATCCGCATCGTTGAGGATCTGGTCGAGTTGCTAATCGAAAAGAACCTCATCATGCTGACGGACCTCCCCGATGCAGCGCGTGACAAAATCCTGGCCAGAAAGCAGATTCGCTCCCAATTCCAGCCCGGCAGCCAGCTGCTGGTGGATGAGGATGACCTATTTTGATGGTTAGCGGCAGCCGGGGAAAATACCTTTAATTCTCATCCAGTAAATGGCTTACCAGTCCATCCGCCAGTTTTGGCTCGAACCAAGTGGATTTGGGTGGCATCACCTCTCCGGCATCGGCCACCGCCATCAGTGATTCCATAGATGTCGGGTAAAAGGAGAAGGCCACCGCCATCTCTCCAGAGTCAACCCGCCGCTCCAGTTCAGCCAATCCCCTGATCCCTCCGACAAAATCGATTCGCTCGTCCCGCCGCTGATCGCTGATTCCAAGAATCGGTTCGATCAACTCGCCGCTGAGCAGACTGACATCCAGACTGGATACCGGGTCATCCCAGGGAATACGCCCGGGATCGAGCGTCAGGCGATACCAGTTCCCATCCAGATACATGCCGAATTCACCAGACTTGGTGGGTTGCACTGCATCCCGGCTCGATTCAATACTGAAGCGAACCTCAATCCTACTGATGAAAGCGCCCTTATCGAGACCATTCAAATCCCTTACCACACGGTTGTATGGCAGTATCTGCATCTGGTTGTGGGGAAATATCACCGAGAGGAAATAGTTGTAGTTCTCCTCGCCAGTGTGAGCACTATTCTGCGCCTGTCGATTGGCGGTGACCCGGGAGGCTGCGGCAGAGCGGTGGTGTCCGTCGGCCACATAGATAGAGGGCATCTGGTCAAACAGCCGGGTCAAACGGGCAACCCGCTCCGGATCTGACAGCAACCAGATTTCATGCCGGACATCACCTTCAGCGGTAACCGCCAGCTCGGGTTCGACCTCCCGGGTGACCGCCGTTAACAGGGCATCAACCTCGGGGTCGCTGCGGTAGACCAGAAACACCGGCCCGGTCTGAGCAGCCAATGCCTCAATCTGCCTGACCCGGTAATCCTCCTTGGCCGGGCGGGTGAATTCATGCTTTTTAATCCGATCCTGATCATAGGCCGCAACCGATGCAATGCAAACCAGACCGACCTGCACATGACTCCCCATAGTCAAGCGATAGATGTAGTAGCTGGGTTGCTCATCCTGCGTCAGCACTTGCCCAGCCAACATCGCATCTAGGTTCTCTCTGGCCTTGGCGTAGACCTCTGGCGCATAGGGATTGCAGCCCTCAGGCAGATCCACCTCGGGCCGGGAAATATGCAGAAAACTCCAGGGCTTGCCTTTCACCATGGCTCGCGCCTCGGCGCTGCTCATCACATCATAGGGGGGTGCGGCAACGGCACTGGCGGATTCTCTGGTGGGTCGCAACCCACGAAAGGCTTTGATCAATGGCATCGGTATTCCTCTTCGATGGCCCGGGCGGCCAAGGCTTAACAGCCTGCCATTTTTTCAGAAGAGGGAGGGGTTGTCCAAGAAGATTCAGAACGAATCAGACAGGGAGTATCACGTGCCAGACCAACGATGCTTTTTCAAGTCTCCAGCCGCGGCTGGAGACTAGGCTTGAAGACTTACTCGCGTTCCTCGATCCAGGCCATCTGAATGGCCTCCAGGATCTTCTCACCAGAGTGACTGGGATCATCATCAAACTCATCCAGCGCCATGACCCAGTTTCTCAGATCAACAAAGTTGATCACTTTCGGATCGATATCCGGGTGCGCGTCATCCAGCTCAATGGCGATATCCAGCGAGTCTGTCCATTTCAGGCCCATAGCAAACTCCAATGCTTAGTGGTGTTCAGAAACCATGTTGATAGTGTATTTCGGGATCTCGACCACCAGATCCTGATCGCCCACCACCGCCTGGCAGCTCAGGCGCGACTCGGGTTCCAGTCCCCAGGCCTTGTCGAGCATATCTTCCTCGGTCTCATCCGCCTCTTCGAGGGCGTCAAACCCCTCACGGACGATCACATGACAGGTGGTGCATGCACAGGATTTTTCACAGGCGTGCTCGATCTCGATACCGTTTTTCAACGCTGCATCACAGATCGTTATACCAGGCTCAGCCTCGATAACAGCGCCCTCAGGGCAGATCTCTTCGTGGGGTAAAAATATAATCTGGGGCATAATCTTCTTACTAGCCTGTCTATTCAAATTCATCAATGGTGTGGCCGGACATGGCCTGATTCACACTCTGGTTCATACGCCGCTCGACGTAGAACTCACAGCGTTTTTCCAGTGTCTCGACCGCCTGCTTGATCGTGTTGACATCACTGCCGTCCTTCTGGGAGACAAGCTCAGCCAGCGCCTGCTCGACCTGCTCCCGCTCCTGCGGGTTGAGCAGCTGATCCCCATCATCCGCCAGGGCTGCGCTCAGCGCCTCGATGACCCGCTCCGCCTCCACCTGCTGCTCCCGCAGCCTGCGCGCCTCGAGGTCATCCTCGGCGTGCTCCATGGAATCGCGCAGCATCCCTTCGATCTCGGTGTCAGTCAGACCATAGGAGGGCTTGACCACGACACTCGCCTTAACGCCGCTGCTCTGCTCCTGGGCCTCGACGCTCAGCAAACCGTCAGCATCGACTGCGAAGGTTACCCGTATGCGTGCCGCACCCGCCACCATGGGGGGAATGTTGCGCAGTTCGAATCGTGCCAGGGAACGGCAATCCGAGACCAGTTCCCGCTCACCCTGCAGGACATGTACGGCCATGGCCGTCTGGCCATCCTTGAAGGTTGTGAACTCCTGGGCGCGGGCTACCGGAATGGTGGTGTTGCGAGGAATGATCTTCTCCACCAGGCCACCCATGGTCTCGATGCCCAGAGAGAGCGGATTGACGTCGAGCAGCAGCATTTCATCGTCAGGTTTGTTGCCGGCCAAAATATCCGCCTGGATCGCCGCGCCAATCGCCACAACCCGATCGGGATCGATATCAACCAGCGGCCGGGTGTCGAAAAACTCACCCACCAGTTCGCGTACCCGCGGCACCCGCGTCGAGCCACCAACCATGACCACATCCTGCATCTCGGCCGCGGAGACTCCGGCATCGCGCAGTGCCCGCCGACAGGGAACGATGGTCTTCTTGATCAAGGGATCGACCAGTTGATGGAACTGTTCGCGGGACAGCTGTCCCCGCCAGCGGCTGCCGTCCTCAAGCTCGATATCCAGTTCGACAACCTTCTCTGTGGTCAATGCCTCTTTTGCGCTGCAGGCATCCCGCATCAGACGGCGCAGCACCTTGTGGTTGGCGTCATCGCTGATTCCGGCCTGCTGCATGATCCACTCAGCAATCTCGCGGTCGAAATCGTCCCCACCCAGCGCCGAATCACCGCCGGTGGAGAGCACCTCGAACACCCCGCGGTTCAGACGCAGAATAGAGATATCAAAGGTTCCGCCGCCCAGATCATAGATAGCATGGATGCCGTCCGAACCGGAATCCAGACCGTAGGCCACGGCTGCCGCTGTCGGCTCGTTGAGCAGACGCAGTACATTGATGCCTGCCAACTTGGCAGCATCCTTGGTAGCCTGGCGCTGGGCATCGTCAAAATAGGCAGGGACGGTGATCACCACCCCGGTCAGTTCACCGTTCAGGGTCTTCTCTGCCCGGTTTACCAGTGCCTTGAGAATTTCAGCAGACACCTCGACCGGGCTAACATCGCCCGCCACGGTATGGATGCGCGGGACACTGGAATCCTGTTGGAGAAACTCGTAAGGAAGGCGCGAACCCAATGACTTGATGTCTTCCACCCCGCGGCCCAGCAGACGCTTGACCGAAGCGATGGTATTCAGAGGGTCATCCGCCGCGCAGGCCTTGGCTTCGTAACCTACAGAAATGCCCTTGGCGCTGTAATAGACCACTGAAGGCAGTATGTGCCGCCCCTGCTCATCGGGCAGGGTCTCAGCCTGTCCGCTGCGCACGCTGGCGACCAGCGAGTTGGTGGTACCCAGGTCGATACCTGCCGCCAGTTTATGCTGATGGGGGGCCGTGGATTGTCCCGGCTCTGAAAGCTGTAGTAGTGCCATGTCTAACCGCCTCTAGTACGCCTCGTCCAACTCGGCCTCGAGGCTTTCAGCATCGTGATGTAGTTTTTGAAGAAACTGCATTTTACGCACGAGTTCTTCCGCTGCCTCGAGATGTTCTGCGCTGATCGGATCCAGTTTACCAGTCATCTGTTCCACCAGCACATCAAGGCGTTTTTTAATGTCCCGCTTCAGCTCATCGATCACCTGATATGGGTCTTCTGCAGAGCGGGAATGTTCGAGTTTCTCGCGTAACTCCATCTGCTCCATCAGAAATGCCATATCCTGGGTGGTGCTTTGCTTGGCATCCATATCCACGCCCTGTAGCAGTAACAGGTACTTGGCCCGCAGCATCGGATCCCTGAGTACCTGGTAGGCCTCATTGACCCGCGCCGCAGCCTGCATCGACAGCCGCCGTTGCTGATCCGTGGCGTTGGCGAACTTGTCCGGGTGCAGCACCCGTTGCATTTCGCGATACCGGCTGGAGAGCAGTTCGGAATCAACGGCATAGCTGACGGGGAGCTCGAACAGCTCAAAGTGATTCTTCGAGAAATCTATCATGATCGGACTTCTGAGACAGGGGGTGACCGGGTCGCTGTAACGACCCTGAGGTGGACTATGCCTGATGCCTATATGGTGAAACTCTCACCGCAACCGCACATATCCTTGACATTGGGGTTGTTGAATTTAAAACCCTCGTTCAGTCCCTCTTTGGTGTAATCCAGTTCGGTGCCATCGAGATAGAGAAGGCTCTTTTTATCCACCAGCACCTTAACACCCTGGTCTTCGAACACAACGTCGTTTTCCTCCGCCTCGTCGGCGAACTCCAGGATATAGGCCATTCCGGAACACCCCGATGTCCTGACGGCAAGGCGAATACCCACGCCCTTACCCCGGCTCTCGAGAAAACGGTTGACCCGATCAGCGGCTGCTGTTGTTATGGTGATTGACATCTTTAATTCCACCTTTATCCGGTATTCTGACTGATCGTCAATTATACCAGATCACTTCTGCTGTTTTTTTGCATAGTCCTCAACGGCGGCCTTGATTGCATCTTCAGCCAGTACGGAACAGTGTACCTTGACCGGGGGCAGCGCCAGCTCTTCAGCAATATCGGTGTTCTTGATCTGCTGGGCCTCTTCCAGTGTTTTTCCTTTGACCCATTCAGTCAACAAGCTGCTGGAAGCAATGGCTGAACCACATCCGTAGGTTTTGAATTTCGCATCCTCAATGACGCCCTTGTCATTGACCTGAATCTGCAGACGCATCACATCACCACAGGCCGGTGCGCCCACCATGCCGGTACCGACATTCGCATCATTGGTATCCATCGCGCCGACATTACGGGGATTCTCGTAATGATCCAAGACTTTATCACTGTATGCCATAATAGTTTCTCCCAGCAGGGTGGCCTGTTAGGCCACTGCCCAATTCAGAATTAATGTGCCGCCCACTGTACCGATTTCAAATCGATACCTTCTTTGAACATATCCCAGAGCGGCGAAAGCTCTCTCAGCCTCTGCACCTGTCGGCGCACCAGCTCGATCACGTAGTCGATCTCTTCCTCGGTAGTGAAGCGTCCGATGGTAAACCGGATTGAACTGTGCGCCAGCTCATCTTCCCTGCCGATAGCGCGCAGCACATAACTGGGCTCAAGGCTCGCTGACGTACAGGCAGAGCCCGAGGAGACAGCGATATCCTTCAGCGCCATGATCAAAGACTCGCCCTCGACATAGGCGAAGCTGACATTCAGGTTACCGGCGACACGCCGTTCCAGATCACCATTCAGATAGACGTCTTCCATATCCTTCAGGCCATCCCACAGCTTGTTGCGCAGTGTCAGAATGCGGTCGTTTTCCTCAGACATCTCCTCATGGGCGATGCGGATCGCCTCTCCCATGCCGACGATCTGATGGGTTGGCAGGGTTCCTGAACGCATGCCGCGCTCATGACCGCCACCGTGAATCATCGCCTCGAGGCGTACCCGGGGTTTGCGGCGCACGTACAGCGCACCTATGCCCTTGGGACCATAAATTTTGTGGGCCGACATGGAGAGCAGATCGATTTTCATGGCCTCCATATCCAGCGGCACCTTGCCGGCGCTCTGCGCGGCGTCCACATGGAACAGGATCTTGCGTGCGCGGGTCATCTCGCCGATGGCCGCAACATCCTGAATCACGCCGATCTCGTTGTTCACATGCATGACCGAAACCAGAATAGTATCCTCGCGCATCGCCGCTTCGAGCTTCTTGAGATCGATCAGACCGTCTGTTTCCGGCGCCAGGTAGCTGATTTCAAAACCCTCACGCTCCAACTGGCGGCAGGTATCCAGCACTGCCTTGTGCTCGGTCTTGTAGGTGATGATGTGCTTGCCTTTTTTCTGGTAGAACTGAGCAACACCCTTGATCGCCAGATTGTCGGACTCGGTGGCGCCGGAGGTCCAGATGATCTCTTTGGAGTCGGCGTTGATCAGGGCAGCAACATCCTTGCGCGCCTTCTCCACGGCCTCGTCCGCTGCCCAGCCAAACTGGTGCGAACGAGACGCCGGATTGCCGAAAACCCCATCCGGGGTCAAATATTGACACATGGTATCCGCCACCCGGGGATCAACCGGTGTGGTTGCTGAATAATCCATATAGATGGGTAACTTCATTGATCGCTCCAATTACTTTTTTAGTAACGCCGGCCCGGTTAGAGTGAGCCTACGTTGACAGAATTTATAGCCGCTCTAAGCGTGCTTTGCTGACCATCCTGACGCTTGGCAACCTGTTGCACACCGCGCCTCTTCATCAGGTCATTCAGGCTGATATGACTCAGATAGTCGTAGATCTGATCACTCAGATCGTGCCACAGATCATGGGTCAGACAGCGTTCATTTTTCTGGCAGTTGTGATCACCGCCACAGCGGGTGGTATCAACCTTTTCATCCACAGCGGCAATTACCTCTGCGATAAAGATATCTTCCGATCCCTTGCCCAGAACGTAGCCGCCACCCGGGCCTCTGACACTACTCACCAACTGGCGTTTACGCAGCCTTGAGAAGAGCTGTTCCAGGTATGACAGGGATATATCCTGCCGTTCTGCGATGTCCGCCAGGGTTATGGGTCCAGCGCCGTGATGGAATGCCAGATCAAGCATTGCCGTTACTGCGTAACGACCTTTTGTGGTTTACCTCACAACATTTTCTCCTGAAATATTTGTACCAGCTAATATACATTACTGAGTAATTTAGTCAAGTATTCAGGAGGAGGCCGCTGGCGTTTCCGGCGGATCTCCCTTATTAATCTCAACCGATTGAATTCTAAGGAGTTCCTCTGCTGTCGAGGCAATCTCGCAGGATTCCATTTCCGGAATCTCCAGATCAGCATGCTCTTCACTGACGCGCTTCAACATTTCACACATGGTCTGCATGCGCTGATCGATAACGTGGATGTGATCCAGCATGCAGTTGATCGCATGGGCAACCGGGTCTGCCTCATCCTTGGTTGCGCCATAGGCATCAAAGCCCATCTTGCTGGCAATCTCTTTTCTATGGGCATGCTCATCGGTAGCAGGGTTGATCATGCGACCGGGCACGCCAATCACTGTGGTATTTTCCGGTACCGGCTTGACCACAACCGCGTTCGAGCCGACCCTGGCGCCGCTGCCGATATTGATCGGCCCGAGCACCTTGGCCCCAGCGCCGACCACCACATTATTCCCCAGGGTAGGATGGCGCTTCCCCTTCTCCCAACTGGTTCCGCCCAGCGTCACCCCATGATAGAGGGTGCAATCATCGCCAATGATGGCGGTTTCGCCGATCACCACCCCCATGCCATGATCGATAAAAAAGCGGCGGCCAATGCGCGCGCCCGGATGGATCTCGATACCGGTCAACAGCCGCGAGATATTGGATATAACACGCGCCAGCCAGTAGAGCTTTATATTCCACAAGCGGTGCGCCAAGCGGTGAATCAGAACCGCATGCACGCCGGGATAGGTGGTGATCACCTCAAATGTATTACGCGCCGCGGGATCTCGGTCGAACACACATTTAATGTCTTCTTTCAGACGTGAGAACATGACGCCATACACTCGATATAAACCTGGGCTGAATACCCCTAAAAGACCCACTATTCTACTAGATTATTGCCGATAGTGACTACCACTTATTCGGAACGCATGGATTTTCGCCCCTGCGCCGCACTCAGAATTCCGCGCAGGATATGCACTTCGTCCTTTTCCAGTCGGGCGCGAAAAAACAGACGTCTTAGCCTGCGGTGCAACTTCAGCGACTGTCGGGTGTTGGAAAAACCAATATCATCAAGCGCCTGCTCGAGATGCCTGAACAGGCCCTCCATCTCATCCATGGACGCCAGATCCTGTTCAGCCGGCCCGGTGGACAGCTTGCGGGCAGACTGCTCTGCCATATTCAACTCATAAGTGATCACCTGAACCGCCTGGGAGATATTTAACGAGGCGTATTCCGGATTGGCCGGGATGTGCACCAGGTAGTGGCAACGATCCAGTTCGACATTTCTCAGACCCGAACTCTCGCGACCGAATATCACCGCCACTTCGCTCTGTTCGGATTCAGGCAGCAGTTTTTCAGCACATTCACGGGGGTCCAATTGTGGCCACTCCACCGTCCTGAGTCTGGCACTGGCCCCGACCACCAGGCGGCAGCCCATGAGTGCCTCGTCCAGTGTATCGCAGACCCGCGCACTGGCCAGCAGATCATGGGCGCCAGAGGCACGGGCAGTAGCATCCGCATGCGGGAAGACTTTAGGCCGGACCAGCCAGAGACTGTCCAGGCACATATTCTTCATGGCGCGGGCAACAGCGCCGATATTGCCCGGGTGTGATGTCTCTACGAGAACGATTCTGATATTGCTCAACATGGGGGCGAAGATTACCGCATCACAACCGGAAACTGAATGGAAAATGCCAATTATCACTTTATCCTGATCGCGGCTTCCTGTATCCTCGCGGCCCATGCACCCGATGATCAATATTGCCGTCCGTGCTGCACGGAGCGCTGGCAGTATCCTGCTGCGTTACTATGAGCACATTGATTCCCTGACCGTCACGGCCAAGGGTATAAACGATTATGTCACTGAAGTCGATAAAGCGGCTGAAATGGCGATTATCGATACCCTGCGCAAGGCCTATCCCGGTCACGCCATCCTTGCCGAAGAGAGTGGCGCCCATACAGGCAACGACTATCAATGGGTGATTGATCCTCTGGATGGCACGACCAACTACCTGCATGGCTTCCCACAGTTTTCCATCTCCATCGCACTGAAATACAAGGGCGTGCTGGAACAGGCTGTCGTCTATGACCCCCTGCGTGATGAGATGTACACGGCCAGCCGGGGCTCGGGAGCGATGCTCAATGGCCGCCGACTCCGTGTCACCGATCGCAAGGGACTCAACGGTGCGCTGATTGGCACCGGCTTCCCCTTCCGTGACCAGCGCCATATCGACGCCTATCTGGGCATGTTCAAGTCCCTGGTCAAGGATACGGCCGGGATACGACGACCAGGCTCTGCCGCCCTCGACTTCGCCTATGTGGCGGCCGGTCGACTGGACGGTTTCTGGGAACTGGGTCTGGCCGAGTGGGATTTCGCTGCCGGCGCCCTGTTGGTTAAAGAGGCAGGTGGCATCGTCACCGATATCAGTGGTGGAAACCGCTACCTGGAGACGGGCAATGTCATCGCCGGCGGGCTTAAGGTCCATGCGGCGATGGTGCAGGCCATCCATCCCCACCTGAATGAAAAGCTCAGCGCCTAACTGAGCGGGAAATCACATTTCCCGGCAACCAGCCTTCAAGTTTCTCTGCATCTGAACGCTAACCCTTCTGAATGCCAGACAGGCATACAGAACAGCGTACCAGCGGAGATGAAACGGCATGGCCGATAAGAATAACATTCCGAAACCCGTCAGTGATCATGCCCTGGAGATGATCATGCGTGATGTACTTGATGGCGTTTTGGAACTCTCATTGGAATCTGCATTCCGTGACCCATCCAGCGAATTCGAGATCATTGAAATCGCATCCGCAACCCGATCAAAGGGGAGAGATAATCCCGGTTCTCTTGCCTATGATGCCGAAATTATTTTCTTTCCTGGACTGAAGCAGGCCGCTGGTTAGATTCCCTTAAAAACCAAAGAGCCGGCATCTCGGCCGGCTCTTTGCATCTCAATTGCCGTCGTCCCCAGCCATCAGGGCTCACTGTCCAGTTCAACGCCTTCCTTCTGCACCGGCATCAAGTCAGCCTTGCTGATTCCGAGCATCAGTACCGCACTGCTGGCGACATAGATGGAGGAATAGGTGCCGATGACGATACCGAAGATCAATGCAAGTGCAAACCCATGCATGATCTGGCCCCCAAAAACAAACAGGGCGATCAACACAAACATGGTTGTCGTCGATGTCATAATTGTACGTGACAGTGTCTGATTCAATGACACATCGACGATTTCGGAGGGTTTACCCTTGCGCATCTTGCGGAAGTTTTCACGAATACGGTCATAGACCACGATGGTATCGTTGAGCGAGTAGCCAATCACCGCCAGAACAGCGGCGAGAACCGGCAGATCAAACTCAATCTGAAACAGGGAAAACAGGCCAATGGTGATCACCACATCGTGTATCAATGCAATTACCGAACCCACGGCAAACCGATACTCAAAGCGCAGGGCGACATAGATCAAAATACCAATCAGGGCATACAGCATCGCCAGCCCGCCGTTCTCGGTCAACTCGTCACCCACCTGCGGTCCGACGAACTCAACCCGGCGCAGTTCAGCTTTTCCGCCCTCAGTCACTTTACTGAGCGAGGCGAAGGCGCGGTTACTCAACTCGGCGGAACCCACCTCTTCCTGAGAGGCCAGCCGCACCAGCACATCCTTTGAGGTACCAAAGTGCTGCACGGTGGCGTCACCAAAGCCGTCATTCGCCAGTTCGGCCCGCACCTGCGGTAGATCGACGGGATGTTCAAAGCCCACCTCGACCAGAGTACCCCCGGTAAAATCAATGCCGAGATTCAGTCCCTGAAAACTGATCGAGATGATCGAGATCAGTATGACAGAGAGGGAAAGTATCATCGCCAGCTTTCGCCGGGCCATGAATTTAATATGTGTGTCGGATTTAATGAACTGCATAACGGCCTGGTTCCAGATAGTCTATAGGTATACGTTTAGATAGCGAGTTTCTGGACCCGCTTACCACCGTAGATCAGATTGATGACCGAACGTGTACCGAGGATCGCGGTAAACATAGAGGTCAGGATGCCGATGAAAAGTGTCACCGCGAAACCCTTGATGGGACCGGTTCCGAAGCTGAACAGCACCACCGCGGCGATCAGCGTAGTGACGTTGGCGTCGACAATGGTGGAGAGTGCCTTATCATAACCGGAAAAAATACTGGCCTGAGGCGTGTTTCCTATATCAATCTCCTCCCTGATACGCTCAAAGATGAGAACATTGGCATCAACCGCCATACCCACTGTCAGCACTATACCGGCAATACCCGGCAGTGTCAGGGTTGCCTGAAGCATCGATAGAATGGCCACAATCAGCACCATGTTCATCACCAGGGCAAGGTTGGCAACCAGACCAAACACCTTGTAATAGATGCCCATAAAGAACATGACGAACAACAGGCCGATAACTACCGAGAGAAAACCCTGATCGATATTGTCCTGGCCGAGGCTCGGACCGATGGTGCGCTCCTCTACGATCTCGATCGGCGCCGCCAGGGCACCGGCACGCAGCAGCAACGCAAGATCTCTAGCCTCTTCGGTAGTGTCGAGTCCCGTGGTCTGGAACCGGCGCCCAAAGGGCTCCAGGATATTGGCGACGCTTATCACCTCTTCCACCGGAATTTTGCGGACTACCTTGTTGCCATCGACCATCTCGGTCTCGGTACGGGTTTCGATGAAGACCACCGCCATCGGCTTACCGACATTCTCGGTGGTCACATTGCGCATGCGTCGTGCGCCCTGACTGTCCAGATTGACAAATACCGCCGGCTGACCTGATCGCTGATCGAAACCGGATGAGGCATCGGTTATCTGATTACCGGTAACAATCACGCGTTTTTTCAGCAGAATCGGGCGCCCATCCCGGGTTTTATAGAGTTTAGAACCCACTGGCACTTTTCCTGCCACTGCATCCTCGATACTGTGTTCAGTGTCTTCCAGGCGATACTCCAGAGTCGCGGTCGCCCCCAGGAGTTCTTTCAGGCGTGCAGGGTCCTGCGCACCGGGCAGTTGCACGACAATACGTCGTTCACCCTGCTGCTGGATAATCGGCTCAGACACACCCAGTGCATTGACGCGGTTACGCAGGGTGGTGATATTCTGCTCCAGTGCGAACTTCTTGACCGCCGCCTGTTCATTTCTGCCCATTTTTGCAACAAGCTGGAACTCACCACCGTTATCAACCGGCTCAATCGGCAACTCACGAAATTCGTCCTGCACTACCTCGACGGCCTTGTCACGCACATCGGCCTGTTTAAAGCTTGCAATAACTGAATCCACTTCCTGCGACACCCGGGTATAGCGCAGTTTTTCATTGCGCAAGAGGGTTCTGATGTCACCGGTGTAACGTTCCATTGACTGCGCCACGGCGGCGTCCATGTCGACATCAATCAGGACATGAATACCTCCACGCAGGTCCAGGCCCAGGTACATCGGCAGAGCGCCCATACCTCGCAACCAACCTGGAACATCGGTTGAGAGGGTCAGCGCATGGGTGTAGTCGCCGCCCAGTGCAATCTCCAGAGTCTCTTTAGCGCGCAGCTGGGTTTCCGAATCCGCAAAGCGAAACAGCAATTTTCCATTGCCCAGCTCAGACGACTTGACCGGCAGGTTTTCAGCCTCGAGTGCCGCGAGCGCGGTACTCAGAGTGGCCTCGCTGACCTCCGCCCCACGATTGCCGGAAATCTCCATTGCCGGGTCCTGATCGAACACGTTGGGCAGTGCATAGATCAACCCGATCAGAACAATGAACAGGACCATCAGGTTTTTCCATAAAGGATATTGATTCATCATGTGCGCATCTGTGATGTTGGAAGCTCGATTCAAGACACCACCGTCATTTACCGACGGTGGTTCGCTCTGGGTTGATGTTCAATTCACTGACAAACAGCAACCGGCCACTATTAGGTATTAAAGTTCTTTCAAGGTTCCCTTGGGCAGTACAGTCGCTACCGAGGCGCGTCTGAACTTGACTTGTACACCCTCGGCAATCTCCAGGGTAACTAAATTGTCGCCGATCTCAATGATCCGCCCCATCATCCCGCCCTCGGTCTGAACCTCATCGCCCTTGGCCAGGGCATCAACCATCTTCTTGTGCTCTTTCTGGCGCTTCATTTGCGGACGGATCATCAGGAAATAGAGCATGATGATCAGACCAACCGGTAAAATCAGCCCTTCCATGCCACCCATCTGAGAGCCACCAGCAGCCTGGGCCATTGCATCTGAAATAAAGAAACTCATGGTTTATCCACCTGGATTATGTCGTGTGTATCATTTTCAGGCGGCAGGCATCCCCGCCACCCATGCATTCAAACCCGGCATTATGCCACATCTATCCGGATTTTATGAATTTTCTCTAGGATTTGCGTAACGCGTAAAACTCCTGGACAAAGCGCTCGAATCGCTGCTCCTCGATCGCCGCCCGGATATTGCGCATCAGGGTCTGGTAGTAATGGAGATTGTGGATGGTATTCAGCCTTGCCCAGAGAATTTCATTACAGCGGGCCAGGTGACGCAGATAGCTTTTGCTGTAGTTCTGGCAGGTATAGCAATCACACATTGGATCAAGGGGACCGGTATCCGTGCCATGCACCGCATTTCTGATTCTGACAACACCCTGGTGGGTAAACAGGTGCCCGTTTCTCGCGTTTCGAGTGGGCATGACGCAATCGAACATGTCGATGCCGCGCCCGACCGCCTCAACGATATCCTCCGGTGTACCAACCCCCATCAGATAGTGGGGATGCATGGCCGGCAAACTGGTCGAGAGAAAATCCAGCACCCGCCAGCGGTCTTCCGGCGGCTCACCCACGGACAAACCGCCCACGGCGTAGCCATCGAAGCCGATCTCAACAAGTCCATCCAGTGAGCGTTCGCGCAATTCGCTGAAAACGCTGCCCTGGATTATGCCAAACAGCGCCGAGGGGTTATCCGCATGTGCCGCTCTACTACGCTCGGCCCAGCGCAGCGACAGTTCCATGGATGTTTCAGCCTCGCTTTCGGTCGCCGGATACGGGGTGCACTCATCAAAAATCATGACAATATCCGATCCCAGCTTACGCTGCACCGCCATCGACTCTTCCGGTCCCATGAAGATCTTGCTGCCATCGACGGGTGATCTGAAATGCACGCCCTGTTCGGTGATCTTGCGCATCTGACCAAGACTGAACACCTGAAAACCACCGGAATCGGTCAATATCGGCAGTTTCCAATGCATGAAATCATGTAAATCACCATGCATTTCAATGATATCCGTACCCGGGCGGAGCATCAGATGGAAGGTATTGCCGAGGATGATTTCTGCCCCAATGCCCTCCAGCTCCTCCGGTGTCATCGCCTTCACCGTGCCGTAGGTTCCCACGGGCATAAACGCCGGGGTTTCTATCGTGCAGCGCTCGAAGGTCAGTCTGCCGCGCCTGGCGGCGCCATCCGTTTCTAAAATTTCATATTTCATGATCTAAATCAGGGTTTAGTACTAGGAAATTCCTTGACCAGCTATTCTGCCATATTAGAAAATACCCATGTACTGAAGCTCCTCGCATCAGTACACACTCCTCCATCCTCCTTTGGTGGATTTTAATGCGCGGCGCTGCCGCGCATTTTTTTATGTAAAATCATGGCCTTCTGGTTAGAAACATGGCATCTCCATAACTGAAGAAGCGATATTTCTGCTCCACGGCATGACGATAGGCGGCCATGATCTGCTGATAACCCGAAAAGGCCGACACCAACATCAGCAACGTCGACTCCGGCAGGTGAAAATTGGTAATCAGGGCATCCACGGATTTAAAAAGGTAGCCCGGACGGATAAACAGGCGGGTATCTCCAAAAAAAGGCTGTAACCGCCCACTCTGCGAGGCCGACTCGAGACTCCTGACAGAGGTCGTACCCACCGCCACTATACGCCCCCCTGCTTCGCGGGTTCGCTGCACCAGGCTGCAGGTCTCTTCGCTCACCTCCACATATTCGCTGTGCATCAGATGCTCATCGAGATTATCGACCCGCACCGGCTGAAAGGTGCCAGCTCCAACATGCAGAGTCACCCTCGCCTGCCTTACGCCCATTTCAGCCAACCGATCGAGCATCTGCTGATCAAAATGCAAACCGGCCGTGGGAGCCGCCACTGCGCCTGGTCTTTCCGCATAGACGGTCTGATAGCGGGACTCGTCCAGCTTGCCATCTTCGCGGGTGATATAGGGCGGCAGTGGCATGTGCCCAAACTTCTCCATCAGTTCCATCAGGCTGATATCCGGCGAGGCAATCTCAAACAGATCATCCTGACGACCGACAACCTCGACAATCACAGAGTCTTCGATAATGATCCGTGTCCCGGGTTTGGGGGACTTGCTCGCCCGGATATGCGCCAGGCCCTGATTCGGGCTCAAAACCCGCTCAATCAGCAGTTCAACACGTCCACCGCTCTGCTTGTACCCAAAGACACGGGCCGCCATCACCTGGGTATCGTTAAAAACCAGTAGATCTCCGGGATTGAGCAATGCCGTCAAATCGGAAAAATGCCGGTCCTGCATCTCGCCCGAATCACCATCGAGACACAACAACCGACTGTCCCCGCGTCTTTCCGAAGGAAACTGGGCAATCAATTCATCCGGCAATATGTAGTGGAAGTCTTGGCGTCGCATGCGGGCGCAATATTACCACAGCTTTTATTTACGCTACTTGCTGAAATGGATATACTACCGCTCGCGTTGCCGGGGTGGCGAAATTGGTAGACGCAGGGGATTCAAAATCCCCCGGGGGCAACCCCTTGCCGGTTCGAGTCCGGCTCCCGGTACCATTCCCTCATTTCAAGCACTCCCATAAAACCCCAACAAATCACCTAACAACCTATAATACCTATAGATTTACGGCTTTTCCTGTATCAACAACTACCAACTAAACCCTTCCTATCCCGAAAAAATGGGGTATTATTCGGGGGTATCGGCTCAGTTCGATTTTGACAATACCCCCAAATTCAACACCGCTGCATGAGCCACAACATTTTCAAGGGATCGAATTATGAAGCTCACAGATGCAAAAGTGCGAACGCTCAAACCCAAGTTCCAATAATGTCATCAGGCTTAATCAAAAGTGTGAGCCTATTGCTTTCTGCCTCCTCATCAATTGCGACCTGAAAAAGGGCTGACTTTCCAATTCCCTTATGTCCCACGAGTATTCGTAATGGAAGATCATTTACAACCTGCTTATAGGCCTTGCTCTTGAAGTAATACTCTTTAAGCCTTTTAGGATCTTCATCTTCAGCTGCCTCATGGCCAAATACCTGAATCCGTGAGTTTAGGTTTGTCTGTGGACCCATTCTATCAATTAATGACGTGCTCAAACTGTTAAAATGAGGCATCCACAAAACTCACCCGATAGGTGAAAGATGCAACGGTTTATCATTGAGCAGGGCGAAGCAGATTTGACCTCCCATTCTGGGTTGGCACTGGTGGGTATGGCACTGCGCAAAAATACAGATTTGGCTAAAGTTGTGCAGCGGAAGATACCCCACCGTAACCGTCCGGTGATCACACCTTGCCAGTAGTCACCGGCTGCCAGTTATGGGGCAACAGTTCATGGATGGCGTTGTTCTTCTGTGTTGGCAGGCGAGCCAGCACATCCTTTAAGTAAGCATAGGNCTGGCCACTGCGCAGTGATCCGGCGAATAGCCAGTTGGAACGGCCCAGCGCCCAAGGCCGGATCTGGTTCTCCACCCAGTTGTTGTCGATAGGCACGGCGCCATCCTCCAGGTAGCGCGTCAGCGCACTCCAGCGTTTCAGACTGTAATCCAGCGCCTTGGCCGTGCCCGAGCCATCCGGCACTTTTAATCGCTGGGCCAACATCCATTGCTGCAAGGCATCCGCAATAGGCCGCGCCTGCTCCGTTCGTAATCGCTGCCTTTTGTCCGGTTCCAGCTGTTTGGCTTCCCGTTCGAGCGC
>PKUO01000068.1 GCA_002869585.1 Sedimenticola sp.
GGATGGCGGCGCGGAGTTTGGCGATGGTTTCGGGGTGGTCGTAGAGCAGGTCGAAGTTGGTGCTGATGCGCTGCCAGTGGTCGGCGAATTCGTCGGGTTTGCGGGCGGTGAGCAGTGCGTCGAGGGCGGCGTTGCAGAGGCGCACCCGCCCCTGCTGCTGCTTTTTCTGGCGGGCTTCGAGTTCGTCGCACAGAGCCACGAGTTGATCGACCTTGGTGACGATGCGTTTTTGTTCTTGGAGAGGGGGGAGAGGGATATTGATTTTTGCCAAATCGCCCTTATTGAATCCTGCTTGCGCTGAACGCGAAAAATCGGCTAGGTGATTCTGGAAATAAGCAGACTTTAGAAGGTTAAACACGAACAGGTTGTTGAAAAGGTCGCGACTAAAAATGAATTTCACCAGAGCTACGTTATAAGCGCCTGCCTGTCCTGTAAAAACCTTTCCAACCGAAGCACCATATCGCCCCATCATAATGTCATCGGCGGCACAAAGCTTTGACACTGAGTCTTCGGGAACAAATACCGGTACTGGTTTGGAGCCAAAGTCTCTTATCTGGAGCAGTCGGACATAACCCTTTTGGGGCGTATCAATGAATTGACTCTTGGGTGGCTGACTGCCACCCTTAATGTCGAAAGCATCAGAAAAACTCAGCCACACCCAATTGCCGGGCACATCGAAAGAGGTTCCCCGACTAATTGGCTTAAGACGATGTTTGTCAATCAAAACCGAAGCAGGCTCATCCTCCGGGTCCTGCGGCACCAATTTCCCCTGCACTGCAAGCTGAAGAATCAACTCCCGCAGCTTCTGCACTCCATTAGGCGCATCAGCCAGATGCCCAAAGTTGGCAAAGAACGTCTCGACGGTCATGCCGACTCCCTCGCGGCATCCGCATCCCGCTCCAGGGCATCCATCAGTTCCTGCTTCAGTTTCTCCCGCGTCCAGGCCACGCTGGCAAGCAGCGTCTTGTACTCGGCCAGCAGCTCCTCGGGATCGCCGTGGTCATCCTCGACGGTGTTGGGGTTCTTGATGTCGAGGTTGTAGCCATTGGCCTTGATCTGCTCGACCGAGACCTTCCACGCCTGCTCGCCCTCCTCGCGATTCTCCCACCAGGCCTTCTCGGGCGCGAACTCCTCGATGCGCATCGGCTTGGTCTTGGAGTAGCTCTTGTACCCTTCGGGATAGGGGTGCTCGTAGTACCAGACCTCCTTGGTCGGCTCCCCCTTGGTGAAGAACAGCAGGTTGGTCTTGATGCCGGTGTAGGGATTGAAGACGCCGTTGGGGAGGCGCACCACGGTGTGCAGGTTGCACTCGTTAAGCAGCTTCTCCTTGATGCGGGTCTTGACGCCCTCGCCGAACAGGGTGCCGTCGGGCAGGACGATGGCGGCGCGGCCACCGTCCTTGAGCAGGTGCATGATCAGCACCAGGAACAGGTCGGCGGTCTCGCGGGTGCGGAAGCTGGCCGGGAAGTTGGCCTCGATGCCGTCTTCCTCGGTGCCGCCGAAGGGTGGGTTGGTGACCACCACCTCGACCCGGTCCTTGGGGCCGTAATTGCGCAGGGGACGCGACAGGGTGTTGTCGTGGCGGATTTGGGACGGCACCTCGACGCCGTGCAACAGCATGTTGGTGGTGCAGAGCAGGTGCGGCAGCGCCTTCTTCTCGACGCCGAAGACCGACTTCTGCAAGAGCTGCTCCTCCTCGGCGGTCTTGACATAGTTGCCGCGCACATGCTCGATGGAACAGGAGAGGAAACCGCCGGTGCCGCAGGCCGGGTCGAGGAGCTTTTCGCCAAGCTTGGGGTCAACCATATCGACCATGAACTGGGTGACGGCACGCGGGGTGTAGAACTCCCCGGCGTTGCCCGCGCTCTGCAAGTCCTTAAGGATCTGCTCGTAGATGTCGCCGAAGGTGTGGCGGTCGGAGGAGCGGTTGAAGTCGATGTCGTTGATCTTGTTGACCACCTGGCGGATGAGGGTGCCGTTCTTCATGTAGTTGTAGGCATCCTCGAACACCGAGCGCACCACCAGCCCGCGCCCGTTGGTCCCGGCGTTCAGCTCCAGCTCCTTGAGACTCTTGAACAGTTCGTTGTTGATGAAGTCCAGTAGCTCGTCACCGGTAATTCCTTCGCTGTCAGCAGCCCAATTGCGCCAGCGCAATGGCTCGGGAATTGGGGAGCTGTAATCATCGGAGAGAAGTTCCAACTCCTGTTCTTGGTCATCAAAGATTTTCAGGAAGAACATCCAGACAAGCTGGCCGATACGCTGTGCGTCGCCGTCGACCCCGGCGTCCTTGCGCATGATGTCCTGAATGGATTTGATGGTGGTGGAGACTGACATGCTACTTATTAACTCCTCGTTATCGATCTTGATTGATCTCAAATCGGGTTTTGCATTTCTGACATTCGTAGGTGTGGGTGTATTCAGAGACGGTTCCGTCCTTGCGAACATACCCACTTGATCTCATTTCACTTCGTGGAATGTTTCGCATACCTGATTTGCAAATTGGGCAATACTTGATATCGGGTTGAGGACCAGGGATATTTGCCATATCTTCCTCCCAATTACTTGCTATCCGTATAATTCATTTTCCAACTCACGTATGGCCTGCTCATATTTTTTTCTCCCCCCAAAGTAATCATTCACAATCTCAATCGGAGTGCCAAACCGATCAAAGGGGTTAATTCTGAGAACTCTTGGGTCCTCAATATTCTCAACTCCCTCGTCGGCATACTTGTCGAGCAGGGCATCCAACACCGCTCTGGCCTGTTCGCCATACTTGGCAAAATAATTCCGCTTGCGCACATTCTCTGCCCGTTCCCTCCGCGTCAGGGGTGGTTGATCGAACGCAACGTGACAGATCAGATCAAAAGGTCCGAAGTCCTTGCCAATCTCATCGGCGAGCGCTTCCCATAGCACACCATGTTCAGCCAGTTCATCAATGACAACCTGCTTCTTTTCTGCATCATCCCAGTGACGGATAAAGTCACGCAGGGTTTTGAACTCCTTGGCGACGGTCTTTTTGGTGTAATCCTTAAGCGACTCGGTGATCAGCTTGCCATCGGGACCGTAATACTGTATCCGCTCGGCAACGACATAAAAGGGAACATCGGCGACCACATACTTCTTGCGTGGCTCGGGGTCGTCCTCTCCACCCGGGGGTGGTTTCGGAGGCTCTGGTAATACGTCAGGAGGATCTTCTCCATCAGGCCCATCAGGCGGAACAGGCGGATCTTCCGGGCCAGGCTCATAAATCTGCACCGGATCGCCGTCGAAATCAGGATCGGCAAACAGCTCGGTCGCCTTCTTAAAATCGATAATGGTGAAATAGAACTTGCCGTAATCCTCGTTGATACGAGTGCCGCGCCCGATGATCTGTTTGAACACGGTCATCGAATTAATCGTCTGGTCAAGAACGATTAATTTGCAGGTCTGGGCATCGACGCCCGTGTTCATCAGTCGTGAGGTTGTCGCGATAACCGGATAGCGGCTTTCAGGATCGATGAAATTGTCCAGCTCCATCTTGCCGAGTGCATCGTCACCGGTGATTTTCATCACGTATTTACTGTTTTCGGCAGCAAGGTCCTTGTTGGCGTTGACCAGTTCCTGACGCATCCGCTCAGCATGGTCAATATCCTCGCAAAACACGATGGACTTGTCGAAGCGATTGGTCGCAGTCAGAAAAGCTGTGATCTTTCGTGCTACCAACCGAGTGCGCAACTCCATCACCAGCTCGCGATCCATATCTTTGATGTTGTAAATACGGTCCGGAATCAGGTTGCCGTTTTTATCCAGCTGGCCAGCTTCCGGTCGCCATCCCTGAAGATCCTTGTCCAGATCGATGCGCACCACTTTGTAGGGGGCGAGAAAGCCGTCTTCAATTCCCTGGCGGAGCGAGTAAGTATAGATAGGTTCGCCAAAATAATGGATGTTGGATACGTCTTTGGTCTCTTTAGGGGTGGCTGTCAAACCGATGTGGGTAGCGCTGGAAAAATAATCCAGGATCTCCCGCCAGGCGGAATCTTCAGCGGCGCTGCCACGGTGACATTCGTCGATAACCACCAGGTCGAAGAAGTCGGGCGAAAACTGCTTGTAGATATTCTTCTCTTCTTCGGTCCCGGTCACAGCCTGGTAGAGAGACAGGTAAATCTCGTAAGACTTGTCGGCCTGACGTTTCTCGATCTTGGTCATCGCCTGACCGAATGGTTTGAAATCGTTGGTCTTGGTCTGATCAACCAGAATATTGCGGTCGGCAAGGAAGAGGATGCGTTTCTTCCTCCGTGATTTCCACAACCGCCAGATGATCTGGAAGGCGGTATATGTTTTTCCTGTGCCGGTTGCCATCACCAGGAGGATGCGATTTTGTCCTCTGGCAATCGTCTCAATTGTTCGGTTGATGGCGACCCTTTGATAGTAGCGCGGCTCCTTGCCACTGCCATCGCTGTAGTAGGGCTGTTCGACAACATCCTCAATTTCAGGTGCGAACCCTTTCCAGTGCCTGTACCTTTGCCAGAGCTCTTCTGGGGAAGGAAATTGATCAAGAGAGAGCTGTCGCTCTACCTGTTCGGAAAGGCCGGTACGGTCATGAAAGAGGAAGCCATCGCCGTTAGTGCTAAAGACAAAAGGAAGGTCGAGTATCTCGGCATAATCGAGCGCCTGCTGCATACCGTCACCAAGGCTATGACTATTGTCCTTGGCCTCGATTACAGCAATTGGTTGGTTCGGCTTATGATAGAGCAGGTAGTCGGCGCGCTTAGACTTACCACGGGAATGCAGCTTGCCGCGCACAATGATGCGACCAGCGGTGAAAGTGACTTCTTCACGTATCTGGGTGTGGAGATCCCAGCCGGAAGAGAGGACTGCCGGGGTAACGAACTTGGTGCAGATATCGCGCTCGGATAGGGTCTTCTTTGGCATGCATATCCCCCCACGGAAATAACAGAGCACATCATATCGAAATCACATCGGTATTTCCAAAGAATTCTAATCTTCAGGAAACATAAGACTATCATCTTTGATATACATTTTGACCGGACTGGTCCTTCAATCCAATCTCAAAAAGTTCAATAACAAGTAGTGCCGATCATCTGGAACTCGCCTTCCAACGATCTGAATGACGGCCTCTATGAAAACATTTTTTTGGGCTTGCCGATCATGAAATCAGCTCTGATTCGCATTGAACACTCTGACCTCTTCTGATGCGCAACACGACAGCCTAGGCAGCTCATTGCGCCCTAATGCTCCAATCTAACCTACTGACTTCATGTATGTTTTATTTTTTTAGTGGCAGGAACGCAACGTGCGTGGTCCATACGCACGGCGACTCACACAGCGGCTCTTAATTGATGATCATCCAGAGAAAAATCATTGATTTGTAGAGTCATGCTCGGAACATGTTCCTGTACCTAAATCAGCTTCTCTCAGGAAATATACCTTGCCAACCCTTTGATATTGATCGCCCTATCTATTCAAGCTGGAGCATCAGCCCGATTCTAGTGCATCAGCTAACTTTTCCTTCCTGATACAAGGCAAATTATCGTTTACAGATCCATTCTCGTGAAAAAGGGGAGGAGTATGAGTAAAAAGACTTTCAATAATCATTATCAGAAAAATGCGTTAGGTCAACGAGCAACCGAGCAGTTGCTGTCTGGGCTGACTTGTTCCTGCTGCGAAAGGGCAATCGCTGTTGGCCAAACGGTCCTCGAACTATCCCGTAACGTTGAGTGTCTCAGTGATTGTGATGGGATCGCAGAGGTTCGGGTTGTCGAAAGCGAGACTATAGCATCCTTCTGTTCCAACTGTTTTGAAAAGCTGCCCAGCCCCTCACATTGGAGAGCAGGTCTTTTACGGCTGCTAGGGCTACCTTCTGATGGCCTGCTTAATAATACAATCAGCTACTGTGACTGCTGCCTTTATTCAACGCAAATGATCGCTAGCAATATCACCATCAATTTGACGATCTCCGAGGTAGAGGAGCACCCCCTCAGTGAGGATGGCATTGGGCTCGACCCGTTCTTTGCCCAGGGGATTTTGGAATTTTGCCCGCTCTGCTCAACACGCTTTCCAGCCGACTGCTTCAGAAGCCTTATTACCGATCTTTTTGAATCTGTCTCAGCTCAATGATTCAACAACCCACTAAGCAAAAGGAGCCGTCATGAACCGTATTCATAGCTACAATGAGCTATCCCCAGCAGCAAAGAGAAGGGCGATCCGAACCCATGCTGAGCATCTCTCGGAATATCATCGTTTGCTGCTAAACCTGATCTTTTCGCAAGACCTGCGACAGGCTGGGTATCCAAATGCCGTGCCTATCTTTGAACCTGACCTGATGTGTTTATTGAGCGATGGTGTGGTCGTTGAAGGGGCAGACATTACTCCATCCATGCTTGATCGGCTGACATTAGGGGGACTTAAAGAACTCAGCACACAACTCCAAACGGAAAAGCTTGAAGCGGACATTTTGATCTCAGGCATCCAATATTTCGGCAATGGAATTCCAGCCCGAACCACATGCCCAACAGGGATGTGTTGCTACTATGGCGGCATGCTCTACTTTGACGATGGGGAGAGCCTTTGGGTTCCGGAATATCTAATGACAACGCAACCAATCAAAGAGGATGTCCTGCTGAATATTGTTGATGAACTCAATATATGCCTCTCACGGCCAGTGACATACCTCAGCTTGGATCAATTTGATGAAGTCTGCAATCTAATCTGTTTAAGTTGGAGCTCGGAGGCAGAAGGTAGCGAGCAAACTTAGATGAAAATATTCATGCCACCCCCTGATGTTCACTGATTAATCCCTACTCAAGTGTTAGTGCATCATCTTATCTCGACTCCCTCATATAGATGAGGGGAAAGGCTCACCTTTGCCCTCCAACCATCCATCACGATGACAGGGAGGTTAAGCATGAAAAAGATTCGCACACTCAAGGCCATCTATCAGGATACCGAAGTCAAAGAAGGAGAGTCGGGCTACCTGGCCCTGGGGGAGACGTTCACCTCGTCGCTTGGCGTCTTCACGGCCTTACGCTTCCTATCTCTGGAAAGCAAGGAGCACTTCATCGCCATCCATCTCGACATCAAGAATAAAGTGCTGTGTCTGGATGAGGTTTCAGTCGGTTCGCTGAATGCGTCGATTGTCCACCCCCGCGAAGTTTACAAATCGGCATTGCTCTCATCGGCAGCATCCGTACTTTTTGTTCACAACAATCCCAGTGGTGACACCACACCCAGCCGGGAAGATATCGATCTGACCAAGCGCCTTAAGAACGCTGGCGACCTATTGGGAATCAGGGTGCTGGACCACGTGATTGTCGGTTCAGAGCACTACCTCTCGTTTGCCGATCAGGGCCTGATCTAAAAAGACATCACCCCAACTTAGAGCAAGGCCGGGAATTCCTCCTGGCCTTTTTTATTCATCACGAAAGGAGAATCCTATGACAGGGATCGACAACCATTCCATGTACGCCATAGCCCCTTCGATTTTTGCTAAAGAACCGTACCACGACGTCAGTGACCGCTACCGTTTTATCCCGACAATCGATGTAGTAAATGCGCTGAGAAAAGAGGGTTGGCTTCCAACATCGGTTCAGCAGTCTCAGACCCGCCAGGAAGAAAAAGTGGGTTTTACAAAACACCTGATCCGCTTCCGTAGTGAGTCTGCTCAGTTTTGCAGTGATGATTCCCTCCCCGAGATTATTCTGATGAATTCACATGACCGGGGCAGCAGCTTCACTTTAATGGCGGGAATCTTTCGCCTTGTCTGCACTAACGGAATGGTGATTCAGAATGCCGACTTCGGCAAGGTCCGGATACGGCACAGCGGTTCCGACATGATGCATGAAATCCTCGAATCGGTTTTCATGCTGTCGGAACAGACTCCAAAAATGGCCGAGGCGATCGATCAGTTCAGGGCTATTACCCTGTCCCCGGACGAGCAGGGTATCTATGCAGCCTCTGCCGCCGAAATGCGCTGGGGTTTGGACCCGGAAACGAAAAAGGTCAAAGCCCCTTTCCCAAGCCAGCATCTTTTAACCTGCAGACGCCACGATGACCAAGGGAACGATCTTTGGCGGGTGCATAACCGGGTCCAGGAGAACCTGATGAAGGGTGGTTTG
>PKUO01000020.1 GCA_002869585.1 Sedimenticola sp.
TGAAAATTGGAGATTTTCTTGTCGAGAATATCATTGTGGAGTGAAGGCTATGATAATGGCAGCTAATAATAATCATTCAGGCAAAATACTTGCGGGCCTGGTGTTTTCACTAAGCTCGACATCGCTATTGGCTGCCTCTATTTCATCAGATCTCCAAGAGGCAATGAATACAGGAGCGGATGTTTCCTATATCGTGAATTTCCGGGAAAATGCAGAGTTATCAGCCTACTCAAGTTTGCGTAATGTCACCGGACGTGAGAGACGCGAGATTCTACGAGAGTTGCGATTACAGGCACACAACAGCCAGCAGTCGGTACGGGAACTCTTGAGAAACCGCGCAAGAAAAATGACGACACTCTGGTCAGTGAATGCAATGTCTGCCACGTCATCACCGGATGTGATAGAAGATATTGCAAATGACCCGGATGTCGAAAGCATCACTTTGGATGCAACGCTAACAGCCCCAATTTCTACTTTGGCGGTTGAAAGCCCTGCAGAATGGAATCTGGATGTCACTGGTGCCCCTGTTCTTTGGGATATGGGTATTGCTGGATCAGGCATCGTTGTAGCGAATATGGATACCGGTGTTGATATGATTCATCCAGACCTTAGAAGACGCTGGCGTCGAGGCAGCAATAGCTGGTTTGATCCCAACGGTGAACATTCATCTCCCTATGATAGTGCAGGGCATGGAACGCAGACGATGGGTATCATGGTCGGTGGAGATTCTTCAGGAAACTCTATCGGTATGGCTCCTGATTCAAAATGGATCGCGGTAAAAATATTCAATGATGCCGGTGTGGCAACTATCAGTAGTATACATCAGGGCTTCCAGTGGCTACTTGATCCCGATGAAGATATCAATACCGACGATGCTCCTAATGTGGTTAACGGTTCCTGGGGTTTTACGGAACTGCTGGGACAATGCTTTACAGAGTTTGATGCAGATTTGGCCCTGTTGCGGGCAGCAGGTATCAGTGTTGCCTTTGCATCAGGCAATCAGGGACCGAACAGTAACACCAGTGTCAGTCCTGCTAACAATCCGTCTGGTTATGCGGTAGGTGCGGTAGATAGCAGCCTTAACGTATCTTCAATCAGCGGACGTGGACCCTCAGCCTGTGGGGGTGGCATGTATCCCAATATTGTAGCTCCTGGCATTGGTATTAAGACCACAGATCTCACGTTTGGCGGAATCTTTCCCAGCTCTTATGCATATGTCAGTGGCACCTCTGCTGCTGCACCGCATGTGGCCGGTGCCATGGCGCTTTTACGTCAGGCATATCCAGACGCCACAGTTACAGACATCGAAAATGCTTTGGCACTGAGTGCTACGGATATTGATCAGGCAGGAGTCGATGATAATTCGGGTCATGGTCTGGTAAATGTGGCAATGGCATACAGTATTCTTGGCGGCGGTGGTGTGCCGACAAATTCAGTGCCTGTTGCACGAAATGACAGTTACCAGGTTAATGAGGGAGATGTGCTGAATGTTTCACTCCCAGGTCTTTTGCAAAATGACACAGATGCGGATGGAGATCTGTTATCTGTAGACGAAATACCCGTGTCGGACGTTACTGGCGGACAGTTGACTCTATTCACAGACGGCTCATTTGTTTACACACCAAACCAAGGAACAACATCTGACAGTTTTATCTACACAGTCTCAGATGGTACCGATTCGGCTCAAGCCCAGGTATCTATCACGGTAATTCCGCAGATCAATAATGCGCCAGAGCCTTCAAATGATACTTACACTGTAGTGGAAGGCGGTTTACTCATAGTTTCATCACCTGGATTGCTTGGAAATGATATCGATCCTGACGGAGATTCTCTGAGTCTTGTGACCACTCCTGTCTCAGGACCAGGCAATGGTCAATTGACACTGTTCGCTGATGGTGGTTTTGAGTATTCACCAAACCCAGGTGCTTTGAGTGATAGTTTTATCTATGAAGTAAGTGATGGCACTGTTACTACTCAGGCAAATGTATTTATCACTGTGGAGCAGACTCCGCAGAATAATCCACCCATGGCATTAGGAGATGCCTATGAAGTATCGGCAAACAGCACATTGAATGTAGCAGCCCCCGGGCTTCTCGGAAATGACAGTGATCTGGACGGAGACATGCTTGTTGTGAATATCAATCCCATCCAGTCGACAGTGAATGGATTATTGACGCTGTCCACAAATGGTTCATTCAGTTATACACCGAATCCTGGTGCAACAACTGATAGCTTTATTTACGAGATAAACGATGGTGCAGACACTGCGCAGGCTATGGTGGTGATCACGATCAATCCTGAGCAGAATCAAAACACAGCACCAGTTGCTGTCGCTGATACGATAACCACGGTCAGAAACAGCAGTGATGTATTTATTGATCTGACATCAAATGATTATGACTCTTACGGAAACCTTAAAAATTCTGTAGGGAATGTCTTAGCGGGCCAGATAAATCTGGATAGTGGCACAAGTACAACACGCCGCGGAACCCTGACAGTCGTTGAGAATGGGGTGCTATACACACCGAGAAGAAGTTTCAGAGGTACAGATACATTCACCTACAGTGTGAACGACCAACAGGGATTAGCTTCAAATAGCGTGACGGTAACGATTATCGTAAATCGTTGATTATTATGATTAACTCTTTGCGTAGTAGGCAATTATGCGGCTGGCCAGTGTAGTAACTCTAGTGGGCATTCTGATGTGCTGTAATGGCTATGCAGGTGAAAGACTGATAGGTGGCTATACACCAGAAGAGGCTTATAGACTTGGGGAACAGATCTTTCGCAACGGGCTTAAGCCAGACGGTACACCCATTCAGGCATTACTGGGTAGTGATATACCTATGAGTGGTGACATGGCAACCTGTGTGAGCTGCCATCGAAGAAGCGGTATCGGATCGGTGGAGGGGGACATTATTGCCTGGCCGATAACCGGTAAGGAGTTATTCACGCCGCGCCGTAGAACGGGTGCTTGGAATCCCAATGCACAGCCGCACCGATCTGGATTGGTACAGAGACGAGAACTGCCCGAGGCATTTCAGGTTGAACATGCACGGCCAGCTTATACTGATGAATCACTGGCCGTACTGATTCGTACCGGAGTTGATCCGACAGGGAGAAATTTGGGATTTTCCATGCCCAAGTTCTCACTGAATGACCAGGAGATGGAGATTCTGGTCAATTATTTAAAAACATTATCTCCAGAAAATGACTATTCACCTGGTGTAGATAAAGAGACACTACGGTTTGCAACGGTTATCACTGACGATGTGTCTGAAACCGATAAAAAAGCCATGCTTGATGTCTTGCAGGCGCATGTCAGGGCACGTAACACGCAGACCAGACCTCACAAAAAGCGAGTAACCAGTGGTCCATTCTATAAGACAGAGTCCTTCAGTGCCTATCGAACACTCAAACTGTACCTGTGGGAGTTAAAGGGTGAACCTGATAGTTGGGATCAGCAACTGACAGATTATTATAATGCTAACCCAGTATTTGGTTTACTTGGCGGAATATCGACCAGAACCTGGGAGCCGATACATAGATTCAGCGAGCGCTTAAAAATCCCTACCATTCTGCCCATAACCGACCAACCTGTTGTTTCTGACAAAGATTGGTATACCCTCTATTTTTCGAAGGGATATTATCAGGAAGGAGAGTCTGTTGCCGCTTTCATCCGTGAGTTGAACGACAAGAAAAAATATAAAAAAATAATTCAGATATTTGATAGAAATAGTGGCGGAGAACTGTTTGCAAAAGGATATACAGATAACAGATCAGACCAGGCAGAGTTGATAAATATCGATTTGTCGGTCGTCAACCTGGAGGATGCAAAACAAAGTCTTGGACAATTGGATGAGCAATCGATTTTGTTACTCTGGATCGATGCGGAAAAAGGATTGTCTTTTCTCAATAAAATAAACGATTCAGGCCTATCACACTCACCTATATTTATATCGGCAGGATATTTCTCGGATCTGCAAAAACAAAAAATACCTGAAAATATCAAAGATAACATTTATCTGACACATTCAATAAGTCTCCCTGAGGAAAACAAGCAAAAGGAGTTTATTGTAAGTCGTTGGTTGCAGAGAGAAGGGATTGAAAAAACCAACTTCAGTATTCAGGCGAAGATGTATTTTCTTGGATGGATGTTGCCAGGTGCGCTGAGACATATGCGCAGTGAGTTCTATCGTGATTATTTCATGGAGCGGTTTGACATGATGACGGACCAGAACTACGCAATAGCTGTATACCCACGCTTAACCTTTGCATCAGGGCAGCGCTATCTTGCAAAGGGTTGCTATATAGTGAAACTAAATCCAGACGCCAGCAATAACGAACTGGTCAAGGTCAGTGACTGGAATACGAATTAACAACCAGGTGGAGATTATATTATGGAAAAAATACTCACAAAACTCACAAAGGGACAACTCTACTATATTGCGCTAATAACGGTTTTG
>PKUO01000040.1 GCA_002869585.1 Sedimenticola sp.
ATTTTTTAATGCCTCAACCCACCACCAGCTACACCAACCTCACCCGGTATCGCCGCACAACATACCCACCGCAACACCAGAGAGCCGCGCATTATACGGACTGAAAACCGTTACGCAACAACAATCAAACACAATCCGAAAAAGGAACTCTGTGTCTGCTACTCAATCAATCCGTACTTTGCAAAAACGGCGTTTCCCTACCTGAAAAATATTATCGGAACCCTGCTCGCACACCAGTGCTTTATCATCAACCCGTTCACCATTAATTTTGACGGCGCCCTGCTTGATCATGCGAAACGCTTCGGAGGTGCTCGACACCAGGCCCGCCTCTTTCAGCAGGTTTGCCAGAGGCATACCGTCAGTACCAGCCACCAGCGTAAGCTCAGGCATCTCATCCGGCATGGCGCCTTTGCTGAAGCGGGCGACAAAGTTCTCATTCGCCTTGTCAGCGGCACTCTTGCTGTGGAAGCGCTCCACCAGTTCCATCGCCAACCGCACCTTGGCGTCACGGGGATTCAGCCCCTCATTGACCTGCTGGCGCAGCAGATTGATTTCCGCCATAGGGCTGAAACTCAGAAGCTCGTAGTAGCGCCACATCAGGTCGTCCGAGACCGACATGATCTTGCCAAACATGTCGTCCGGATGATCGGCGATACCCACGTAATTATTGAGTGACTTGGACATCTTCTGAACGCCGTCCAATCCTTCGAGAATCGGCATGGTCAGCGCCACCTGGGGCTCCTGGCCGTAGATCTCCTGCAATTGCCGACCAACCAGCAGGTTGAATTTCTGGTCAGTTCCACCGAGTTCAACATCCGCCTTCATGGCCACGGAGTCGTAACCCTGAACCAGAGGATAGAGAAACTCATGCACCGAGATAGGCTGTCCGCCCTTATAGCGCTTGCTGAAGTCATCGCGCTCGAGCATACGCGCAACCGTGTGCTTTGCAGCCAGCTGAATCATGTCGGCCGCGCTCATCTCACCCATCCAGGAGGAGTTGAAAAACACCGTGGTCCTCTCCGCATCGAGAATTTTAAACACCTGATGTTCATAGGTTTTGGCGTTCTCGAGCACCTCATCCCTGGTCAGCGGTGGACGCGTAGCACTCTTGCCGGTGGGGTCACCAATCATGGCGGTGAAATCCCCGATCAGGAACATCACCTCATGTCCCAATTCCTGAAACTGGCGCAACTTATTAATGAGGACCGTGTGCCCGAGATGCAGATCAGGAGCGGTAGGGTCAAACCCGGCCTTGATTCGCAGCGGCTTGCCACGCTCCAGCTTTTTAATCAGAGCTTCCTCTAGCAGGATTTCGTCGGCGCCACGCCGGATTATCTCCATCGCTTCCGTTACTGAAGCCATGACATACCTCTCAGATCTGGAGTTCTTAAGGGCGCACAATTTACAGGATGAGAGGCAAAAAAGTAACTGTGCGGGCAAAAATACCCGCGCAGGGACTAAAAATTACCTTGCAACCAGACTGATATATTCAGTATTGTGCTATGGATTTACTGGTAATAAGCGATATTATGGTTAATAATTATCTGAAATTTCCGGGGATTACCGTCAAATCATGATAAAAGACTACAAGTCCCAAGACACCTTCGCCCATCTGAATGGCCACAGACGCCACCCAAAACTGGGCTTTATCGCCCTGGTTTCCCTGGCGCTTACAGCCACTGCGGTCTATGCCTCGTTCCAGATATTTCAAGATGAAGAGGGCGCGAAAAACCTGCAGCCAGAAGACAATGCCGTCGTTTCTGAAGAAGTGAGCCAGGCCAGTCCAGCGCCAGAAAACCAACTTATCAGCCTACCACTGCCCGGTATTACCGGTACCGCAGATGAGCGCTCTACCAGTACCCAAGCCAGAACCGATGCTCCGTCTGACGTTGCAGAAGCTGCCACGCAAGACGATCCCGCATTAACGCTACAAAGTTCTGCAGCAGAATCCGGCAGTGAGAACACCAATGCGGCTGAACCACTGACGCTGCAGGAACCAACCGACGATTCAATGGAGATCGCTTCCATTGAGCAGGCCGCACCGGAAAGTGATGCGCAGGAATCCTTGACCGAGGAGGCTAATCTCAATTGGATAGAGGAAAAGGTCAAGACGGGAGACTCCCTATCCAAGATCTTTTCCCGACTCAATCTCTCACCCAGCGTACTGCACGCCATTGTCAACAGCAGCAAAGAGGCCAAAGAGCTGGCCAACATCCGTCCTGGCCAGACAATGAAGATTCGGCTTGATAGCGATGGCGCACTCAAGGAGCTGATCCATCTGCGCAGTCGCATCAACAGCCTGCAGATCGTTGCGGATGGCGACAGCTACAAAACCGAGGTCATTAACAAGGACCTCGAAACACGCGTCACAGAGATCACCGGCACAATCACCAACTCCCTCTTCCAGAGCGCCCAGGAAGCCGGGCTTTCCGACACACTGATCATGGACCTTGCCTATATCTTCGGCTGGGATATCGATTTTGCCCTGGAAATCCGCGCGGGTGACAGCTTCAGCGTGGTCTATGAAGAGCAGTACCTGGAGGGTGAAAAGATACGCAACGGCGCCATTCTTGCGGCTGAATTCATCAACCGCGGGAAGGTTCACCGGGCGATTCGCTATGAAGATGATGAAGGCTACGCCAGCTACTTCTCTCCTGACGGCAACAGCATGCGCAAGGCGTTTTTGCGTGCACCGGTTGATTTTCGACGCATATCATCGCGCTTCTCCAAGGAACGTTTTCACCCGGTTCTCGGCAAGAAACGCCCACATCGTGGTGTCGACTATGCCGCCTCCACCGGCACCCCGGTCAAGGCGGCCGGAGACGGCAAGGTGATATTCGTCGGCCGCAAGGGCGGTTACGGTAAGGCCATCATTCTGAAACACGCCAACCGCTACACGACACTCTATGCCCATCTGAATGGCTTCAAACGTGGCATAAAGACCGGCGGCCGGGTGAAACAGGGACAAACAATCGGTTATGTCGGCAAAACAGGGGTCGCTACAGGCCCGCATCTGCACTATGAGTTCCGCGTCGACGGCACACATCACAATCCATTGACGGTAAAACTACCCGCAGCACTGCCGATAGAGAACAAATACCGCAAGGATTTCATGAAAAAGAGCAAGCCTCTGCTGGCCAAACTGGACGCCATATCGAATACCATGGTGGCGGATGCCTCAGCAAAGCAATAAACGCCTCACTCTGTGAAAGAGGGGCTTTATATCGGACTGATGTCCGGCACCAGCGTCGATGCCATCGATGCCGTACTTGTTGAGCTCACTGAAACCAGCCGACGACTGATCGGGCATCATGAACATGCGTGGCCCGATCAACTACAGAACCAGATCAGATCGCTGACCCAACCCGGGGTCAATGAAATTGAACAACTTGGTGTCGCGGATATCCAGGTTGCAGAGCAGTTCGCTTTGGCGGCAAACACCCTGATGGTCGCGCAGGGCGTCTCACATCGGGACATCGTCGCCATCGGCTCCCACGGACAAACCATCAGACACCGGCCGGAACAGGCCAACCCGTTCAGCCTACAGATCGGCGACCCGAACCTGATCGCGGAGCGCACCGGCATAACCGTGGTCGCCGATTTTCGCCGCCGTGATATCGCCGCCGGTGGTGAAGGCGCACCCCTGGTGCCGATGTTCCATGCCGAAACCTTCAGCAGCCCAGAGGAACACCGGGTAATTCTGAATTTGGGCGGAATCGCCAACATCACCAG
>PKUO01000035.1 GCA_002869585.1 Sedimenticola sp.
CGAGTTGGCGGAGACCTACGATGTGACGTTGAGCAACGTGAGTGCGAACGTGAGCCTGGTGGGCAGTGACCTGGTGGGAGTGGGCACGATTCTGGATGAGGCGGATGACACCCCGCCGGTGACACCGGGACCGGAAGACACGGTGTATGCGGTGATCAGTGGACCGGTGCCGACCACCGAGGGTGATCTGACGGGTGACTTCACGGTCAATCTGGTGGATCAGAACGGCAATGCGGTGGTGGTGAGCAACGATACCGATGTAACGGTGGTGTTTGGTGCTCCGGGCGACACGGCTGAGTCAGGCGACTATGTGGCGGCGCCCCAGACGGTGACGATCAGTGCGGGCAACAGCAGCGCGACGCTGACGGTCCAGACCAACGACGATGTGGACTTTGACAACGAGACGTTCACCGCGAGCATCAGCAACGTGGTGGACACGGGCGAGTTCGAAGCACTGGACTGGGTCAGTGGTGCGGCGGGTCAGAGCCCGAGCACGACGGCGGACATTATCGATGATGATGTAGCCCCGACGATCCGCATTGATGATGTGACGGTTAACGAAGATGCGGGGACGGCGACCTTTACGGTGAGCCTGAGTCATGCGACGACGGCGGATGTGACCTTCGACTACGCCACCAGTGATAACAGTGCGACAGCGGGGTCTGATTACACGGCGATCGTGGGGGGTAGCGGCAGCATCACGGCGGGCAGTCTGACGACCACGATTGACGTGGCGATCACCGATGATCTGCTCAACGAGTTGGCGGAGACCTACGATGTGACGTTGAGCAACGTGAGTGCGAACGTGAGCCTGGTGGGCAGTGACCTGGTGGGAGTGGGCACGATTCTGGATGATGATGTTGTCTCAGTAACATCTGTTGTCGGTGATGCTGTCTATGAAGGCAATCCAAATACATTTACCGTTACCTTGTCCAACGAAAGTGAAACAGCTACGGATGTTACGCTTGCACTGACAAATGGTACTGCTGGCATTGGTGTAGATACAGGTACACTGCTTGAAGTCAATTTTGGGAGTGGCTGGGTTCCATTAGTCGGTATGGTTGTCTCAGTTCCTGCATTGACGAGCAGTTTCCAGATTCGCGTGCCCACAGTTGATGATGCTGCGTATGAGGGTGATGAGACATATATTCTTGCAGCTAGCACAGTCGATAACGTTGGTGCGCCACCTGAAGGTACAGGAACCATTTTGGATCTGTTGGATATAGATCCAAATCTTTCAGTCAGTTTGTCTGATGAAGGTTTACCGAATGGCCTGATGGATACAACTGGAACAGTAGACACAACAGATGCAGCTAGTGTTACTGGAAATATCTGGGATGCATCTTTGCCAACTGATCCAGCGATGCCAGTTAGTATGACAATGACATTGTCTACTGATACAGTGTTGTCATCGAATGGAGGCACTATCACCTGGACTGGCGATGGAACTGGTACAGATGGTTTGGTTGATGCGACAACACTTATTGGTACTGCGAATGGATCTGAGGCTATTCGTTTAGTCCTGGACAGTGTCACGGGTGACTATGCCGTTACGTTATCTCAACCTATTGACCACCCAATCGGCGGTAATCCAGGCGTAGAAGATGTAATCTCCTTCTCAGTGAATACAACTGTTACTAATACTGATAGTTCACAATCCGGTGTTATTAATGTCTCTATCGAAGACGACATGCCTGTCGCTGAGGATTCGATACAGTTTGTAGAAGTTCCGCCAGTCGATACAAACATCATGATTACTCTCGATGTTTCAGGCAGCATGGGATCAAGTTCGGGTGTGAATGGACTTTCCAGACTTGATTTGGCAAAGCAGTCAATCAGTAATCTATTGGATGGATATGATCAGTATGGTGATATCAGCGTCATGTTGGTTACTTTTTCAACGTATGCACAGGCCTATCAAACTTCATGGATGACTGTAGATGAAGCGAAGGCTGCCTTGGTGGCTCTGACTGCAAATGGCGGTACTAATTATGACGAAGCCTTAGGTGACTCAATTACTGCCTTTGACTATTCAGGCAAGATAGCGGGTGCACAAAATGTCGCTTACTTTATCTCTGACGGTGAACCTACATATGGTGCGGAGGATGATGGAGCGCCTTGGGATCAGCTAACAGGCGCGCTTAATGGTGATGGTCAGGTTGGTGGCACAACGAGTGGAGATGAAGGTATACAGGCACTCGAAGAGGGACTTTGGACGACTTTCTTAAACGCTAACTTTGTGAATGCTGTTGCGTTGGGTATGGGTAGTGGAGTTAGTCAAGCTAATTTGAATCCAATAGCCTACGATGGATCTGATGGTGTTGGCACAAATACTGATGGTGTTGTAGTTACCGATCTGAGCCAGTTGGATTCTGCATTGCAGTCAACGATATCAATACCTGCCGTATCGGGCAGCATCCTTACTGGCGGATTGGTAGGTTCGAACAGTGGTTTTGGTGCCGATGGTGATCATATAAAAGAGATCAGCATTGATGGCTCAACCTATAGTTATAATCCCGATAGCGGCGGCTCCATTTCAGTGATAGGTGTGGATAATTCCACATTTGATACCACTACAAATACACTGACTATCAATACTGCAGCAGGAGCCATTTTGGCTGTGGATATGGATAGTGGTGAGTATGAATACACGCCAGCTGTAACAGATCTTTCAATCTATCAAGAGAGTATAGATTTCCTCTTGACTGACAATGATGGGGATTCTGATGCTGGCAATGTTCTACTTAATGTAACGCGCGAACCTATCATTGGGGGCAACTTTCCGCCAATAGTCAGAGCGCAAACAGCTACTGTCTCTGAAGAAGGATTGGTTGATGGTCTGCCTGATACTACGGGTACACCAACGGACGCTACCGATAGCGTGATTGCAACGGGCTCTATGGAGATTCTGGATCTCGATGCTGATCCGTTAACAATCTCCCTGACTGCTCCGACGTCAATTATTACATCGAATGGTCAAGCAGTTAGCTGGAGCGGTGAGGGTACGACTACCTTGATTGGTTCGGCGGGTGGTTCTGAAGTCATTCGGGTGCAAATACTCAACGACGCCGGTGATTACCAGGTGACGCTATCCGGTACAGTAGATCATCAGACGCAAGGTGTGGAAGACGTCATGTCTTTCGATGTGGGTGTAACGGCAAATGATGGTACTTACGATATCACTGCGCCATTGACTGTGCAGATCGAAGATGATTCCCCGACTGCCGTTCAGCAGAGTGTCAATCTGGTCATTGAACCTGTGACGACAAATTTGTCGATTATCGTTGATATCTCATCAAGTATGTCGGATACCGATCTTGCTTTAACAGAGCAAGCCATAGATGCGCTTATTGATTCTTATGATGCCTTGGGTAGCGTGAATGTCAATGTCGTGCAGTTCTACGGAAATGGGAATATTCCGAGTGGTTGGGTAAGTGCGTCTGCGGGTCATGCAATTGCATTAGATACTACTCGAAGTGGTACGGATATCGAACAAGGTTTGAGAGAAATGGTTGAAGGCTCATATAGCGGAAACCAGCCAGCTGCAGACCAGGATATTATGTATTTCTTCGGTGATGGCAATACTTACGATGCATACCAAACGGATTTTAACGCCTACACGGGTATTACTGATCCGAATGTGAATCCCTGGGGTGATTTTGTAACGAGCGGCCAAATTGACAAGTTGTTTAGCTATAGTGTCAATACATCAAGTGTTCTCAGTGATATCGTGCATCTGGCAGATAATGGGGAAAACCTGGTTTCTCAGGATGCCGTAAATATTAGCGATATATCCGGGCTGCAATCAGCTGTTAACCAGACTGCAGGTATCTATGCAGAAGGTAGTTTGATTCAGGATGCCACCGGAAATGCAATTATCAGTTATGGGGCAGATGGTGGTCATATCACCGAAGTCACTATTGCGGGAACGACAGTTCAATATGACTCGGCCAATGTGGTGCAAGATATACCTGGAAGCAATGGTGTATTTACATTGAATTTCGATACGGGTGCATATACTTATCGTCCTACTGATTATGTCGCAGGTACTGAAACAGTTACGGTGTCAATCACTGATGGCGATGGGGATACGCTCAATACGGTTCTGTTGGATATCACGATTGCCTTTAGCCCTGCATTCCCCAAAACCATTACGGTTGGTGATAGCGACGCGTCAAGCTGGGATGCGGTTGATATATATGGCTTTACTGAGACGCAAACCTATAAATCTGGTTCTGATCTGGATATAGCTAACCTTCCAGCAGGTACCTCTGCGAATATAGGTACCCAGTTAGGCGTTGTTAATGACAGGTTAAACTTCTTCAATGGAAATCCGGACTCTTCAGAAACACTCGTTATCCATATAAAAGATATAGCGGATAGTGCGGTTGTATCTGTCGGAAACTGGGGTAATTCAGATGAATTACATTGGGAAGTCTTTGCCTCAGATGGCACATCCAATGGATCAGGTGTTGTCGGTACTAACGGACTTACAAGTGTCACTATTGATAGTAGTCTTGGAGTAACAGGTGATTTTGAATATATTGCATTCAGAGCAGGTGAAAGCGGCTCTAACAGTAATGCTGATTTCAGTATTACTGAAATAACATTCAACATTCCCGGCAAAATCCAACTGTCAGGAACTAATTCTGCCGAGACCTTAACGGGAACAGATGCCAGTGAGATCATTGATGGCATGGCAGGTGCGGATGTTATTAGTGCAGGTTCCGGATACGATGAAATTGTATTTGATAGTGCCGATTCTGTCGTTGATGGGGGAGCTGGTTTTGACACCCTTATCGTGCCGGATAATGATGACCTGGACTTCAGTGCAATTGCCAATGGAACCATTCAGAACATTGAGCAAATCGACCTGATTGCTGGTAATCACGATATCACCAATCTGACCGTGGCGGATGTGCTGGATATGACCGACAGCGACAATCTACTGGAAATATTGGGTGATGCTGCAGACAGTGTCAGTTTGTCGGCTAGTGAATGGCAGGCAACGGGGGGCACCGTCAACCAGGGAGGCCATCAATTCAATGAGTATCAAGATGCAGCGGGTACAGTCACTCTGCTGATAGAGAGTACGGTCGATGTATCGATAATCTGATAACCAAGGTCGTTAATCGTCACATTACAGGGCCCTTCATTGGGCCCTTTTTTATTCAGGCGATTTATATGAAACGAGGTGTTCTAACGATCGTTTACAAATAGGTTTTCTGTAAATAAACAATCATGCAAGTCCTTTTTAAGTTAACCCTAGAAAATTCCAAACTAGTTGTTTTAATAGAGAAAAATATTGAATATAGGGAGGGTTAATATGGCTTGTTTGCTAGGGTTTTATACATTCAGGGCATGCCATTGAAATGAATACCTAATTATGGGAAGTTAGTTCGCTTCTGGAGACTTCTTATAGGCAATAATAGGTGCTATCATTCAACGCAATTTTTTGGAATGTGAACCAGTTAACATATTTTTTTGGGGAAAATGGATAAAGGCGCACTATGAATAAGAATTTCACTTTAAGGACGGCGTTCGTGGCTGTATGTATCACCTTGGCAAATTCATCCTTTGCGTTGAATCTGCGCGATGCAGTTGACAGCACGATCAGAACCAACCCTGAAGTGCTGGTCCAGTCCAACGAACATCTGGCGCGACTCGAGGAGTTGGAACAGGCCAAGGCGGGTTATAAACCCACTGTGGATCTGAGCGCGGGCGTGGGTTACGAGCGAACCGATAATAATTCAACGCGTGCCCGTGGGTATGACTGGCATTCCCTGACCCGCAAAGAGGCTGCGCTTAACCTGCGTCAAATGTTGTTCGACGGTTTTGCAACCAGTAGTGAAGTGGATCGTCAAACAGCCAGAATCGAATCCCAGAAACTGACGGTTGAGGGCTCTAGCGAAAACCTTGGCTTGAAAGCCGTTGACCTCTACCTTCAGGTACTGCGTCATAAGGACTTGATGGCGCTCTCTTCCGAGAATCTTGAAGCCCATGCACGGGTTTATGATCAGGTTGAACTGCGCAGCAATTCAGGTGTCGGCAGCTCTTCTGACCTGGCTCAGATCCGGGGGCGTCGTTCCTCTGCTTCTGCCAATTTACTAGCGGATGATGTCAACCTGAGAGATGCTGAAACCAATTTTCTCCGGGTTGTTGGTCTGTTGCCTGAAGGTCTCGAGCAGGTAGCCGGCGCCGCAGATAAGATTCCTGCCACACAGGAAGAGGCTATTCGTATCGCCTTGGAAAATCATCCCACGTTGAAGTCTGCCGATGCCGATGTTGCCGCGACAGTCGCCCAGTACAAGGCATCCAAGCATGCCTTTTACCCGCGTTTCGATCTTGAGCTGGGCGCCAGGTTGGGTGAGGATCTGGATGGAACCGAAGGTCGTGACGACGACATGACGGCCATGTTGCGCATGCGATATAACCTGTTTGCCGGTGGCAAGGACCAGGCAAGAACCAATCAGACCGCACGCCTGATCAACGAAGCCAAAGAGGTGCGCAACAACACCTATCGGCAGGTGGTTGAAAGTATGCGACTGTCCTGGGCCGCTTACGAGGCCACCAAGATGCAGTTGACCTATCTGGAAGACCACGTGGTCGCCAGTGAGAAGACCCGCGACGCTTACTCCAAGCAGTTCAATCTGGGCAAGCGTACCCTGCTTGATCTTCTGGATAATGAGAATGAGCTGTTCGAGGCGAAACGGTCCAAATCAGAAGCCTGGTACGATCATCTGCTCGCGCAGTATCGAATTCTGGCGGCCATGGGCATGCTGAAAGAGCATCTGGGCGTCGAACTGCCAGAATTGGAAGACGATGAAGGCAGAATTCACCTGGCGTATGCCGATATCGCCGATCAGAGTGTGGTGGATGGCGAAGTCGCACCGTTGAAGGCGATTCTTGATCAACCGGTTTCACTCCAGCAGGCCCCGGTCTCAAAAACAGATGATGAAGCCGCGGTGAAAAGCGTGATGTCCTTGATCGACAGCTGGAAGGCTGATTGGAGTGGCCAGAATGTTGACGGTTATCTTTCCCACTATGCCAGCAACTTTAGTCCGAACAAGACCAAGAGCAGAGCGGCCTGGGCAAGCGAACGTCAGCGTATCATCAAGCGTCCGAAGTGGATCAATCTGGAGCTCAATGATGTTACGGTCAGCGTTGATGGCAATCGGGCCAATGTCGATTTTACTCAGCGTTATAGCTCCAACACCTACAGTGATGTGACGAAAAAACGGTTGGGATTGATCTCTGAATCGGGAGTCTGGAAGATCGTCGAAGAGTCGAATCGTTAACCGATATCACAATTCTTCTCCAAGGGGCGCATGGCGCCCCTTTTTTGTTCCTTGTATGCTATGGGCGAGAAAGCGGGGGACATCGACGGTTTGCTCACGACCGTCTAAACAGAAAACGGTAAATCGTACTATTCATGGTCACCAAAACGACAAAATTTCCAGACAGTGAATCGCTGGATGCCCAGGATATCATGCGCTGGCTTGACTCGATTGCGGCTTCGCACAACGAAAAAGACCTGGCCATGTTGCACAAAGCCTGCGATATGGCCTTCGTCTATCACACGAATGAAAAAGAGATTTCGGGCGAATCGACGCTGCGTCATGCGTTGGCTGTGGCGGAAATTCTCGAGGAGATGGGGCTCGACTGGGAAACGCTGGTTGCCGCCATATTGCATGATGTAAAGCTCGATACCGAACCAGGCATAGACGATATCGAACGGCAATTCGGCCCGTCGGTTGCCCGGATGGTCCGGGATATGGCGAAAATGTCGTTTGTCGCCGAAGTGAAGGGCGATGGCCTGCCGAAAAAGAAAAATCAACCTGACCATGTGGAGAATCTGCGTCGAATGCTGTTGAGCATCGCCGATGATATCCGGGTGATTGTCATCGTGCTAGCCGAGCGACTGCATGAAATGCGCATTCTCAAATCACTGCCCGAACAGATTCAGAAGGCTGAGGCGAAGGAGACCCAGGATATCTATGCGCCGCTGGCCAATCGCTTGGGAATCTGGCAAATCAAGTGGGAGCTAGAGGACCTGTGTCTGCGTTATCTCGATCCGGACGCTTACCGGGAACTGGCCAACAAACTGGACGGCCGCCGCGCCGACCGCGAGGCCTACATTAATGACGTAATCCGGATACTCGATGAGAAATTCCGGGAGATTGGTGTAAAGGCGCAGATCTCGGGGCGTCCCAAGCATATCTACAGTATCTGGAAAAAAATGAAGCGCAAGGCGGTCGATCTGGATCAGATTTTTGACCTCAGGGCCGTGCGCATCCTGGTTGACTCGGTTGCCGATTGTTATGCGGTTTTAGGTGTTGTTCACGGATTATGGCGGCATATTCCTGGTGAATTCGATGATTATATCGCCACGCCCAAGCCAAATATGTACCGCTCGATCCATACTGCGGTGATTGGTCCGGAGGACAAGCCCCTGGAGGTGCAGGTTCGCACCCACGACATGCATCAGCATGCCGAGCTGGGTGTTGCGGCGCACTGGCGCTACAAGGAGAGTGGAGGCAAGGAGGATCCGCGTTTTCAGCAGAGAATCGCCATGATGCGCAGTTGGCTGGAGTTTAAGGATGGGTCTGCGGAATCAGCGGATTTTGCCGAGGAGCTGAAAACCGAATTCGAATCCCGGCAGATCTATGTCCTCACGCCCCAGGGAAAGGTGGTCGAACTCACCAAGGGCGCCACACCGGTGGACTTCGCCTATGCCATTCACTCGAATGTCGGTCACCGATGCCGAGGCGCCAAAATCAATGGCCGAATAGCCCCCCTGACCCAACCGTTGGAGAGCGGTCAGACAGTGGAAATTATCACCGTAAAGGAGGGTGGGCCGAGCCGGGACTGGATCAGTCCGCATCTGGGTTATATCAAAACCAGCAAGGCCAAAAGCCATGTGCGGCACTGGTTCAAGCAGCAGGATTATGACCAGCATCTTCACATCGGACGCCTGAATCTGGATCGGGAGTTGACCCGCCTCGGGGTCAAAAAGCCAAACCTGGACGAGGTCGCCGAGCGCTTTAATTTCAAGAAGGGTGAAGACCTGCTGGCGGCCATTGGTCGCGGCGATGTCTCACCGATACAGATCGCCGGGATGGGCGAGCGTCACGACACGCACCAGGATCAGGATGAGATGCCGCCCCTGGCGGTTCCGCAGCGTAAGCGGCAGCAAAGGGCGCGCAAAAAAGGCAAGGGCGAGGTCATTGTCGAAGGCGTGGATGAGTTGATGACCCACATGGCCCGCTGCTGTAAGCCGGTGCCCTATGATCCGGTGGTGGGGTTTATCACCCGCGGGCGTGGTGTGACGGTGCATCGCCGGGACTGCAAGATGATCCGCAAGCTCGGTGAGCAGGATCAACCGCGCCTGGTGCGGGTCACCTGGGCGGAGCAGGCCGAGAATGTGGCCTATCCGGTAGATATCCGGGTGATTGCCAGCGATCGAAAGGGGTTGTTGCGGGATATTTCCTCGATTCTGACCAATGACGAAGTGGATGTTCTCGGCGTCAAGACCCAGTCAAACCGGAAAACTGACCGGGCAACCATGCGGTTTACCGTGGAAATTGTCGATATGCGCCAGTTGAGCCGGATTATCGACAAGGTTTCGCAACTTCCGGATGTGATTGATGTCCATCGTCTCGTATGAAACGCTCCGGGAACTAACCGATTCCACAACGAAAATTTCCCGTTTTGCCCGTCACAGGGTAAACTAAGCAGCGGTTTTGTAAGTAGAAACATCCAGGTGTCGATATCTGTTCCATCTGACAGAGAGACGAGGCGCGGGTAGCGTTCCGATTTCACCTGCATTTTGATACTCGACACCCAGTGTGAATTTTCTTTTGTGTGACCTGTCTGATCGCGCAAGGTTTTTTTATTGTTTGAAATATTTGGAGTTTTTGATGGCAATCGAACGTACATTTTCCATCATCAAGCCGGATGCCGTTGCCAAGAACGTCATCGGTAAGATCTACAGCCGTTTTGAAGATAACGGCCTGAAAATTGTCGCATCCAAGATGCTGCAGCTGACTCGCGAACAGGCCGGTGAATTCTATGCCGTTCACAAAGAGCGCCCCTTTTATAATGACTTGGTCGATTTCATGACCTCCGGCCCTGTCACGGTGCAGGTGCTGGAAGGTGAGAACGCCATCGCCAAGAATCGTGAAATCATGGGAGCGACCAATCCCCAGGAAGCAGCGCCGGGCACCATCCGTGCCGATTTCGCTGAGACTGTGGATGAGAATGCGGTACACGGCTCAGACGGTCCCGATACCGCCAAGGCCGAGATCGCCTTCTTCTTTCCAGAAGGCGTTTGCGAGCGCACGCGCTGAGGTTTAGTTTGGCCACTGAACAGAAAATCAATCTGCTGGGCCTGGATCGTGCGGCCATGGAAAAGCTGTTCCTCGATATGGGACAGAAGCCCTTCCATGGCCGTAACGTTCTCAAGTGGATACACAAGCATGGTGTCATTGATTTTGATGCCATGACCGATGTGCCGAAAAAGCTGCGTGAACAGCTTGCCGAAAGTGCAGAGATCCGTGTGCCCGAGATCGTATTCGACCAGCCTTCGCGGGATGGTACCCACAAATGGGTGCTGGAACTCGACTGCAACAACCGGGTCGAGTCGGTGCATATACCGGATGGCGACAGGAACACGCTGTGCGTCTCCTCCCAGGTGGGTTGTGCGCTGGATTGCACCTTCTGTTCAACGGCCAAGCAGGGATTCAACCGTAACCTGAGCAGTGCCGAAATCATCGGTCAGGTCTGGGCGGCGGTGCATGGGATCGGCAAGCCGGTGAGCAATGTCGTGATGATGGGCATGGGCGAACCGCTGGCCAACTACGAAGCCGTGTTGCAGGCGATGAACCTGATGCAGGAAGACCTGGCCTATATGCTGTCAAAATACCGGGTCACGATCAGCACCTCGGGTATTGTGCCGGCCATCTATCGGCTGCGGGAAGAGAGCGATGTAAGTCTGGCGGTCTCTCTGCATGCGCCGAACAATGAATTGCGCGATCAACTGGTGCCAATCAATAAGAAATATCCCCTGGAGGAGCTGATTCCCGCCTGCCGCGAGTATGTCAAAAACGACAAGCGGCGCAAGGTGACCTGGGAATATGTGATGCTGGATGGTATCAACGACAGTGACAAGCAGGCCAAGGAGCTGATCAGGCTACTTGAGGGAACCCCCTCGAAGCTGAATCTTATCCCCTTCAACCCGTTTCCTGGTACTGAGTATCGCTGTTCCCCTCCCGAGCGGATCGAGGCATTCCGGCAACGGTTAATGAAGGCCGGTATCATCTCCATAACCCGTAAAACCCGGGGTGATGATATTGACGCCGCCTGTGGTCAGCTAGTAGGTAAGGTAAAGGATCGCAGTCGCCGCGAATTGAGAATCACCGCTGATCGGATCGGAGGCGTTTCATTTTGAGAAACTGTTTCAGCGTTGGAGCAAGGCTGTTGGTGTTGTTCGCCTCGATTTCATTGCTGATGGCATGTGAAACCGGCATGGTGAAAACCGATGGCCTGCAGGATGACAGCACCGGAGGCTTTGGTCGCGACGATCAGCGTAAAGGCGCTGGTGATGTCTATGTGAAGATGGCCGTTGCCTATATGGAAGACGGACAGATCGATGTAGCCTTGCAAAAGGCAAGGCAGGCCTTGAGTGTCGAACCGGGCAATGCCCAGGCGCACAATGTCATTGCACTGCTGTTTGATCGGCTGGGTGAGGACGCTTTGGCCGAACGCCACTTTAACCGGGGTATGGAAATACAGCCTAGAAACTCCTATTTGCTCAACGCCTTCGGCACCTTTATGTGCAATCGGCAGCGTTATACCGAGGCCGACGAGCTGTTTCAGAAGGCGCTATCCAACCCACTCTACAAGACCCCCGAGGTCGCTCTGACCAATGCCGGGATCTGCAGCGGCAGAATCCCCGACATCGAGCGCTCGGAAACCTATTTGCGCCGGGCGCTGGAGAAAAATCCACGTTTTGCGCCGGCACTGATACAGATGGGCCAGGTCAGCTTTACAGCTGGAAAGTATCTGTCGGCCAGGGCCTATTTACAAAGATATCTGGAAGTCGCGCCGCATACTGCAGCATCACTCTGGCTTGGTGTTCGCACAGAGCGTGAGTTGGGTGACAGAGACAGCGAGGCAAGCTATTCACTGTCGTTGCGTAATAATTTTCCTGATTCAAACGAGGCAAAACTGCTGATGGAGTTGCAACAGAAATGAATGCTGTGGTTACAGATGACGCAGATGTCCCAGTTGTGATCGATGGTCCCGGTAAACGCCTGAAATCGATTCGAGAGTCGAAGGGACTGGACCTTGCAAGTGTCGCCTCCATGCTGCACCTCAATGTAAGCAAGCTGGAATCATTGGAAGAGGATGACTATGAAAACCTGCCCGGGGCGGTCTTCATACAAGGCTATCTCAGGAACTATGCCCGGCTGCTGGAAATTCCCTCTGGACCGGTACTTGAGGCTTACAGCAAGCTCAATCCGGGCAGGGAGAGTATGCCGGATCTCAAGGTCAATCATCTGCGTAAAGAGGTTCACAGCAGTCACGGCCTGGTAAGGATGATCACCTGGGTGATCGTGCTGGGGCTGTTTGGACTGGTGTTGACCTGGTGGCAGGGTTATCTGCAGTGGCCGTTGAAGTCCGATCAGATGGTCGAAGAAGAGACTGTGCCTGCCTACCCGGAAGAAGACAAACCGCTGGGTGATTTGCCCATGGGTCGGGAGTCTGCCTTACCCACCTTCGATTCAGGGCAGGCTTCGCTGCAATTGCCGGTTGCTCAGCCTGATGACCAGATTACCGATGAGCAGACAATCACCATCGAAGATGAGGTGCCAGCTGAGGAGGCAGGCGCTGATCAAACAACACTAACCGAGCTGCCCCCGTTAACCGATAACCCGGCTGATTTGCAGGAGGGCCGGTTGGCGACGACATCCGAAACTGCCCCGGTTGCGGTTGAACAGGACTCTCCCGCCGCAACGAAAAGCGTTGAACTGGTGTTCAGCGGTGATTGCTGGGTCAATGTCAGGGACTCGGTGGGCAGTTTCAAGCTCGCGGGCACGCAGCCCAGTGGCAAGCGCCAGGTGTTGGGTGGAACCCCGCCCTACAAGATGGTACTGGGCAATGCCTCGGCAGTGACTGTGCTGGTGAATGGTAGTAGTTTTGATCTCACCCCCTATACCAGTGGTAATGTCGCGAAGTTCACATTGGAACTGGACTGATTCCAGTTTATTGTTTTTTCCCCGCATCGGCGGGCATTCCAGTGGTCTGTCATCACTGGTTGAAGATTGATTAAGTAGAAGAACCGATGGGTAAAAATATACAGGCTATCCGTGGCATGCACGATCTCCTGCCGGACCAGTCTCCGGTCTGGCACTACCTGGAAGATGGTGTTCGCGAAGTGCTCGATGGCTACGGATACAAGGAACTGCGCACGCCCATTCTGGAACTGACTGAATTGTTCAAGCGTTCAATCGGTGAAGTGACAGATATCGTGGAGAAGGAAATGTACACCTTCGACGACCGCAATGGCGACAGCCTGACCCTGCGTCCCGAAGGCACTGCCGGTTGTGTCAGGGCGGGGATCGAGCATGGCCTGTTTCATAACCAGGTGCAGCGTATCTGGTATCGCGGACCGATGTTCAGGCATGAACGCCCACAGAAGGGGCGCTACCGCCAGTTCCATCAGATTGGCGCCGAAGCCTATGGCCTGCCGGGTCCGGATATTGACCTGGAGATAATCATGCTGACCCGGCGGTTCTGGCAGAAGCTGGGTCTCGAAGGGCTGGAGTTGCAGATCAATACCCTGGGCACGTCCCAGGAGCGGGCGGTTTATCGCGAACAACTGGTCAGTTATCTGTCTGCTCGAAAGGACCAACTGGATGAAGACAGCCTGCGACGCCTGGAGACCAATCCACTGCGTATTCTGGATTCCAAGAGTCCTGATATGAAAGTGGTGATTGCCGGCGCCCCCAGCCTGATGGACTATCTGGGAGAAGAGTCGAAGGCGCACTTTGAAAGCCTGTGTCAGGGTCTGGAGGATGTTGGCCAGGATTACGTGGTTAACCCCCGCCTGGTGCGTGGACTCGACTACTATGCACGCACGGTATTCGAATGGGTGACCGATAAGCTCGGCGCGCAGGGTACGGTCTGTGCAGGTGGTCGCTATGACGGCCTGATCGAACAGCTGGGCGGACGTCCTGGTCACGGCGTGGGTTTTGCCATGGGGGTAGAACGGCTGGTTGCGCTGCTGGAAGAGAACCGGGAACAGTTGCCGATCAAGGGACCGGATGCCTATCTGGTGCTGATGGGAGATGAGGCCCAGCGCAAGGGTCTGGTGCTGGCAGAACAACTCCGCGATCGTCTCCCTGGCCTCAGGCTGATTACCCACTGTGGTGGTGGCAGTTTCAAAAGCCAGTTCAAAAAGGCTGACCGAAGCGAGGCGGCACTCGCCCTGGTGCTGGGTGATGATGAATTAGCGCGTGGCGTGATTGGCGTCAAGGCATTGCGGGACGATAAGGAACAGCGCGAAATCGCCCTGGATGATCTCGCTGAATTTCTCAAATCTGAAATTTAATAGACAATAACCGGTGCAAGCGCCGGTCATGAGAGGATATGACTGTGGATGTGAACCTTTCTGAAGAGGAACAGGTAGAAGCCTTAAAGAAGTGGTGGAAAGAGAATGGCAAGTCGCTGATCGGCGGCGTGGTTCTCGGTCTGGGTCTGGTGTTCGGCTGGCGCGCCTGGGTGCAACACAACCAGACTGTTGCCGAGCAGGCATCCTATCAGTTCGAACAGTTGACCAATGCGGTGGCCGCAGGCGCCAATGATTCCGCGGTCAAGATGGCGGAACAACTGATTTCCGAGCATGCCGACAGCAGCTACGCGGTGTTTGCCGCCCTGAATATCGCCAAGGTCAAGCTGGAACAGGGTGACAATGCCGGTGCGCGGATTGATCTGAAGTGGGCGCTTGAGCACAGCTCTGAGCCGTCGCTGAAGCAGATTGCCAGCCTGAGGCTGGCGAGGGTAATGCTGGATGCTGGCGATATCGATTCGGCATCCGCGCTGGTGTCCCAAACCGCTGTGGCCGCGTACAGCGGTGAGCTGGCCGAACTCAGGGGCGACATCGCCTTGGCCCAGGGTGACAAAGAAAAGGCGCGCCAGGCCTATGAAGAGGCGTTAGCCAACCTCGACGGTAATACCGCGATACTCAAGATGAAACTGGATGATCTCGCCGTTGCATCCAGCAAGCCGTAAGGAGTGTAGTTCCATGACTAGGTTGATTTTGTTGTCTCTCCTCACGGCCGTCTTATCCGGTTGTAGCTCCATGAATCCGCTTAACTGGCTGGCCGATGAAGATAATGCCGAACAACCGGCAGAACTCTCGGAGATGGCTAATAAAATTGAACCGGAAATTCTCTGGAAGCGCTCGATCGGCGCTGGCACCGATGAACAGCGGGTCAAACTGGTACCGCTGGTCTCCCAGGGCAAAGTCTATGTGGCAGAACGCAATGGCAATGTCAGGGCGCTGGCGGCGGACACCGGCAATGAAATCTGGAGTGTCGACACGGATCTGGAGATTTCGGGTGGTCCCGGCCTGGGTAACGGCATTATTCTGCTCGGCACCAGCAATGCCGAACTGGTTGCGCTGGACATGGAAACCGGCGCGCAGAAATGGCGCAGCTTGGTGAGCAGCGAGGTGCTATCGGTACCGACCGCCGCGCGTGGCGTGGTGGTGGTGCATACTGTGGACGGCAAGCTGTTCGGGATGGACCCCAGCAGTGGTGAGCAGTTGTGGCTCTATGATCGCTCCATTCCGGTGTTGACCCTGCACGGCAGCAGTTCGCCGGTGATCAGTGGCAACCAGGTAATTTGCGGTTTTGCCTCGGGAAAGTTGGCGGGCCTGGATCTCGATACCGGTGTACCCGTCTGGGAAACCACCATTACATCCCCCGGTGGCCGCTCCGAGCTTGAGCGCATGGTGGATATCGACAGTGATCCGCTGATTGTTCAGGACGCGGTTTTCGTGACCACCTATCAGGGCGATCTGGCGGCCGTATTCAAGGACACCGGCGTGGTTGCCTGGCGGCGCAAGCTATCTGCCTATGCCGGTATGGCGGCAGACTGGAAACGGCTGTTTGTCTCCGACTCCAATGACCATGTCTGGGCGATCGACCCAAGAAACAGCTCGGCGATCTGGAAGAACAAATACCTGCAGGCGAGGCAGATTTCCGGCCCGGCTGTGTTGGACGAGTATGTCATTGTAGGTGACTATGAAGGCTATCTGCACTGGCTCTCGCCGGATGATGGCAGTCTGCTGGCAAGAATCAGCGTGGGCAAAAAGCCCATTACCGTGCCGCCTATCGTGGTCGACGAGGTTGCCTATGTCTACGGCTCCGGTGGCGAACTGGCCGCCATCAGGCTGCCCAAGCCCTGATCAGGCCATTTCCCTTTTAGGACTTTTATCCTTTGAACAATGCATCACTTCCCGTCATCGTCCTGGTTGGCAGGCCGAATGTCGGAAAATCCACCCTGTTTAATCGCCTGACACGCAGCCGCGATGCCCTGGTTGCCGATCAACCGGGGCTGACCCGGGATCGCAAGTATGGTGTCGGCCGGCTCGGTGACAAACCCTATGTGGTGGTTGATACCGGCGGGCTGAGCGGTGAGGAGCAGGGCGTGGATGTGATGATGGAGCAGCAGGTGCGCGCGGCCATCGGCGAGGCGGACCACATCCTGTTTCTGCTGGATGCCAAGGCCGGTTGCGGTGGCGGCGATCAGATCATCGCCGAGCAGCTGCGCAGAACCGGAAAACCGGTGACCGCTGTGGTCAACAAGAGTGAAAACCTGGACAAGGCCGTGGCCGGTTCGGATTTTTATATGCTGGGTCTGGGTGAGCCGGTAGCGATCTCCGCGACCCAGGGACGGGGTGTGAAGAACCTGATCAACCAGGTGCTGGACGATTTTCCGGAACCGCAAGAGATCGATGAGGGTGTTGATCAGGGGATTCAAATTGCGGTCGTGGGCCGGCCCAATGTAGGCAAGTCGACCCTGGTCAACCGCATGCTCGGTGAAGATAGGGTTATCGCCTTTGACCAGCCAGGCACCACCCGGGACAGTATCTTCATCCCCTTCATGCATGATGATAAGCCCTATACCCTGATCGATACCGCAGGGGTCAGACGCCGCGCCCGCGTCAACGAGGTGATTGAAAAGTTCAGTGTGATCAAGACCCTGCAGGCGATCGAACAGGCGAACGTGGTGATGCTGGTGCTGGATGCCCATCAGGGAGTGAGCGAGCAGGATGCCAGTCTCGCCGGCCACATTCTCGAGAGCGGTCGCGCCCTGGTGGTGGCCGTGAACAAGTGGGATGGCCTGGATGACTATCAACGCGAGGTGATCAAAAAGGATCTCGATCGCAAGCTGCCCTTTCTGGATTTTGCCACCCGCCGATTTATCTCCGCGCTGCATGGTTCGGGGGTAGGGCATCTCTATGAGGCGGTGGATCACGCCTTCAATAACGCGGTACGCAATCTCTCCACGCCGGAATTGACGCGCATTCTCGAGGCGGCGGTGCAGGAACACCAGCCACCACTGGTGCACGGGCGGCGTATCAAGCTACGCTATGCCCACCAGGGCGGCAAGAACCCGCCCATCATCATCATCCATGGCAATCAGACTGATGCGGTGCCTAATCCCTACAAGCGCTACCTGGTGAATCGCTTCCGTCAGGCGCTCGCGCTGGACGGTACGCCGGTGCGGATCGAGTTCAAGACCGGTGAGAATCCCTTCAAGGATAGTAAGAACAAACTGACCCAACGCCAAGTACAGAAACGGCAGCGCCTCAAGCAGTTTGTGAAACGCAAGAAATAGCCCTTTAGCGCATACTTTTTAATAGACACCGATATCCAGGTAGGAGCGCGCAATCTTCTGCAGCGCGATTACATAGGCCGCAGTGCGGTAGTCATGGATATTGGCTGAGCTGTTACGCGTGTTGATGATCTCCTGCAGCGCCAGACGCATGCTGTCATCCAGTCCGGAGATAACCAGGTCGGACTCATCCGCACCACGCGCCAGTTTCTGCAGAATCGACTCTGGAATCTTATCCCCGGTCAGCGCCTCAAGGGCCTGGATGATGTGATGACCTCTGGTCTCATCGAACCGGCGCTCGATGCGTCCGAAACGAATGTGGGACAGATTCCTGATCCACTCGAAGTACAAGACAATTACGCCACCGGCATTCAAATAAGCATCAGGAAGAATTGCGATCCCGCGCTCCCGCAGTATCTGATCGGCATCGAAGGTAACCGGGCCGTTGGCCGCCTCGGCAATCAGTTTTGCCTTGATGTTCGGGGCGTTTTCCGCAGTTATCACCCCTTCCAATGCTGCCGGTATCAGAATATCGCATTCCATCTCCAGGAGTTGATGGCCCGCAGCGATATAGTCGGCATCAGCAAAACCCTTGACCCCGCCATTTTCAATTATATGGAAGTGTGCATCCATCACCGAAATGCCGTCGGCATTGAAGATGGCCCCATCCCGCTCGATGATGCCGATGATCCTGCAGCCATCTTCCTCTGCGAGGAATTTGGCGGCATGGTAGCCCACATTTCCCAGACCCTGAACGATCACTCTCTTGCCCTCCAGAGTGCCGTCCATTTGGGCCTTCTTTACTTCAGCTGGATGGCGGAAAAACTCCTGCAGGGCGAACTGTACACCGCGACCTGTGGCCTCGGTCCGTCCTCTGATACCGCCATGGGCGATCGGTTTTCCGGTGACGCAGGCAATATGGTTGATGTCGTCGGGATAGAGGTGCTTATAGGTATCGGCGATCCAGGCCATTTCCCGCTGACCGGTGCCGACATCCGGCGCCGGCACATTGGTCGACGGGCTGAGAAAACCCTTGGTGGCCAGTTCGCGTGCAAAGCGCCGGGTGATCCGCTCCAGTTCATCGCGGGTGTAATTGGCCGGGTCGATATAGAGGCCTCCCTTCGAGCCACCGAAGGGCACATCGACGATGGCGCACTTGTAGGTCATCAGTGCCGCCAGGGCCTCGACCTCCATCTGGTTGACCGTGGTCGCATAGCGAATGCCCCCTTTTGAGGGCAGGCGGTGGATGCTGTGAACGGCGCGCCAGCCGGTGAACAGCTCGAGTTTATCCTTGATTTTTACCGGGAAAGAGACCTGGATGACCGAAGAGCAGGCCTTGATCGCGGTGGCGATATCCAGGTCGAGATTGATCACCTGAATGGCGCGATCTACCATGTGGTCCACGCTTTGACGAAACGATAATCCACTGATTTGAGTGGAATTCCCCATCTCTTTCCCCTTGCTGTTTCGGCTGAGCCTATAAGCGGTTAACGGGTCTGTAGAGGGTTTTCTTTAGATATTTCTTAACCGGGCTGATCGTCATCGGCATTGGGGGCGATAACACGGCTGGTGACAGAGCCTTTCGCCAACTGGGTGTGAATCCGGTCGCCGGGTGACAGGCTGGCGGCATCGCGCACTATCCCCCTCTCGGCATGGCGGGTGATCGAGTATCCCCGCTCCAATGTGGCGAGGGGGCTGAGTGCGTTTAGGCTGGCGGCGGCGAGGGTGAGACGCTGTTTGCGCAGGGTGATGGTGGCTTGAATGGCGTGCCGCAGTTTTGTCTGCTGGCTATCGATTCTGCTCTGCAGTTTATTCAGGGTGTGGCCCGGCGTTCGGGCAAAAAGCCGCGCTATGTGCATGTCGAGTTGTTGTTGGGCGTGAACCAGTCGGGTGTTGAGGCTGCGGTGAAGCCGTTGTTCCAGTTCGTCGGTACGTTGCTGTTTTTGCTGGAGTTGTGCGCCAGGGTGGCGCTGATCTAGTCGTCTGATCAGGTGCTCGAGTGTTTGTCTTTTCCTGCGCAGGGTCTGCTCGGCCTGCATGCGCATGCGCCGTTCCAGCTGGGCGGTTTTCGTCAGCAGCTCTTCCGTGTCCGGGCTGGCCAGTTCAGCGGCAGCAGACGGTGTGGGGGCGCGGTGATCGGCGACATAATCGGCAATGGTAAAATCCACCTCATGGCCAACGGCGGAGATGACCGGGATGGCGCTGTCCGAGATGCTTCGTGCCAGCTGCTCGTCGTTGAAGGCCATCAGATCCTCAAGCGAACCACCCCCGCGGGTCAGAATAAGCAGATCGCACTCATTGCGCCGGTTTGCCAGACGGATGGCGTCGATGATCTCCCGAGCCGCCGTTTCGCCCTGTACCGGAACCGGGTAGACAATCACCGGAATCGCCGGACAGCGGCGCTTCAGTACGGTGAGCACATCACGGATTGCCGCGCCGCTGGGCGATGTGATGATACCGATGCTTTTGGGGAAGCGAGGAAGGACCCGCTTCCGGGCCGTGTCGAACAGGCCCTGTTCAGCCAGCTGCCGCTTCAGCTCCTCGAAAGCCTGGCGCAGCGCCCCTTCGCCCGCGGCCTCCATGTGCTCGACAATCAGCTGAAACTCGCCACGGCCCTCGTAAAGGCTGATGCGGGCGCGAATCAATACCTGGTTGCCATTTGCCGGCTGAAACCTGAGATATTGACGTTTCATGCGAAACATCGCGCAGCGCACCTGGGCATGACTGTCTTTCAGGGAAAAGTAGATGTGGCCGGAAGAGGGTTGGGCGATATTGGAGATCTCGCCCTGAACCCAGACCAGGGGGAAACTCCCCTCCAGTACCGCCCGGACCTCGCCATTCAGGCGGGAAACGCTATATATGTCACGCTGTTCGAGGGGGTTGGCTGGAGGATTAGGCATGTCAGGCTGATTGGGGCGATCTATACTTGGATGACGAAAAATATACGAATTAGTCAATTCGTTAGTTTACCTGTTATCCAGGTAATTTTATAATGGTCTGTTTTATCAGATACCTCCAGCTTGGGAATTCGACTATGCGCCTTGTCCAGGAAGCCCTTACTTTTGATGATGTTCTTCTCGTGCCAGCCCACTCCAGCATCCTTCCCAAGGATGTCTCGCTGAGTACCCGGCTGACCCGGGAGATCGATCTAAACATACCGCTCATCTCTGCCGCGATGGATACGGTGACCGAGGCGCGTCTGGCGATTGCCATGGCGTTGGAGGGGGGGATCGGTATTATCCACAAGAATATGACCGGGGATGAGCAGGCATCGCACGTCCGGAAGGTGAAGCGCTTCGAAAGCGGGATTATCCATGATCCGATCACAGTCACCCCCACCACCAAGATCGGCGAGTTGATCGAGCTGACCCGTTATCATGGTATCTCCGGGATGCCGGTGGTAGACGGCAACAATCTGATCGGCATTGTAACCAGTCGTGATGTGCGTTTCGAAACCCGCATGGATGAGCCGGTCTCCTCGGTCATGACACCAAAAGACCGACTGATAACGGTCAAGGAAGGGACTTACCGGGAAGTCGTGATCTCTAAGCTGAGAGAGAACCGTATCGAGAAGGTGCTGGTGGTGAACGATGCCTTCCAGTTGCGTGGCATGATCACCGTCAAGGATATCCAGAAGGCGAAAGATTATCCCAATGCCTGTCGCGACAGTGAAGAGCGGTTGCGTGTTGGCGCCGCAGTCGGTGTGGGCGAAGGTACCGATGAGCGCGTTGAGGCGCTAGTCAACGCCGGGGCTGACGTCATCGTGGTTGATACCGCACACGGGCACTCACAGGGTGTGCTTGACCGTGTGGCCTGGGTGAAGCGCAACTTCCCCGATGTGCAGGTGATCGGTGGCAATATTGCTACCGCCGCCGCCGCTGTCGCCCTAGCGGAAGCGGGCGCGGATGCGGTCAAGGTGGGTATTGGACCGGGTTCAATCTGTACCACACGCATCGTAGCCGGGGTTGGCGTTCCGCAGATTACGGCGGTGGCCAATGTTGCAGAGGCGCTGCGGGATACCAACATACCGCTGATCGCCGATGGTGGTCTTCGTTATTCCGGGGATATCGCCAAGGTATTGGTGGCTGGTGCACATTCAGTGATGATTGGTGGATTGCTGGCCGGTACCGATGAATCTCCCGGCGAGGTTGAGATCTATCAGGGCCGTTCCTACAAGTCATACCGGGGAATGGGGTCTTTGGGCGCCATGCAGGCGCGTCATGGCTCCAGTGACCGTTATTTCCAGGAAGAGACCAAAGAGGCTGACAAATTGGTGCCCGAGGGTATTGAGGGACGCGTACCTTACAAGGGTGTGCTGTTGAATGTAATTACCCAGCTGACCGGTGGCATCCGTGCCAGTATGGGTTACACCGGTTGTGCCTCGATTGAAGAGATGCGCACCAAGCCGGAGTTTGTGCGGGTGACCAATGCCGGTATGCGCGAGTCCCATGTGCACGACGTGACCATCACCAAGGAAGCGCCGAACTACCGCAGAGACTAATGTTGCAGTAATGCTATTAACAACCGCAGGGTCGTGGCCAATGAAATTGTCTCTTCGCCATACCCCTGCGGTTATTTCTTTTTGAGAGATTGGAAACAACGACCATGGCCAACCATGACATCCATGCCCATCGCATACTGATTCTTGATTTCGGTTCCCAGTACACCCAGTTGATCGCTCGGCGGGTGCGTGAGGCGGGGGTATACTGCGAAATCTGGCCCTATGACAACTGTGAAGAGGCGATAGCCGAGCACAAGCCGAGGGGAATTATCCTGTCGGGTGGTCCAGAGACAGTCACTGCGGATGATACGCCACGTGTCCCCCAGCAGGTGTTCCAGCTGGGTGTGCCGGTACTGGGTATTTGTTACGGGATGCAGGCTATGGCAGCCCAGCTTGGCGGCAAGGTGGTTAACTCCGACCACCATGAATATGGTTACGCCCAAGTGCGCGCAAGAGGTCATTCGAAACTGCTGAAGGATATCGAGGACCATACCAGTCCCGAAGGCTATGGGTTGCTGGACGTCTGGATGAGTCACGGGGATCGTGTTGAGCAGATGCCGGAGGGATTTCATGTCATTGCCGAAACGGCGAATGCACCGATCGCCGGCATGGCCGATGAAGCACGTGGATTCTATGGTATCCAGTTTCATCCTGAAGTGACCCATACCCGCCAGGGACAACGCATCATCGAACACTATCTGTTTCAGATCTGCGAGTGTGAGGCCCTGTGGAACCCCTTCAGTATTATTGAGGACAGTATTGCACAGGTCCAGCAGCAGGTGGGTGATGGCCGGGTGGTGTTGGGTCTTTCCGGTGGTGTCGACTCCTCTGTGGTAGCCGCACTGCTACATCGTGCGATCGGCGACCGTCTGACCTGTATCTTCGTGGACAATGGTCTGCTGCGTCTGCATGAAGGCGATCAGGTAATGGCGACCTTTGCCGAGCATATGGGTGTCAAGGTGATTCGGGTTGATGCGGAAGAACGGTTTCTCAACGCACTGGCGGGTGAGAGCGATCCGGAAAAGAAACGCAAGATCATCGGGAATATGTTCATCGATATCTTTGAGGAGCAGGCGAACAAACTGGAGGATGTCCAGTTCCTGGCACAGGGGACCATCTATCCCGATGTGATCGAATCCGCCGGCGCAAAATCTGGCAAGGCGCATGTGATCAAGTCCCATCATAATGTGGGTGGCCTGCCGGATTACATGAAGCTGCAACTGGTCGAACCGCTGCGTGAGCTGTTCAAGGACGAGGTGCGCAAGATCGGTGTCGAGCTGGGACTGCCATACGAGATGGTATACCGCCACCCCTTCCCGGGGCCTGGGCTGGGTGTGCGCATCTTGGGTGAGGTGAAAAAATCCTATGCCGATCTGTTGCGCCGCGCTGATCATATTTTCATTGAAGAACTGCGCAACCACGATCTCTATGATCAGGTTAGCCAGGCCTTCGCGGTATTTCTGCCGGTGAAGTCCGTGGGTGTGGTGGGTGATGCAAGGCGCTACGAATATGTGGTGTCGCTGCGCGCCGTGGAAACTGTGGATTTTATGACCGCAAGATTCGCCCACCTGCCTTTTGAATTCCTCGAGCTGGTTTCGCGCCGTATCATCAATGAGGTGCCGGGTATTTCACGGGTGGCTTACGATATCTCCGGCAAGCCACCAGCGACAATTGAGTGGGAATGATTCCACGTCTGGCACTGGC
>PKUO01000067.1 GCA_002869585.1 Sedimenticola sp.
CCGCAATCCGAGTCGCTGATCGGGACTAAGAGCAGTGATCAATGGTCCGGTATCAATGAACTGGAGGTTGCCCTGGTGCCCGGCAGGAGCCTCATGGCAGAGGCCGTTCTGAGAAAAACCATCGTCCACTCGCTGGACCCGCAGTGGTCACAATCACTCTCGATTCTCGATCAGCAACTGATAAAACTGACGGGCAGCGAAGAGATTCTGTATCTGCCCCTGATTTCGCGGCAGACTGTGGTGGGGATACTGGCGATTGGTATCAACTCGGCGATCTTTTCATCCCTGAAGAGTCATATCAACCAGATGGTGCTGTTTGCCGGTGAGGTCGCCGATGTCATTCAGCGTCATCAAAATCGCTCTCAGGACTTCAAGGAGATGCTGGAGTCGGAGAGAACGCGCCGGGAAGGACACTTAAAAGAGTTGATTCACGAGGCCGGTAATCCACTGGGGATAATAAACAACTATCTCGAAATACTGGGTATTCAGTTGGGTGAAGAGCATCCCGTTCAGGACCAACTGCATATCATCAAGGAGGAGATTGAACGGGTTGGTGATATTCTCCGGCAAATGCGTGAAACGCCGGAAAAAGAGGAAGTGCCGGTAGGAATGCTGGATCTCAATGCCTTTATCAGTGAACTGGTGAAGATCTTTCGGGCGTCAATCTCAGCCAGGCAGAACATAGAGATTGAACTGCAACTTGATCAGAACCTGGACCCTATTCACAGTAATCGAAACTCGCTGAAGCAGATTTTTACCAATTTGATAAAAAATGCTTCCGAAGCAATGGAAAAATCTGGGACAATAACCATAACAACCCGTGGGCAGGTCAATGTCGATGGTAAGCATTTCGTTGAGATCATGGTCTCGGATCAGGGGCCAGGAGTGCCCGATGAGGTAATGGAGCATCTGTTCAACCCGGTCGCAAGCGCAAAGGGGAAAAACCACTCCGGACTCGGTTTGACTATTGTACGAAATCTGGTTGCTGATCTTCATGGATCTATAAGTTGCCGAACATCCAAAGGCATTGGAACGGAATTCAGAATTCTAATACCTCATTGACACAGGATGAGAAATACAGGGGGTAGGGGTGTCGGTACAACAGTCAACAGCTAAAACTGACAGAAATCGATCTGCAGCTGCAGAGCAAAAAACCAGAATACTGATTGTTGATGATGAACCGCGCCTGTGCAATTCATTAAAGGTGTTGTTAGAACTGCGGGGTTACAGTTGCGATACTGCAACCGGTGGCGTCAAGGCCTTGCAGACATTACGCCAATCCAGTTTTGATATCATGCTGCTGGATCTTAAAATGCCTGAGCTGGACGGGCATCAGGTGATGGACTATGTAAAAACATCCCTGCCAGATCTGGATGTCATTATAGTCAGCGGTGAAACCACCTTCGATGAGGCAACCTGGGCATATCAACAGGGGGCTCAGGATTTTCTACGTAAGCCCTATGCTGCGGGTGAGTTGATTCGTTCAATAGAAAAGGTCGTTAACCGACGTATTCTTGAACGCGAAAACAAAAAACTGCACAGGGAATTACTCAACTCCGAACAGCAGCATCGTTTCTTCGTCAACAGCTCGCCCGACATTATCTACATGCTGGATAAGGATGGAAGATTCAGCTTCGTTAACGACAGAATCTGCACTTTGCTCGGATACAGTACCGATGAGATCCTCGGCAAGCACTACTCCGAGATCGTCTTTCAGGAGGATCTGAAGAAGATCCACTTCAATTTTCCGGAACAGCGTACAGGATCGCGGGCCAGTCGTGGCGTTGAGTTTAGACTGGTACATAAGAATAATGTGAAGACGGCCAATTTTGCTGGTTTCCGAACAGTCACGGTAGAGCTTACATCGATGGGCGTCTACAGCTGGGACAGGGCCAAGAGCAGGCGTTTTCTAGGGACATACGGTGTAATCCGCGATATCAGCGAGCGCAAACAGGCTGAGGAGATCATCAACTATCAACTCTACCATGATCTGTTGACCTCACTGCCCAACCGCACCCTGTTTCGTGATCGCATGGCGATAGCGCTCTCCCAGGTAAAGCGTACCGGTAAAAAACTCGCGGTCATGTATCTTGATCTGGATGGCTTCAAGGTCATCAACGATTCACTGGGCCACCTGGTCGGTGATGAGCTCCTGCAAGCCGTGGCGCTACGGCTGAACAGGACGTTGCGCGACAGTGATACCCTGGCTAGGGTGGGTGGCGACGAGTTCAATCTGCTGCTGCCTGAGATCGGTAATGCAGATGACGCCGCGGTCATTGCTGAAAAAATCATCGAAGCGTTGAAAAGCCCGTTTCTGATCAATGGACATGAGCTTTCCATCAGTATCAGCATAGGCATAGCCATCTATCCGGATGACGGGGGAAATATAGAAACGCTGATACGCAATGCCGACATGGCCATGTATCACATCAAGGGGCGTGGCAAGAATGGCTACGAGTTCTTTACCAACAACATGATCAGTCGTGTTTCCCATCACTACTCACTGGAGAGCGGACTGCGCAAGGCCTTGGACGAAGGACAGTTCCGGCTCTTTTTTCAGCCCCAGCAGGAGTTGCTCAATGGCCGTTTCACCGGTGTAGAGTCGTTGATCCGCTGGCAGCATCCCCAGGAAGGACTGATCTATCCTGATGACTTCATCCCACTGGCAGAAGAGACAGGTCTGATCACCGATCTGGGTGAGTGGGTCATCAATGCCTCCTGTGCTGAATTGGGTCGCTGGCGAAAGGCCGGACTTGTAAACATCAAGATGGCGGTTAATCTCGCGGCCGCACAGTTGTATCGAACAGATTTTGTCGAGAAGGTGTTTCACGCACTCGACAAAAACAAGATTCCCGGTGAATGCCTGGAACTGGAGATCACCGAGAATGTGCTGATGCAGGATATGGAGAATGTCGTTCAAAAACTGCATCAGCTCACTGCCAGGGGGATTGGCATTGCAGTTGATGATTTCGGAACCGGCTACTCCTCACTGGGCTATCTGCAGTCGCTGCCGCTCAGCAAGTTGAAGATCGATCGTTCTTTCGTCAATAAAATCCAGTCGATCGACGAAAAGCACTCGATTGTTTCCGCAATTGTGGCGATGGCGAAGGATCTGGGCCTGAATCTCACCGCCGAGGGGGTCGAGACCGATGTTCAGCTCAACTATCTGAAGTCGATTCAGTGCCCTCAGGTGCAGGGGTTTCTGATCAGCCCACCACTCTCACCGGAAAAGGTGTTTTCCCGTCTCTAGGGTTTGGCTTTTGGCAGCAGGGCGAAGAGTCTGCCGGGTTGTTTCATCAGCCCAGCCAATCTTTCCGCGCGATTCCCATTACCAAAGAATACATCGGCCCTGACCGGGCCATTGATGGCGCCACCGGTATCCTGGGCAAACAGCAGCCTCTGGTAGAGAGGGCTTTTCCCGTCGGATATAGATCCATCGATCGCCGGCAGACTGGTGCTCAGCCAGATCGGCGTACCCAGTGGAATCACGGTTCGGTCTACGGCAGCACTGCGTTCGGCCGTCAGCGGAACATTGAGCGATCCACGCGGGCCGTGCTCATTGTTGTCGTTGATATGAAAAAAGACATAACTCGGGTTCAGATTGAGCAGGTCTATTGCTTGTTGGGGATGCTGTACAAGCCACTCCCGGATTGTAAAAAGACTTACCTCGTCTC
>PKUO01000037.1 GCA_002869585.1 Sedimenticola sp.
CGCCAGTTGACCTGCATCAGGCCAATATCAATGGAACGCTTCCCCTCCTTCAGATACGCCGTCAATGCCTGCCAGGCCGCTTGCCGGGAATCGAAGAAGAGACCTCGCCCGGCCACGTTCAATGTCCAGGGCCAGGGCCGGAGGGCTCTGGCCTGTCCCGTCTGCTTACCGCTTTCAGTGAGTGCCACAGCGAATAGAACGCTCTGGGGTATTCCGTGCTCTGCCGCAATCATGCGATAACCCGCTGGCACGGATTCATTCGCCTGGCTTTTAGAAGGAAGCGCCAGAACGGCCGAAACGATAACGGCAAATACGATCGGCCAGCCGAAAACTCGTATCAACACCACCATGGGCTAGAGCTCCGAAACCAGCAGTCTTGAGATGTCCTCGCCTCGACGGCGCAATACGGACGGGACGTCACCTTGGCCCTGCGTCAGTTTGTCGAGGGCTCCGCCATCATGATTGAGGGTGATCCGCCGGCTGTGTACCCAGTCAGGATCGATCTGGTGATTGGACGCCCAGTCCCTGACGGCGCGATCATCTCCCTTGTCCACATCGGTGAGATAGATATCGATACCGCTGACCTCAAAGATCCGCTTTAACAGCTTATTCAACAGCAGATCGCAGGCCGGACAATCCAGGCGCGCAAAGAACAACAGGCGGTCTCCGGGCTGAAAGGTATTATTCACTTCGGTCTTACCCGGCAACCGGCTGATGTCGATCAAAGACACATTCGGATACAGCCGCTTGGTAGCAGCATCGTAGGCGTGCTGGAACGCAAGGATACGACCGGCGTCTTCATACATGGCGCGTGCCCACACTTCGGCATACCGCTGTCGCTCTGCGTCATCCCGCGCATGAATACCGAGCACTTCGATGGGCGATATCGTCGCCGGACTGATGCTCCCGCGAATGCCCTGCATCAACTGTTTGTAACGGCGCCACTCCGTCTCCGACAAACCCCACAGACGAGCGTGCGCCAGATCCGTGGCTGATAAGATGTTCGTGGCTTTTTGCGAACTATCCTGCCAGGTATCCTCGATCTGGGTATGTGACAACTCGGCAGCCATCACGGTGTTCGACACGACAAGGGCACACAGAAAAACCACAGGCCTCCATCGTCTATTCATCGGTGCATTCCCCTTCACACATGTCGGCCTTCGGTGCTGCCTGGTCTCTATGGCCGATATAGGGCACTGTAAGATCCCGGTACATTCCGGACTTATCAGACAGACACCCGCGCATCCACTGTGTATTGGGAACTGAATCTGCCGTAGTTTGGATACGAGATTCACTATTGCTGGATGGTTCAGCGCCATCATTCTTCTCTGCTGTCGCGGATCCCAGCGCAAAACCGCCGAAGAGCAACAACACAGCTAATACGATTTCCATCGGTTCTACCTCTGTAATGAAACGGAATGGTTCTGGCCAAGCGGCCCTTTGAATTCGACCCTGCCCTTGAGGCGGTCGATGCGAGCCACTGTCCAGCCCGACTGCTGCTCCCCGGACTTCAAAAATGCAACGCGACCTGCCTGGGAGATGGCCACGTAGGTCATGTCATCCCAAACGTCGATGGCATCGATATGAAACGGTGGAGTTTTGGCGGGTGCAGGTTTCGACCTGGCCGCTGGCTTTCGCTGGTTGACCTTGCGCTTCTGAGTCTCCTTGATGAGGGAATTCAGCCGTGCAATGGACTCGTCAATACGTTCGCGGAGGGCATGGTTACTTTCCGCAAGATCGGCAACGGCCACTTTGATCGCCTGAACACTTTCGGCCACTGATGCCAGGCTCTGCTTCACATCCGCACTATGGGCAAGCTGCGCTTCGAAGCCGCGGTCGATCCGCCCGGACAGAGATGTCAGCCTTCGATCGATCTGTTCTACTTTGCCCTCGGCCGGGACTACCTCCAGTTCCGGTGTTTTGATCACCGCCTGGTTTGGGGTATTGGATTCCTGTATCTGGAGGTCATCCAACGGTTTTTCTTGCCGCTGGATCTTGGAAAACGACAGCGCACTGATGACGACGATACCGACCACAACGGCGGTCAGTACGGACTTGTAAGCCAGCCGCCGGGACCTTGGCTGTTCCTCTGCCTTATCCAGTGTGGGCGCATCTTCCGACGGTATGACCTGCTCCGGTTGATGTTCAGTCGTCATCCTGCATTGCCTCCGCATCCGCTTCACTCACAGTCTCATGGACGGCCACCTGTTCTGGTACACAACGTGTGAAGGTGATCAGTCGGTGAACAGGATCATGGACTAAATGGAAGGCCGGACCCGCGAGTGTCTCCAGCGCCTCGCGCAAGGTCATCGGCCCAAGATGGCGATGGACGGCCGGCAACGGTAACGCAAATAACGCGAGCGTTTCCGGTGCGGTGTATTCAGTAGCAGCCAGCCGGTAACCACTGCGCTGCAGGAGATATCGCACCGTCTCTCCGATGGTCTGGATCCGATCCGGCAACTGAACGGTAACGGTCGCTTCCAACAGTTCCGCCTGCGCCTGGGTCGGAGCCGCGGAATACATCGAATACCGGCCTGTCTGGATATCGCTTGCATGAAGGTTCACGCTGGCGACAGTACAAATGCCGGCGAACCATATCGCCGTCACTGCACCAGGGTGCGCAGGATTAAAGAGTGTTCGTTTCATAATGGATTCGGCCTCAGTGGTTTGATACAACCTGGCCGGCATCATGAAGGTGCGCTCGGGTACTGAAAATGGATAATCCATTCTCACCGGCGCAGTGTTTTCGTGGCTGTATTCACGTCCCGCAATACACAGCCACAATTTGCGGTCTCTCGTGCCCGAGCTCGAGGCTTATCGTCAAACGCGCCTGCTGATCGATCTGTTTTTGTTCTGGCGTGAGCGTTTTGACTAACGGACCACCCGCCGCGGGCGGTAGCCACCCGGTTAGCTCCTCGTACCGTTTCTGGGCATAGGCATGGCGAAGACCATGCATCCTGGACAACCCTGCCCTGGCGGTCTCGGCTTCGTACAATCGCAATTGCTGTCGGTAGTTCTTCGCACTGGGAATCAGCGAACCCTTACCGGCCAACTGGCGCGCACGGTCGAGAACGGTGCGCTGGGCTTCAGTCCGTATCGGGATGTTTCGCGCCTTGCCGCCCTTGGTCCAGCTTTCCTTGAGGGCGATATGGTAGCCGCGATCGGCGTAGTCCGGCGTGAACTTGATCGCCTCTTCGCGGCGCAAGCCAAATTCCTGCTGTAGTTCCAGGCTCATTCGGACACGGGCATCTCGAATCTTGCCAAGTTCTTCCGCCCCGACACTACGGGCCTTGGATTCGTTGGTCACAAACTGCCGGTTCGGAACACCATAATGATCGTTCGATCGAGCAACGACGTTCTGGCGATTGACCTTCTGTGCCCACCAGCGAATGACTGCCAGCCGGTTCTTCATCGCCCCGGCCGACAGCTCTTTCTCTTGCCAGCTTTTGACCAAAGCCTCGATGTGCTTGGGCTTGAGCGACTGCGCGCTCATATGACGGTAACCCAGTTCATGGAGATGGTCGGCGATCTGCGTCAGCAGTCGCTCCCGGTCTCGCTGGGTGGTAAAACTGCCGTCCCGGTTTCGACGGCAAATCTGCTTGAGTTGGTAGTTCAGATCTCTCAAAAGTGTTCTCGCATATCGGTAAGTGTTTCTGACCCAANATGGGACACTACGCCCATTGCGACCTAAAGCTGCCTGGTCTAGGCAACGCCGGTTCTCCCCGGAGGGAATGGTCTGGCGTGGACCAACGTGCGCCGTTATAGGCGCGATTTAAGTGTGGTTACACATCACCTCCTTTCAGATAGGCGGAACACATCCGCGGTTAATGAAGAATGAGCATCGACGGCGCCACCAGAGGTGGGCATCTCGTCTCGACGAGTCAATACAGGCTGGTGCCTGCGAGAAAGAACCGATCCCGTGGTCGGCTCGGATTGGAGAATGAACCCACGGCTTTCGCCGCAGCGCATCGAAGGGTTCGGGCGCGCTCTGTTGCTACTGTATCCGCAGTAGCCACGGTTAAAATCGATCGAGGGCGGCAGTATCGGCCTTCATCACTGACCTTGCACTGGGAAATCCTGCCGGAAACCCGCGCCGTTTCCGGGAATGCCGCCCTCGTCACTACCCCGCTTCGCTTGCCAGTGACGAGGGCGCCTTCGGTTCAGGCACGCCATGCGCCAGGCATCCGCCTGTCACGAGGCCTGCTTTTAATCGGCTGGTGCAATCCTTCGGAGCGTTGCTGCCTGCCCACTGGGGCCCACAGGCACCGCTGAACGCGGCCCCGCCCTTGGCACGCGAGTTAGAGGCTCGCGTTGCCGTGGCGGGCAAGGCATGTGGACTCAGTGGACAGTTAGTAGGTTAGGTC
>PKUO01000048.1 GCA_002869585.1 Sedimenticola sp.
CTCTTCAGTAACAAAATTTCATACGGGGTTGACCAAACATTGCTTGAGAACAATCCGGTAGAGATCATCAATATAATCCGTATGGCCATGCCGATGTGGATGTTTATTGACGAAACAATTTCCAGTACTTTGGTCATCCTAGAATAGATTTTTCATTACCAGGTTTTATACGCTTAATTGATCATGCAGCGTAAGTGTCAGAGCCAATTGAGCGCCAGTTGCAGAAACACTCTCTCTGTCCAGATATTGTTGCGGTCCGGTGCATCAGCGAATGTATCAATATAGAAGTCGTGATAGTCACCACCGATATTCTGAATCATCAGAGATAACTCGCCGCTCACATCAGACTGATGAAAGTTCTTTGCGAGCTTTATATCCCAGCGGTGTGATGCAGGTATGGCGTCACCATCTCCCCGCCAGTATATTTCATCCATGTAGTAGTAGGCTGAACTGAGTTGGATGTTGCTACCAAATCGGTAACTGCCCAGTAAACTCAGCATTCGCGCTGGTGTCTGTTTGTCAAATGGGCGATAGTAAACAGTACCGTTTTCATCGATTTTTCTTGTTTGCTCTCCATCTAATTCCGTCAGACTCAAACCCGCATGGAGAAACATCCGGGGGGAGGGTTTCCACCCGAGGGCAATTTCAAGGCCGTGGATCTCTGCATGTCCACTGTTGATGTACTCATCTGCGCCAACTTTAATCTCCGGTACTGGAATGGGGTCAGGAATGGTTGCGTTATGAATCAGGCTGATGACATTTGATATTTTTTCTTTGAATAGTTTCGCGTCCAGTGTCAGCCCCAACTGCGGTATCTTGCCAATGTAGCCTAACTCTATGGCATCAATCTTTTCTGGCTGGAGATCATCGGAGGTATAGGCATAACGCAGGAGATCGAAAGGGGGATCGCCCGCAAAAATCATCACATTGGCATTCGCTTCGTATATCGTTGGCATTCTGTATGCCCGTGATGCAGATGCCCTGAAAGTATGCTCGTTATCCAGGTGATAATTGATCCCCAAGCGTGGAGATAGCAATCCTTCCTGGCCTTCATACTTTTCATACATGCCACCAAAATTCAAGGTGAAGTCATTCAAAGACTTTTCCGCATTAAAAAAGGCGCGCGCCTGATTGCGCGTGATGTAGTCATCTGTGTGCAGAGTCCAGATACTTTTGCCCTTATCCTGTCTCAGGCCAAGCCCCCAGGCGACTCTCCATTTCTCCTTGTGTTGTGTCCTGCTTTGAAATTCGATGTCGTAGCGTTCAGAATCAAATCCATGACCGAGTTGTACCGGGGACAACTCGGGAGGAACAGGAACCTCAAGGATGAAATGATCATCGACTTGTTGATAATTGCGGTAGAACTGAAGGCTGTACTCATTGCCAGGTGATGAGAGGTGCGTCCATTTCACTTGTTGATAATTGTATGTATTTTCGGCCGTCCTGGGAGGCTGTACCTCATCGCCGAGAAAGCCTCCCTGGTGTGAGGCATCGCTGAACCCTGCGGAAAAATCGATGCGTTGGTTGGCGTTGAGATCGTAGTTGCCGCGGAGATTGAGCCATCGGGTGTCGGAGTCATCGCTGTAACGGCTGTCAAAACCGCTGTTTTCATCGTAGTTTACAGACAGGCTGTAATCCATTTTCCCGCTGCTGCCAGCGTGCCGCAGGGTCAGGTTTCTGGTATTGCCTTCTCCGACGACTGCATTGATGCTGGCAGCAGGCAGGCGGGAGGGATGTATTGTGATGATGTTGATGACGCCCGCAAAGGAGTTCGAGCCGAATGTTGCTGCATTGGGGCCTCTGATCACCTCCATTCTTTGAATGTCGCTGATGTGCAATGGCAGATCAGACCAGGACACGCCACCAAACACCGGGTCATAAACCGATCGGCCATCAATAAGCACCTGCATGTCGCGAGCGTATTGATCCGCCATGCCATGATAGCTTGCGGAAAATTTGGATCCCGTGTAGTAGCCGACACTAAACCCCGGCACCAAACGCAGCAGATCCACAATCTCGGTTGCCCCTGACGCCCGGATCATCTCCTGATCGATTATCGAGATCGAGGCAGGTGAATCCTGCATGGGCTGTTCCAGGCGGGTGGCGGAAAGCACCACCGGCAAATCACCAAAATAGAGCTCTTCGGTTAATCCTGCGGACTCAGTCGAGGCCGAGGCAATGACGGTTATCCAGGAAAGAGTCGCAAAAACAGGAAGAAGCAATCCTTTTCCACTATGAAGGCTTTTTTTTCTAATCATGATCGGGATAATTTCAGGTAAGATCTTTGTTGCTGTTCACCATGCTTTTCACTTGCACCGGCAGCTGCCAAGCTTATATTCTAGCATCGTTTTATCACTCGACTTACAGTAAACTCTGGACGCCATGAACTACCCAACGATCGAAGATTTTGTCGGAAATACACCGTTAGCCAGACTCCAGAGACTGCCCGGAAATACCAGTAACACCATTCTGGTGAAGCTCGAGGGAAACAACCCGGCTGGTTCGGTCAAAGACCGCCCGGCGATGAGCATGATTCAGCACGCCGAGCAGCGCGGTGATATCCAACCCGGCGATACGCTCATTGAAGCCACCAGCGGCAATACTGGGATAGCCCTGGCTATGGCTGCTGCGATCAAGGGCTACAGGATGACGCTGATCATGCCTGAAAATCTGAGTGTGGAGAGAAGGGCATCGATGCGGGCCTACGGCGCCGAACTGATTCTGGTAACCCAGGAACAAGGCATGGAGGGTGCGCGTGATCTGGCTCTGCAGATGGAACAAGAAGGCGAGGGCAAGGTTCTCGACCAGTTTTCCAATCAGGACAATCCACTGGCACATTACCAAACCACCGGCCCCGAAATATGGCGGGATACACAGGGAAGCATCACCCATTTTGTCAGCGCCATGGGTACGACGGGTACCATCATGGGGACTTCACGGTATCTGAAAGAGCAGAATCCGGCAGTGACTATTGTCGGCGTCCAGCCGGCGGAAGGTGCAAGCATTCCGGGAATCCGCCGCTGGCCCCACGAGTACCTGCCGAAGATCTATGATCAATCCCGTGTCGATCGGCAGATGGATATCACCCAGCAAGAGGCGGAAGAGACCACTCGGCGGCTGGCCGCAGAGGAAGGAATCTTTGCCGGCATCTCCTCTGGCGGCGCGGTGGCTGCGGCACTCAATCTGTCCAGGCAGGTGGAAAACGCCGTCATTGTGACTATCATCTGCGATAGAGGTGACAGATATCTTTCAACCGGTGTTTTTCCTGCAAACTAGATTGCAGTCGTTAGTTTACCCCGCAATTGCGCTTTCATTGCTCTGCAGTGTGGGACTCACCTTTGCTCTGGATTCTCTGCAACTGGACCTGGGACGAATCGAGGGCCCGGATTGGTCGGTTCAGGACATTAGCCTGGCAATCGATCTCGACAGAGAATCGAAATCCCACGATGCGTTCAAAATCACAATCGGTGAGATCAGCCACCCGTTGCTCGGACAACCGATTAAAAATGCCTCACTGAACTGTCTCCAGGGAGAGATAACGGCCGAGGGACTGAGTTGTGCCAAGGCTCAGGCAGAAGTGAATCATCACGCCTTCAAAAGGCCAGTATTCAATCTGACATTCAACTGGAATAATGTCTCCCAACTAATTGAAATAAAAACAGATAAAATATCATTATCTTCAGGTGACATCGTCTTGACGGTCAAGGCTGAAGGGAAACAGTGGCGTTCCACCATTACTGCTGGCATACAGGATATTGAACAGCTCTCGAAACTGATCCCACAACTGGGTGCCCAGCAAGAGGCATGGGGAGTAA
>PKUO01000004.1 GCA_002869585.1 Sedimenticola sp.
AGTCACTGGACGCTCCTGGTACAGGATGTCGACAAGCACCTGGATGAAGTGGCTGAATTACTTGACTATTTTCATTTTCTACCGACCTGGCGGCTGGACGACATCATGATCAGTTACGCTACGGATCAGGGTTCGGTAGGACCCAACATCGATGACTATGATGTTTTTCTGTTTCAGACTGCCGGACAACGCCGCTGGCAGATACACACCCGACCGGTTAGCGAAAACGACTTCATTCCGGGTCTGGATCTACGCATCCTCCCGGAATTTGAGGCGGAACACGACTGGCTGCTGGAGCCCGGCGACATCCTCTATCTGCCGCCCAATGTCGCGCACTGGGGCGTTGCCCAGGGCGATGGCTGCATGACATGCTCTGTCGGGTTTCGCACCCCGACATTCCAGGAGATGGTCGCCGACTGGTGCGATGAGATGATTGAGCATCATATTCCCCCAGGGCGCTACCGTGATGGCATTATCGAACAGCAGCAGGCCATCGGAGAGATCCTCCCGCAGGCGTTGTCAAGGATGCACAGCCTGATGAAGAAGCTTCTCGAAACGGACCCGGAACAGCAGGCCCGTTGGTTTGGTCGTTTCATGACCGACCCCAAAGCCCATCTCCAGGTGTTTCCGCGCGAACAGGACCTCACCCCCGAAGAGGTGAAGCAGAGCCTTCAAACGTCCGACTGGGTCATGCGTAATGGCTGGTCACGCTTCGCCTTCAGTAGTGGTGCACATCAGGATTTTCTCTACGTCAACGGAGAGGATTATGGCCTGTCCAAAACCTTGCACCCTCTTCTGGTCATACTGACTCAAAACCGGACAATAGAGATGGCGGAGTTGCAAAAATGGTGTCAAATACCTGAATCCCTGGAAATATTGACTAGGCTTTTCAATGAAGGACATTTGATATTCGACCATGACTGACCAGAGATTCACACTGCGATTGGCTGATTGGCACCGCGACATGGGGAACCTGCGAGCGTTGCGCAAGACGGTTTTTATCGAGGAACAGGCCGTTCCCAAGGCGATTGAGTGGGACGGTCTGGATCAGGACGCGCGCCATGCCATCGCTGAAGATGGTGAAGGCCAGGCCATAGGTACAGGGCGACTATTGAATACCGGGCAGATAGGACGCATGGCAGTGCTGCAACCCTGGCGTAACCAGGGGGTCGGTGCTGCGATTCTCTCTACATTGATAGCGGAAGCGGCCTCTACCGGGAGCTATCCCTTGCTGTTTCTCAACGCCCAACGCCATGCCGAAGCATTCTACGCCCGGCATGGATTTCGCCCCGTCGGCGAGGAGTTTTTCGAGGCCGGCATTCGTCATATAAGAATGGAACTGTACAATGACTGAATCGCTAATGGAACAGCTATCCAGATTGCAACTGGGAGAGAGCGGCGACAAAATCCATTTGCAATACAAGGACGAGCACCGCCTGGCAACCCAATGCCTGGCACAACAGTCACGCCGGTCATTGGCGATATTCACCTATGATCTGGACCCTTACGTCTACGATCAGGCGGATTTTCTAGACGCCGTCAAACAACTGGCGATTGCCAGTCAACTCAGCAAAATACGCGTGCTGCTGCAAAACAACGATCGGGTACAAAAACAGGGCCACCGACTGCTGGAGATGGCGCGACGTCTCTCCAGCAAAATCGAGATCAGACGACCCAAGACGGACTATCTCAATTACCTGGAGAACTTTCTGGTCGTCGACGCCACCGGCTATGTGAAACGCGGCGTCTATCACCGTTATGATGGTGAGGTCTGCTTCGCTTGCCGTCTCGAGGCGGTCAAGTATGAAAACTTCTTCAATGAGGTTTGGGAATGCAGTGAACCAGACAGCGATCTGCGCCGTCTATACCTATGAAAATCATCTGCCGAGATACCATGCCCGGAAAAACAGTTTTTTATCTTCTGACCCTGATTATCACGCTTTCCGGCAGACTGGCTCTTGCCGATTATCCCCTGGAGATCATTGAGCTCAAATCCAGAGGCGTTGAAGAGATCATCCCGATTATCAAACCGTTTATCGGACCGGACGGGACCCTCAGCGGCATGAACAACCAGCTGATCATCCGCACCTCAGCGAAAAATCTCGCTGAAATCCGAGCCATTCTCGACCGGGTGGATGTCGCCCCGCGACAACTGGTGATCCATGTCCGGCAAGGTATACAGATTGATGCTAATCAGCAGCGGCTTTCCACTGATATCAGCCGCATGGTCGGCAAGAATGCGAAGGTCATTGTCGGACAACCCACGTCAAACGACGGTGTGCGTTTCAACGTGAAAGATGTGCGGACCCGCAATCATCTCGACAGCACCCAGAAGATCATGACCCTGGAAGGCAGCCCTGCCTTTATTGCAACCGGGCAATCGGTGCCAGTCAAAGAGCACAGCACCCATTTCTCACGCGGCACCTTCCACGACAGCACCAGCATCCGCTATGAAGAGGCCACCAGCGGATTCTATGCCCTGCCCCGCCTGCATGGCGATCGTGTGACTATCGATATCACCCCGCATATGAAAAAACCGCAGGAGAGTTCCAAGGGGTTTGATATCCAGTCGGCGAGCAGCGTTGTGAGCGGTCGACTGGAGGAGTGGATTCCACTGGCAGGGTCATCAGGCAACAGCAGCCGCTTCGGGTCGGGAGTCTCCAGAAACCGCACTACCCTGAGTAGTGATGACCGACAGATCTACCTGATGGTTGAGGAAGTTCGGGCAGACTAGCCACCCAGCCATTTTTTCCGCAGCTTGTCCCGGTTCATTGCCAACCACTGCACAGCAACGATAGCGCTGGTGGAGTTGACCCTGCCACCATAAAGTTCGCTGATCACATCCGTAGCCTGCATTACCTCGACACGGATATCCTCACCTTCGTTGTCCAGGCCATGAATGCCCCCGGCATTTGATGCATCGACCCTGCCGCAGAAGAGAAAAATCCGTTCAGTGGTATAACCGGGACTAACCCAGAAATCACAGATTGGGATTAAATCCTGAATCTCGCACCCCGCCTCTTCAAGGGCCTCGCGCTGGGCGACTGCTTCTGCGCTCTCATCACCTTCAATCAGACCGCCGACAATTTCCAACAGCCAGGCACGCCTGGGATCGGCCATCGCGCCGATCCGAAACTGTTCAATCATGACTACCTGGTCAAGATTCGGATCATAGAGCAGTACCGATGCAGCATTGTAGCCCTCGATCCGTTCCCGCCCAATCACCGGACTCACGCCTCCGGCAAACAGATCATGACGCAACTGGTAGCGGTTGAGTTGCAGAAATCCCTGGTAAGCAGTCTCGGTTTTGAGAATCTCAAACAGATATTTCATAGTGGAGGATTTCTCATAATATTTGTCTCTAAAGGTTTGTGATTGTTATGCCGACAACTACTGTGAACCTGCGCGAATCTGTAGACTAAATGCAAAAAAACGTGAAGACAAACCTGTTTGGATTGATTATTTCGCCTAATTTCATTAGAATATTCTAATATTGAAATATATGAGCTCCCTCGAATTGAAGAAGTATCTCGTTTTTCTGTTTCTGACCGCCATCCTGACGATCTCAGGTAGTGTTTTCTCGGCAAATCAAACCATCATTCTAACCGACGACTGTTCCGCCGATGTGGTTGAAGCAAAAGAGGACGGCGTCCCCATTATGCTGGTGTTCGGCACCGATGATTGCGGCTACTGCAAGCGGATGAAGCAAGAGGTCCTGGTACCCGAACTGGAAAGCCACCATTTTGACCACCGTGTTCTGGTCAGGGAACTGGATATCAAATCCGGTGGAAAAATCACTGATTTCGACGGAAATCGCGTAAGAACGGGCCAGTTTGTCAACCGTTACGAGATTTTTGCCACACCGACCGTGATCATTGTCGACTACCAGGGCAAGCCGATCTCGGCTCCCATAGTCGGCTACAATGATGCAACCTCCTACAAACAGTTACTGAACCAGGCCATCGATGACGCAACCATGGGGTTGGCCATTTCCAAGAAGCAGAATTTGGCTAAAACCGTTTTCTGATCAGAGTTATTCCCAACCATCCATCAACTGCAATTCCAGTAGCAGACTGACCGCGTGCCAGTGGGACTGGCAATCCGGCTTGCGGCTAAAGCAAATTCCACCATCCGGATTGATACTGTCGCGAATAAACGCAACATAGTCGGCAAATTGTGGAATTTCCACATCAAGCCAACGCAAAAATATCAGGCTTTCGATTAGACCATCATAAAAGCCCGACTGCCTGAATTCCGGTAACTGCGCTAGCAGATTCCGACTACCCCGTTCCACTACCACTGGGTTGCCCTTGCAGTAGTGAAACGCCATCAGGGCGTGAGAGGTCAGATAAAACCAGGGCTTGCCATTTTCGGCGATAAATGCGCCATCGCTCCGTTGGGCCTTCTCAAGATAACGTAAAGCACCAGGGAACGCCGTTTCAGGCTCCTCTCCAGCATAGCGGCAGGTAAAAAACAGGGCATTGGCAAGGTCAAAGCGGCTCTTCCCCCAGTCGCAGGGGATCAAGGCCTCCTTCACGGGATTTAGATCGATGGCACGGCCGGTTTCAGCCAGAAAACCTATGGTCAGATGGATATCCACCAGTTCACCGCAAGCGTAGTCCCGGGGATCGGCAGAGCGGATGAAACCCGCCACTCGATCCAGCACATCCTGGGTCTCTTTTTGTAACCCCCCCTTCCAGGCACTGACCAAGGGGAAAGTCAGGGAAGCGACCCTGTTCATATTGACGGGTGCGTCCAGTGCCGACAGCAAATCCCGTTTCACCCACTCCATGGTCTGGGTCTCCGGGGAAACTCTGGCAATTGCAGCCTGGCAACAAACCAGCCCGATCAGTAGAACTCCCCGCAACATGGCTATTCCTGCATTTTTCATATCTGGATCCGGCAGTATCAAATTACCTTGCATACTAACAGAAATGATCAACCGACCGACTTAGGCCAACACGTGGATTGAAGATGCCCTGTAACTGGCGCAATATGCCTGCTTCTTCTACAGTATTCACAGCGATCATCCTGGCAGTGTCCCGAGTCTACGGCTGCATTCATCAACACATTTCATCGAGGTGGAACATGACCTTTCATAAAACAGTTATTCAAGCGGGCTTAATACTTGCCCTGAGTGCAACGCTGACCGCCTTCAATGCACACTCTGCTGAGATCCCCGCCTTTGGCCCCATCCCTTTCTCGGCCTATGACAGTGACGGGAATGGCCTGATCAGTGCGGTGGAATTCGATACCGTGCGTGGCGAGCGCATGGCCAATCAGGCCTCTCAGGGACGTCCCATGCGCGGCGCAGCCAATGCTCCGGCATTTTCCGAATTTGACACCAACGCCGACGGGCAGCTGACAGCCGAGGAGCTCACCGCAGGCCAAAACGCCCAAATGGAAAAACGCCCGGGCATGGGAATGGGTCCAGGTGGTGGCATGGGTATGAATCGGGGACGAAATATGCCCGTCTTCGCCGACTTCGACCTCAACGGAAATGGAAAGATTGATGAGGATGAGTTCATCGAGGCACGCGGGCAACGCATCAGCGAAAGGGCCCGGCAGGGTTACCAGATGCGAAACCTCGGCAACATGCCCTCATTTGCCGAGATAGATATCAATAGTGATGGCGAGGTCGATCACGCGGAATTCAGCGCGCACCAGGCCACGCACAGGCAGCAAATGCAGCAATAACCGCTCTGGCCGCCCCGGGAGGTTGCTCGGGACAGGCCCTGGTTACTGGGGCGGATCGACCGCCAGGGTGGAACTGGTATTCACCCGGTACCAGCCGGCAATACTGTAGCGGGGCTTGTTAACAGGAAGCACTTCGTGGGGAAAGTCCTCACTGAGAAAGATCACCATTTTGCCAAACTGCGGCTCGATCCTCTCGATCGGCAGATCACCTTCCATGTTGTATAGCAGCAATTCGCCACTATCCTGAGGCAGCCAGTTCGGATTCAGATAGAGAACCGTGGTTACCACGCGGCTCGCCTCGCCCTTGAATGCATCCAGATGCTTTTTATAGAAGGCCCCGGTGGGATAGTAGGCGTAGTGGCACTCATAGTCGAACAGACCAAGAAACAGGCGTCGGTTCAGACCCAGCCTCAGTTCCTCTATCCAGTCGAAATAGGCATTCACTGCCGGGATCGTCCTGTCCAACCAGAAAATCTCATCCGTACGGACAAACTGGTTCACATGATAGACATCTTCCCTGCCGATACCTGCAGTGCGAAAGCGCTCCTCATCGAGGGATTTGAAATGAATAAAAATGGACTGCAGTACATCCTCGCTGAACACGGAGGGCAAAACCAGATAACCGGATGTCTCCAGAGCAGTAGCGATCTCATCGATAGTGTCGCCGCCATAAGGGCCTGAGGGGAGATTGGCATTTAGCATGCGGGTTGATTCCAAAATATCTGAAAGGCGGCTTATACAACGAAACCCTGCCTTCGGATAGGGAAATCTTTTAATTGATTGCGAGCGGTGATCAAGGGCCGCCCCCCCATGTGCGCCTAAAAAACCGCATCCTGACCAGCAGGATACGGTTTCATCAGCCCAACGAACGGGAAAAGCGATTTATCTGGACGCCGCCAGGGCCTGATCGAGATCCTGGATAATATCGTCGATATGCTCGATACCGATTGAGAGCCGTACCATATCCTCGCTGACCCCCGCCCTGGCCATCTCCTCCGGTCCCAGCTGACGATGGGTCGTGGTCGCGGGGTGACAGGCCAGTGTCTTGGCGTCACCGATATTCACCAGGCGCACGGCGAGTTGCAGCGCATCGATAAATTTCGTTCCGCCTGCCAGTCCACCTTTGATGCCAAAGGAGAGAATACTGGACGCCCTGCCGCCCATGTATTTGTCCACTAACGGTTTGTCCGGGTGATCATCCAGACCCGCATAGCGCACCCACTCCACCTGATCATGTTCGCGGAGGAATTTCGCCACGGCCAGGGCATTGTCACAATGACGATCCATACGCACCGGCAGGGTCTCTATGCCCTGAAGAATCAGAAAGCTGTTAAAGGGAGAGATTGCAGCGCCCATGTTGCGCAACGGCACCACCCGTGCACGCCCGATATAGGCCGCCGCGCCCAACGCCTCGGTATAAACCACGCCGTGATAGGAGACATCCGGCTCGTTCAGCTTGGGGAAACGCGCCTTGTGTTCTGCCCAGGGAAAGTTACCCGAATCCACCAGGACGCCACCAATGGTGGTGCCGTGTCCGCCCATGTATTTGGTCAGCGCGTGCAGCACGATATCCGCACCGTGTTCAAACGGACGGCAGAGATAAGGGGACGGGACGGTATTGTCCACGATCAGGGGTACGCCGTGGGCATGGGCCATATCGGCCATCGCGCCGATATCGACCACATTTCCCGCCGGATTGCCGATGGATTCACAGAACACCGCCCGGGTCTTGTCATCGATCAGCGCCGCCATGCCATCGATATCCCTGGCATCGGCAAAGCGCGCCTGTATACCCAGCTGGGGCAGCGTGTGGGCAAACAGATTATAGGTGCCCCCGTAAAGGGTCGATGTGGTGACAATGTTGTCCCCTGCCTGAGTGATGGTGAAAATGGCATTCGTCACCGCCGCCATACCAGAGGCAAGACCCAGGGCGCCTATGCCGCCCTCCATTGCCGCGACCCGTTTCTCCAGCACATCGGTGGTGGGATTCATGATGCGTGTGTAGATGTTGCCCGGCACCTTGAGATCGAACAGATCGGCGCCATGCTGGGTATCGTCAAACGCATAGGAGGTCGTCTGGTAAATAGGCACAGCAACAGCCTTGGTTGTCGGGTCAGGCTCGAATCCACCATGAATGGCGATGGTCTCAATTTTCATTATCTATCTCTCCTCGGGGCTTTATTCAACGACGATTTGTTATTGTCAAACTGGGACAGATACTACCCTGCAACCCCAGCAGTGTCGATCTGCAACTACTTGACGAGGAGGCGTAAAGAGGCAGACTATTTCATAGGTTGTAAATTACTCCGGATCTCTCAGTACGCAGGCTTTGTCATGAGCATCAAACACCTTCTTTCCCCCTTCTTCGTGATCCTGTTCCTGTCATTTGGCCAAGCGGCAGCAAACCAGCCCCAGGTGATGTTTGACAACAGCCTGGATGCACCCCTTGAGAGCGTCCCGCTGAAACCCACCCAGTTCAGAATCACTGAGAAGACAATAATCACAAGCATTCAGACTTATCACTGGAACAAGGGCCAGGGAGCAATACCGGGCTCTATTGCCCTGGAAGGCAGGGGTAAAAAAATGTTTGGCCCCTGGAAGGCCACTGGAAAAGAGAATAAGGATGGTCTTGCCAATGCCTTCTGGGAGGTGACGCCAAACATCAGCCTGGAACCCGGACTGTATACCGTCCTCGACTCCAATCCGGAAACCTGGTCAAGAAACTCACGTAAAGACAACGAAGGCATTGTCAGAATTTTCAGTGTAACCGACACAGAGACCCTCACCGCAAAACAGGGGGATCATGCCGTTTCTGATCAGAAGGAGACAATCACACCGCAGCGCGAAGTTGCCTCCTCCCTGGACAGGGCAGGAATCACTCAGACAGAGAGAGCCTCCGATATCCAGGAACGTATTGGTCAAGAGACCTCAGTAATGGGAGACACCGGCACAGAGACCCTCAGCGCAGCCCCGACAACCATCGCGCCTCCCCTGATGGATGAGGCGCAAAACCGGGCTGCTTTTCAAAGGCTGGACCCACTGCCGCCACTCTCCAGCATGCTCAGTAGCGCGCGGGCCTCATCGGTCGCGCCTCGTCTCGACCCAGGCGAATTCAGCCGCCTGCAATATCTCGGAGCCGTTTCCGCTGTGAAAAGGGCCATGGAAGAGCTTCTCGGTCCGATGTCGGGTGAGGCCCGGGATAAGTTCGAGGCGCAATGGGCGGCCATCTATGATTTTCCAGCGGATGCTGCAATCACCTACCTGAATGCCGCCGCACCGATTCTGGGTGAAGTACTCTCCCTGCGGGCCTCGATGATGAAGGTTATGCAGGGCTACGACAACTTCATCAACCAGGCGCAGATGGCCAGGTATGTCGGTAATCTCGAAGCCTCCCATGAGTTGATGCGCCGGGCGGGCCAGAGCGCCGCCCTGCTAAAGGCGATTGAACGGAAAATGAACCAGTCCGTAGAGACGTTCGCCGCCTTGGGCGACCTGCCGGATGTCAACGCCATCAAGCAGGCCGCAGCCCAGAACTATGCCGGCGCGAAAAACCTGTTGAAGGATCTGGTCAATCCTCCACAACTATCCGGGGAATACGAACCAGCCGCTTACCAGACGATACAGAACCCGCTGGACGGCGGGCGCATCGCCAACCCGGATCCCACAATCATCCGTACGGAAAAGGATGACAGCTACGATGTCACCACCTACTTCATGCCCCTGAAGAGCCTGGGTGAAAACCGTGTTGTCATGTACAGCTGTGAAACCGACAAAGAGGGCGACAAAAGCTCCTTTCTACAGCTGTTTGAAAAAACCGATGACGGCTCTTTTGTCACCTACGGCGGCGGTAACGGGTTGAGCAAGATTGTGCTCAAGCTCACGGAGGATGGCTACCAGAAGTTTGAATACTGGATAGGACCGAAAGACCATTCCGAAGATAACAATGATTTCTCAGAACGGGTGGTGGAACTTCTCTCGCAGAACAAGCTTCCCGAAATGGAGCTTGCCTATGATCTACGCTCCAGAACCTTTCATGCCACCTATGTGCAATACCAGTCGACACCTACCGATGACGAATTCGACTGGAACACCTGGGAAAGCAATCTGAAAAAATATCAAAAGGAGTTTCTGGCAGAGTTTGAAGGCGAGCGGCTTGCCTTCGAAACATTGGCGCAACGTATTGCGCTTCCCGAGCCCATACCTGCCGAAAATATATTTTGGATTCTGGAAAAGATAGAGCGGATCAATGATTCCCCAACAATTACAGGCCGCGTATCTCCCGCCGTGCTCAATGAAGCGATGGATAGGGTTTACAGGGAGATGATGAGTGAAAAAGTCGAGTATGAACGCTTTCCCATGCTGGCGTACTCGCAGCATACCGATGTATCCGATACCGGCATTGACAATATTGACGAACGAAGTGTGTTCGATGATGCCGATAGCAAGAAAACCGCCTGGGATTCCCTCACCATCAAGAACCGGCTGACATGGAACCTGCCCACACCTGTGATCGCCCAGGCAGGCGGCACACTGAACTTCACCATCCAGGCCGAGCGTGAAGTCTCAAAACCCCTTAAAGCGGTGCTGGTGCCCTCGCCTTTTCCGCATCTGATTACCTCCCTCACCCCCTCCGCTGTTGAGGCAGACGGTACCTATAAGGGATATATCGGAAAGGGCGTGCAGACCAATCTGCTCGATCAGCATCAAAACGCAGGGCCAGGAAAGGTCGTCCAAACCAGCCAGATCGCGCTCCCGCTGGATGAATTCTACTCTGATTATGCGGAGATCACCCTCAGCAACTATAGCGACATGTACAGCAGTTTGAGATCGTTAAACAGCGCCGGCGTAAAACTGCACTTCAAACGTAAAATCATGACGCCGGAGGAGGCAGCCGCACTCAGCAGCCAGATGGGTGAAGATCTGGAGTTATTGGCGACAAAAGACCGGAAAGAGCGTGATACCAAACAACAAAACCGCGAGATCGCCCAGCAGAAAGCCAAGGAGAGCCTTGCCGATTTCAATGAGACCAAAGCATTCCACGAAACCAACATCCGCTATGAGGCCCTTCGCGCCGAAAAATATAACGAGGAGTTGAACCGTGAACTGGCCGAGGCAAGGAAAAATGGCGGCCAGCCCAGTGAAGATCAGCAGCGACGGATCGCCGCCCTGCGCTTCAGCATCATCAGCGCGCAATCCAATGCCATATCCGAGCAGGACCGCATCCGCGAACTCCAGACCGGAAAATTCGAACGCAGCGAGACCCCGTTCGATACCATGGCCCGGGTCCAGTTCCGGCAGAACATTGAAAAGAACATTCGAAAAATCGAAGGGCTGGAAACCCAGTCCGAACTGGCGGAAAAGTATATAGAGTTCTTGCCGGAGGGGGATCGCGCCCAAGCCAAAAAGACCCTGCAGAAAATCCGCGATGAGTCACCCGATGACCTGGAAAAATACCAAAAGCTGAATGCCGCCCTGAAACAGAAATGGCAGGGCGCCACGGAGGCAAAAATTGCAGCCATTGATGAAGACCTCGCCTGGAAGGATGCCCAGGTCCAGGCATTGGAGAACATCAAGACCGGCGCCGAAGCCGGAATGCTCTATTGCAGCATGATGGGTGGTCCCCAGGCCATTGCCCTTACTTACCAGTTTGCCACCGGCTGGGCAGAAAAGGACCTCCTTACCGGCATCAAGCAGTCCGTCTCCATGTATTCCGATGCGGTAGACATCGCCTGGAGCACCTATGACGGCTATTGCCAGGATGGCTGGTCAGGGGCGGCCAAGGCCGGCACCCTCTCGCTAGCGATGAACAAGGGACTGCCCTTCCTTCTGGGGAAAATGGGCAAAAACGCCGACCTACCGGCGAGCAGTATCGGCAAAACCGGTGGCGACAGTATCGCGGATGCCACGAAAAACCTGGACAACGTCAAACCGGCGCTGGTGAGCGGCAAACCGGGCATAGATGACGTGAAACTCTACAAGGCCGAGCTTGAAAATGCCGAAAAACAGGTCAAGGGTTTCGTCTCGGACTACCATGCCTGGAAAAAAGGGGTGAAAGATGGCCTTCCTGATGAGGAGATCAAACGACTGCATCGCAAGGTGATCGACTCGACAGCCGCCATCAATCAGAACCCGACGGCTAAGGGATATCTAAAGTACAACGCACCACCTGCAACCGGGCGCTTCTTTGACAAATCCCTGGATAACATCCACACCCAGGCGAGAAATCAATACTACAAGACCATGAAAGAGGCCGGCTACAGCGATCACGAAATCTTTGCCATTCGCAATGCTGCCAGTTCCGGATCAACCGGCATGGACTTTGATCAGGCGCTGAAAGAGCAACCGGATTTCATTCCATTCAAGAACAAAGATGGCTCGGTATCTCTGAAGCGTAATCTCTGGCTCACCAAAAATGGCAAGCCGGTCTCCCGGCACGACTGGCAGCAGGATGCCCAGAAGGCCTGGAATGATGCCTATAAAAACAGCACTAACGGCTACAGCGCCCCACACTCCTGGGAGAAGATGACCAGCAGGGTCGATCCGGAAGCCTATCGGCAGATGGCGATTCTCAATATCAACAAGGATCTCTCCAACGTCGGAGAGATCATGGACAGCCTGGATCCTAAATGGGTCAGACAGATGTCTGATGTCACCCTGTTCAAGGCCGGAGAGATGCTCAAGGATAAAAGCCTGTCCAGACTGGCCGGCGTTCGGGAGGCCTGCCGCGGAACAGCCAAGGACCTGGACGGCAAATTCCTGCCCTTTATCAGCACCAGGCTTTCCGAATTGAAAAAGATCAGTCCCGCAAAGCTGACGCCCTCGGACAAACACAACATTAAACGTCTGGAGTCGGCCCTGAGTACCTTTACCCGGGTCAAGGAAGGCTTCGACGCCATCGGCAAGGCGGATATTCCGCCGACCCAGTGGGACGATACTATTAAGAAATCGACCGGCGGCAAGGGGATAATCCAGACCATTCAGGATCTCTCCGATTTGACCCAGTCACTGTTCATGTAGATTAAAAGGGCTGGAAGCAGGCGATGAAAATTTGGACGGGTGAGCAGAAAGTCGGACTCTGTTTACCGAATCACTGCACATCGGCGAGTAGCGACTAAACTTATAGGATAAGAGGTTAATGTTAAGCAGTATGGACAAAGGGGCCTGATTGCCAAGCTGTTCTGGTTCTGCCCTATAGCTTTGATAACAATGATAAGTAGGGAAGCCCACATGATTCAGATAAAACATAAACAGAGCGGCGAAATCCTGATCACAGTCGAAGCAGATACCCTGGAGGGCGCGGATCTGCGTGATACCAACCTGTCCGGTGCCGACCTCGCTGGCGCCAATCTCAGACATGCCCACCTGGAACTGGCGAATCTGGTGGATGCTGACTTGAGCAATGCCAATCTTGAAGGCACGATTCTGACCGGCGCCCATCTGAACAACGCCAATCTCAAGGGGAGCAATCTCACATTCGCGCGACTCGGTTCTGATGTCCGCTCGAATGCCGCGATGATGTTGAATGTGGACCTTGAGGGCGCCAACCTGACCCGCGCCTATCTGAAAAATGTCGAACTGAGAAAGAGCAACCTGACCGGTGCGACCCTGACCATGGCCGACATGCGCAACGCCGACTTCTATCTGTGCAAAATGACCGGTGTCACCGCCTGCAATGCCCTGTTTATCAAGGCCAATCTGCGGGAAGCCGATCTCAGCAATTCAAACTTCTGCGACAGCCACCTGAATGACGCCAATCTGATCAAATGCAATCTGCAAAATGTCCGGATGGAGAGCCAGTATGACGATGGGTTCACTGTCATCAATCTGGCCAATATGGAGGGCGCGGACCTGACTAACGCCAGCATGCGCAACATCTCCGCCGAGGATACCAATTTCAAACACTCCATCCTGGCCAACGCCAATCTGTCAAACGCAGTGATGGGTGGCGCCATCCTGAGAAGCGCGAATGTCTCCGGTACGAATTTCGAAGGGGTGGAATTGGCGACCGTCACCATGGATTTTGCCAATTTTTCCCAGGCGCTGAATGCAAAAATTCCCTTCTACAAGGGCAATCTGCGCTAGACCTGAATACGCTATCATAAAAAAACCCGGCCTGGAGCATTCCAGACCGGGTTTCAGGGTGATCAGAGCCTGATTACTTGATTGACTGGTAGTAGTCGATCAGGATCTGCGCCACCTCAGGACGGGAGAACTCCTTGGGCGGTGCGATACCCTCACCCAACATCTCACGTACTTTGGTGCCGGAGAGCAGTACAAAGTCGTCTTTCTGGTGATCCGGCGCTTCGCACATCATTACCACCTTATCCAGCTTCTTCGACCATGCCGTGTGATCAGCCCGGAATATCTCGATTTCGAGTGCGCCGGCTGGCACCTCATCATCGAAGATGGTCTGGGCATCGAAGGCACCGTAATAGTCGCCGACACCGGCGTGGTCGCGGCCGATAATGAAATGGGTGGCACCCATGTTCTGACGGAAGTAGGCGTGCAGCACTGCTTCGCGAGGACCGGCGTAAAGCATGTCGAAACCATAACCGGTGACCATGGCGCTGTTCGGTGGGAAATAGAGTTCCACCATTTTGCGAATCGCAGCATCGCGAACCGGGGCTGGGATATCGCCCGGCTTGAGCTTACCAAGCAACATGTGAATCACCAGGCCGTCACAGCCGAGGCGATCCATGGCCATGTGGCACAACTCTTCATGGGCCAGATGCATCGGGTTGCGGGTCTGGAAGGCAACGATCTTCTTCCAGCCACGTTCGGCGATCTCGTTACGGATCTCGACCGCTGTGCGGAAGGTGTCCGGGAAATCGGCCTGGAAATAGGAGAAGTTGAGAACCTGAATCGGACCGGAAACCGCGGTGCGGCCCTGACTGTTGAACGCAGCGACGCCCGGATGCTCGACATCGTCGGTACGGTAGACCTTGTCGGTCATCACCGCCATCTGCTCATCGCTGACCTGCTCTATGGATTCGACATCCATGATCGCCAGGACAGGATTGCCTTCGACATTGGGATCGCGCAGTGCGATACGCTTGGCATTACCGATGGCATCGGCGTTTTCCAGCAGACACAAAACCGGGACCGGAAAGAATGAACCGTCCGTGAGGGTCATTTTTTCCGCGGCGCCCATGGCATCGGCAACAGTCATGAAGCCTTTCAATGGGTTGAAATAACCGCCACCCATCATCACTGCATTACCGGCAGCCTGAGAGCTGATGATAACTGAAGGCAGTGATTCTGCTTCGTGGCTTAGTTCATGATGCTTATCAGTGTCATAGACAAACAGCGGCTGAAGAGTGTCGGATCCGACGGGCTTAATCATCTCGCTACGTCTCCTTGAGTTCTATTTGGTTTTTGATCCACCAGTCCAGTACTGAATCGGTGGCGTTTATCCTCGGATATATCTCAGCCGTTTTTCCGCATAAGTAGAAAGTGTCGGCCTGTTGGGAGATCTGGTTTTTTCAGTCGGCAGCCAGTACCGCTGGGGCACTGTTTAACAGTGGAAAACTGCCAAGTGAACAATCCGCTTACCGTACCACAAGAAAAAAATTGCTACCCAAATTTCTGTTTATACGGGCACAAAAAATTACCAGGATAAGCGCAGGGCAATAGATTTATAACAGATTGAAATCAGAGGAATTAACGATTGAATTGGAGAGCACTCTGACGCGCTATCCCGGACCATGAGTCCTGACTTGTTGACTCAGAGTTATCATTTTCACGGGATACCGGCGGGGTCTGCTTGTGGGGAACTTTCAGATGAAGCCAATCCAGCAGTGGTTGCCACTGCTTGTCATCCTTGGAGGTCAGGCTGCGCTGCATTTCACAGATGCCCAAGCCGGATTCCATGGCGATTGAATAATTCTGGGTATCGCGCAAAGTTGCAATCAGCGGTATCTGGAAGAATTGGGCCAATTGTTCCATCGCCATGTAGGACTTGGTCCGAATGCGTACGCGATTGGCGACAATACCGATACGCTTGGTCATCGTTTTATGCTTGCCGTAGCGCATCAACTCTTTCAGGAACAGTTCCACAGCCTGGTAATCGATGATCGACGGCATGACGGGAATCAGAATAGTATCTGCACGATTGAACAGATCCGAGAGTTGATTGCCGGTAACGCCGGATGGGGTGTCAATGATGACCACTTCAGTCTGGTTACCGGTGTGCAGTGCAAAGGTGCGTGTCACACCGCTACGCGGTCTGACCGCATCAATAGTGGTGATCTTGGGGCGGTCAGCGGGGCGCAACTCCAACCAGCGCCGACTGGATTGCTGGGGGTCATAATCCAACAATGCGGTATTGTAATCACGGCCGGAAAAATAGCATGCCAAGGTGGTGGATATGGTGGTCTTGCCACACCCGCCTTTCGCATTGAGCACCATAATGGTATGCATTTTTTCGCTTTGCCCCGTTTGGCCTTGTGCGCCAATCAGATCAGATATCGAACCCTGCTGAATCCGCGCTAACAGTCTCAGCCTCGGGTAATCTATTGAAAACGCTTGATAATCGCGTGTCTATTTATTGGCAGTTCTTGATAAACCGTCTGCTTCAAGCGACTGAACTACCTGTTATTCATAGAGATTATCATCCTTTCCGAGGGGCTAAAGCAACCCCTTTATGAGTTGAAACCTTAGCATGTTTTCAGTGTTTCATCTGATTATGGGATCACAATCCGGAAAATGTCAGCTGTTCATTTGCTGTTTTTTCAGTGTCCCAAAGCAAAGATTTCAGACCAGACGTACGATTAACCTGCTTACTAATTGTTTTTTCTAATATTTTATCTGAAGCGTAGATTGCGAAGTGGTGTTTGGCGCGAGTTATTGCGGTATACAGGAGTTCACGGCTCAGCACCTGCGAATCCTGGTCGGGCATGACCAGAAGCACCTGACCAAATTCCGATCCCTGGCTCTTGTGTATGGTCAGGCAGTAGGCGCTCTCGTGAGCAGGCAGGCGCGAGGGTGCGATCCAGCGCAGCCGGGCATCGCTGGCGGCGAAGCAGGCCTTCAGCTCCCCATCTTCATCTGGCATCAGGATTCCGATATCGCCATTGAAAAGACGCAGACCATAGTCGTTGCGGGTGATCAGCACCGGTCGCCCGGGATAGCATGCCTCACCGCCAGTCTCAATCAACCCCGCCGCTTCCAGGATTCGCTCTACCTCCTTGTTCAGGTTGAAGACACCCGCAGGACCGATACGCATAGCGCATAGCACGCGGAAGCGTTCGAAGGCGCTCAACACCTCGGCAGGCGCCTGTCGATTGGCAAGCAGGTCCAGGTAGCCGCTGTAACCTTCCGTGATGCGTGAGATCAGCTCCTGCCCGTCTGCAACCCGGCGCAACTCACCACCACCATCACCCTGCAGCAACACCTCCGCCTGGCGATACTCCCCCCCATTGACCGCAGTAGCCAGTTGACCAATGCCGCCCTCGGAGCCGAACCGGTAGCTGAACCGCAGTTCCACCAGGGCATCCGCCAGCGGGCTGCCCCCTGCCCCTTTGAGCTGTTCAGGGGCTTCACCTATGATCTGTCCGACCCTTTCGGCAAATCCGGGAGAAAAGCCGGGAATCACGCCACAGATATCACCGAGTACCGAGCCCGCCTCAACTGAGGCCAGCTGATCCTTGTCGCCAAGCAGTATCAGACGGGCATGCTCCGGTAGCGCCTCCACTGTCTTGACCATCAGGGCCAGATCGACCATCGAGGCCTCATCGACAATCAGCACGTCCACCGGCAAGGGATTGCTGCGGTTGTGACGAAACCGGGCTGAACCGGGAATAAATCCCAGCAGTCGATGCAGCGTCGCGGCCTCATCCGGGATGGTCTCCCGCAGATCGGCCGGTAGATCGAGCTTCTGTTTGGCACTGCGGATCGAATCCTGCAGGCGTGCGGCCGCCTTGCCGGTGGGTGCAGCCAATGCAATGATCGGCGGCCGACTGGAGGGGGATTGTTCACTCAACAGCGCCAGTATTTTCACCACCGTGGTGGTCTTTCCGGTACCCGGCCCACCGGAAATAATAGTGAATCGGCGCAATAAGGCGGTTGCCGCTGCCACCCTCTGCCAATCGACATACTCTCCCGCTGGATTTGAAAAATATTTCTTAATTCCTGAGGTTAGACGCTCTTCATCAATGTCTTTCACAATATCTGTGGAGCGTTTCAGCAACACCTGACCAAGGCGCTGCTCATAGTCCCAGTAGCGGTAGAGATAGCAGCGACCCTGATCGTCGAGCACCAGGGGTTTGAACTCACCGGGACGGCCAACCACCTACGATCGGCGCAACTTCCGCAGCCACAGATTCGCCTCTGGCAGCCTGACCATTGATTCCGACAGGGTAAGCTGACTGATATCCAGGCAAACATCGCCGGTGGCGGTACGGCTACAGGTCAGGGCCGCAGCAAGCGCCAACTCTCCACCACCTTCACTGTCCAGGCGGCAAAGGAGCGCGGCGAAATGGCTGTCCAGGGGACCGATCAATCCCAACTGCTGCATGCGATCAAGAATCTCAGGCCGAACGCTCATGCCGCCACCTCACCGGTAGTCAGGAAATGGTCAAGGGCATCCACCAATGCACGGCTTGGACAATCCCTGAACACCCCATAATCCCCGCTACTCGCAGGGTTCATGCCACGCAGAAACAGGTAGAGGGCACCGCCAAAGTGGCGTTCATAGTCGTAATCCGCCAGTCGCTGGCGCAGATAGCGGTGCAACGCCAAGGTGTAGAGCAGGTATTGCAGAAAGTAGCCTTCACGGGCCATGGCCTCGGCCAGCGCCGGCTGGTCATAGTGCTCAACACGATTACCCAGCCAGTTGGACTTGTAATCCAGCAGATAGAAGCGGCCCTGATGCTGGAATACCAGGTCGATAAAGCCCTTCATGTATCCGCTGATATCACTGAACCGGAGTTGCCCCACCGCGCGCTCAAGGGCCTTGCTGTTGACATACCCATGTTTGCGCAGAATCTCACCCAGAGCACGGCTCTCTATCCCCTCAACCGGGTAGTAGAACGGCAGTTCAACCAGCTTGTGTTGATCGTCAACCTGGGACAGCTTTAGATCGCTGCCATTCTCCAAGGGAGTATCCAGAACCTGCCGAACCATGTTGGCGATCACGCTCAGCCACTGATCGCTGAAACCGAATTCGGCCAGCTTTAGCGAGACCAGCGCGTCAAGCCCGTTTTTGTCGGGATGGGTGAAATCCAGCTCCTCGAAAATAGCATGCAGGCAACTGCCCGCCTGCGCCCCCTTGGGAAAGGTAAAGATATCCAGCGCCGGTTGCACGACCGTCAGATCAGCCTCTTCAGAGGCGGCAGTCAATCGGTCGTAATCCGGCAGTTCGCTGTCGCCGCCGTGGTGAGCCAGCGCGGAAAAACTGGTGACCCGCGAATACTGCAGGGTACGCTGGGGAAACTCCCGCGCCCGCAAGTCATCAGCCGTTGGAGTTGCATCTATCGGGATAACCCCAGAGCGGCCTTGCATGTTCTGCTGATCCAGCACAGTCACATTCAAGGCGTTATCCAATTCATTAGATAATTGTTTAAATTTATTAAATAACACACTGTCATCTAAAGATTTAAAGCGATTTTTAAGGCCCAGTACGGACCCCTCTTCCAAATCCTCGACAGGATGCAACAGCCAGCCCAGCGCGCTCTCCCCGGCACTGCCGACATTGCCCCAAGAGAGGTAGCAGCGGTGCTCAGCGCGGGTCAGCGCGACATACAGTAGGCGCAGATTCTCAGACATCTCTTCACGCCGGGCATGCACAAGGTCCTCCTCCCAGCGCTCGGAACCCAGCTCAAGAACCGGCTGGTGTTCGCCCGCGGGATCGTGAAACTGGTAGGGCTGCCTGCCTTTGCCGCCACGCCCCCCGGCTGTTCCAGAGCGCAGCCCCCCTTCCCAGGCAAAAGGGACGAACACGACGGGATACTGCAATCCCTTGCTCTTGTGCACGGTCACGATCTGCACCATATTCTCATCGCTCTCCAGACGGATCTGATGCTCCTCATCCTCTGCCTGGTCGCTGGCGCGTCGATGGCTCAGCCAGTTGACCAGCCCCTCCAGACTGGGCCGGTTGTCGCGCTCATAACGGTGCAGCAGTTCGCTCAACTGGAACAGATTGGTCAAGCGCCGCTCACCACTCTCCAGGCGCAGCAACCGCCTGGGGATGGCCTCCACATGCAGCAGATGGCGAAACATCGGCATAAAACCCTGTTCGCGCCAGAGCCGGTTGTAGCCGAGCAGACGCATCTGTTGCTGCTCCAGCGCTGCATCGTCCAGCCCGAGGTTTTCGATATCAACGCTGGTCAGCCCCAGCATGTCCGTACCCAGTGCGGCGCGCAGCAGCGACTCACGCCCGGGCAGCAGAATGGCCTGGAGCAGTCGTTCCAGCTCCAGCGCCTGCCAGGATTGGAAGACGTCATCCTGGGAACGTTGCACACTGTGTATGCCCTGAACCAGCAGCGCCTGGCGGATCCGCTCGCCCTGGCGGTGACTGCGTACCAGAACGGCAATATCACCACCACTCAGAGGGCTATCGCCGAGCATTACCCCTCCGGCCAACAGGCGGGCTATCTCCCCAGCGGTTTCGTCAGCGACCAGTGCAACACTCTGTTCGGCGTTGTTCTCCTTGGGGATATAACCCACCCGGAACACCGCCTCGCCGCCTTCTGGATCGACAAGGGTCTTCCGGGGCTTCTCCGCAGGCAGCGCCTGATGATAGCCGATCTCTGAGAAAAGAAAGCTGTTCTCTTGATTAAACAGCAGATTTACTGCGTCGATAAGCGCCGGATCAGACCGCCAGTTGGTCACCAGCGTGAACTGTCCCTCCACCCCTTCACGGGCCTTCAAGTAGGCGAAGATATCGGCACCGCGGAAGCTGTAGATCGCCTGCTTCGGGTCCCCGACCAGATAAACCGGCGCACTGCTGCCGGCATAGATTCGGCTGAAGATGGCATACTGAATTGGATCGGTGTCCTGAAACTCATCAATCAGCGCCGCCCGGTACTGTCGCAGCAGACTCGCCACCAGTTGCTCTCCCCCCTGTGTTTGCAGGGCCTGATTCAGGTTGAGCAGCAGATCATCATAGGATTGCAGACGCTGCAGCGCCTTGCGGTGTGGCAGCTCGTTGTTGGCGTATTCGATCAATCGTTGGTGCAGGGCGACAAGGGACTTCGAGTAGGCTGTTTCCAGGGCGGTCCAGGCGGCCAGCAGGGTCTCGCACAGGGTGAAGAAGTCGTGCTCAGGGGCGGTCCCGCCTTTTTTCAGGGATTGCTGCAACTCGCTGGATGTGAATTTTTTGAAGCCTTCAGATATCTGACCGGGTGAACCGGCCAGGTACGCATCCATCGCGGCCAGCCAGTTTTCCACTCAACTGAGCCTGTATTTATTCCGATTCAGCCCGCTGCTCTCTCTCAGCAGATCGCCAACCTGCCCGCTCGCCGTCTGCCAACAGTCCCGGGCGGCCGTGAAGGCCAGAGCGAGTGGCTTTTCCATCGACTCGAGGTCAAAGACCTCTGAGGTCCCGTGTATCTGCAGATAGGGTTTGGACAGCTTTCCATGCAGAAAAGCAGTTAAACTATCCGTTGTAACATTTTGTTTTATAAGATAATCAATCAAGCCTCGACTGGCATCCTGAATCTCGATACGCCAGAAATCATCGACGATCTCCTGCACCAGCTCCTGCTCGTCCAGCAACATATCGGTGGCGAAGGGCGCCGCGCTCTCAAAGGCGCTATCCGCCAGGGCGCGCTGACAGAACCCGTGGATGGTGAATATCGCCGCGCGGTCAAAATCGAGCACCGCCCGTTGCAGCAGACGCGCCCAGCGTCCCGGGTCAGGGGCAAGCGCTACGAGTTGCACGAGCAATTCGTCGTCACTGTAGGCACCCGCGAAAGCAGCGCGTGCCTCGACCAGCTTTTTGCGTATGCGTTCACGCAGTTCAGCGGTGGCAGCCTTGGTGTATGTGACCACAAGGATATTCTCGACTGGAATTTCGGTCTCCAGCACCAGGCGCAGGAACAACCCGGTGATGGTGTGGGTCTTGCCGGTACCGGCCCCGGCCTCGATCAGGTTCATCCCCGAGAGGGGGGCGTGCAGAAGATCCAAAGGCTCCATCACTCCCCCTCCGTGGCGGCAATCATCGGTCCCAACACCAGCTCACTCAACGTCTGAAACTGCCGGTCGAGAACCTCGGCGTCGCGGAAGGCGAACCGGTAATAGGGATTGTGCGATTCACAATGGTCGATAAATTCGCCTGCCCAAGTTGTCCGTGCCGCTTCCAGACAGTCATCGTCACTCTTGCCCTTGGAGGCCAGTTTCATGTAGGCAAAGGCGCTTTTCGGAAAGAAGTGAAGCGGTTGACGCAGTCCCTGCCAGTAGATCTCCAGCAGGCTGAAAAGCTGGTCTCCAGCATCCTCGACCGGCACAAACCTCGTCAACTTACCAGCATGAAAACAGCGGGTCTCCAGTCGGATGCCGACCGGTTTCAAGTGGTTTAGCAGCAGATGACGAATCCACAACTGTACCCTGTCCCTGGCGGGCAGCGCCTTGGCGTTGAAGGCGAATTGCCCACCACTACCAAGATCATCCAAAACCCCCATCAACCTGAACTCACCCAGTTGCAGATCGACCTCGATGGGCTCTATGGGTTGATGTTCCAGCTGCTGCAATCCCCTCGCCAGATCCCTTGCACCCTCCTCCAGATCCCGGAACAGCTCTTCGCCATACTGGCCATGGGGCAAAATACCGGCGGCCCGCTGCAGTGGGTATAACGCTTCGACATCCCCATCCGCCAGCATCCGCTCTACCATTTGCTGCTGCAGATCCCCCGACTCGAAATAACCGAAGGAAAAGGGATCGCGACCCTCTAACAGGCCCTCACCCGCCTGTAGATTGATTCCCAGCCGCTGTCTGAGCAGGAAACGTGTCGGGTTGGCGTAGAACTCCAGCAGCTGGCGCAACTCGATCTGACGCCAAGAGGCGTCGGGCTCGGCCAGCGGCCGCTCATCAAAAAAGGTCGCAGGCTGACTCTCGTCTGCCGCGAGAACCCGAGCGGCATCGGCCATCATGGTGGAATGGCTGAACAGTCTCTCTCCCTGGTGAAAGTAGCGTGGATTGAAGGGTTGCAGGGGATGCTGGGTGATTATGAATTCCAATATATTACTTTCATTATCTTCTGTAACTAGTTGTTTTACATAGTCTATTAACTCACTCACCAGTACCGACGGGGGTATAGAGCTGTTATCCCTGACATCCAGCCCGGTGTAGCTGATATAGAGGGTCTGCCGGGTTGAATTGATGGTCTCCAGAAACAGATAACGGTCATCGGCACGGCGCGAGCGATCCCCCATACGAAAATCCCTGGCCATCAGATCAAAGCCCAGCGGACGCTGGTCCTTGGGAAAGGCGCCATCGTTCATGCCGATCAGACAGACCACCCGAAACGGCAGACTGCGCATCGGGGTCAGTGCACAGAAGGTGACGCCACCGCCGAGAAAACGCCGATCACCTCCCATGTTCTGGAGTTGTTGGCGCAGATAGGGCCGGATCAGTTCGATACTCACCGGCGTGTTGAAACCCGACTCCATCGCCAGATCCCGACTGGCGGTCAGCGCATCACGGATCTGCTGCAACTGGGATTCGTCAGACTCATCCGGCGAAAAAAAGCGTGGCAGCAGTGACATCAGCCGTTGCTGCCAATCTTCCAGGGTGTAACGCCCGCTCAGCCACTCCTCCAGGGAAAACACCGCCTCTGCAAAGGCGCTCAGCCCGCCCAGCAGCTCTCCGGCCGAACCCTCGATATCATCGAAGGGAAGAATATCCTCGAACAAGCGCTCACCTCCGCCTGGCAGGGCAAAACCGAGCAGTAGCCGGTCAAGGCCAAAACGCCAGCTGTTCTGACCGTTTTCCGGCAACCCGAGCTGTGAGCGCATGGCGGCATCACGCCCCCAGCGTATCCCCGCCTGTTCGATCCATCCGGCGAGCTGCGGAATATCTTCCGGGGTCAGACCAAAACTGCCTGCCAGCGCCGGAACTTCCAGCAAAGCCAGCATCTGGTTGACTTCGTAGCGGCCAACAGGCATCGCCAGCAACTGCAGAAAGGCCTCGATCAGCGTGTTGCCCGTCAGTGCCCCGCGATCGGCGATCCCGAAGGGAATTCGCTGTTTATCGCCTGTTTCGGCGAAAATAGCCTCTACATAGGGTGCATAGCGATCCATATCCGGTGTCATTACCAGAATCTCATCGGCCTTCAGATCAGGATGGCAGTCGAATAGCGCCAGCAACTGGTCATGCAGCACTTCGACTTCACGCATCGGGCTGTGGCAGATGTGGACCTGCAGCGAGAGATCGTCTTGATCCGGAATGAAACCTGGCGCGTCCCCGGCCGGATCGTTCAGGTTGAGAATATCCCCCTGGATGCGATGCAGCAGAGTGTCGCTCTCCGGCTGTTGATACAAACTGTCACTCCCCGGATCGAAGGCGAGAATCTGGGCAAAGAAGTCCCGCCCCTGCCTGCCCCAGGAGGCCAGCAGCGGGTTCCCCACCTCCAGATAGAGATCCTCGACATCGCTGGATTCAAGTAGGCGTCGGCTGATCCCGGCAGGATCCTGTATATCCAGCCAATACTCCTGACAGGGATTGAGCAGCAGCAGATGGACATCGGTGTATTCAGCAAGCAGTTGCTGGATCGCCAGATAACCTGGAGATAGCGCGGCGATGCCGAACAGCACCACCCGCCGGGGCAGCGAATCAGCGCGCAATCGCCCCTGGGCATGGGCCGCAAACAGGCGTTGCTGCAGCGCCACCCAATGTTCACCGCCGGTCTGCACCACCAGCTCCCGCCAGAGCTCCGCCTGCCACTGGTCACCGCTGACTGCGGACTCACCCCGCTGCCAACGGATGATCCAGTCGGGCCGGTAGACCAGATACTCCTCCAGACAGCCGCCCAGGCGCTGGGCCAATTCAAATTGTCCGAACTCGTCCTGATTCTGCATATAGTGCGCGACCGGGCTAAATTCTGGCCGGCCTTTGAGCTGCTGCAGCAGGTCCATTATGCGCCAGGCCATCAGCGATGAGTCGTAGGCATTACGCTGGGGCACATCCGGCAGCCAGCGCTCCAGAATCTGCCAGACAAAGCCCGCTGGCATTGGAAATTCCACGTTGGAGCAGACCCCCAAACGATCTGCCAACTGCAGCGACAACCAGCGCCCCATCCCCTGATGCTGCACCACGATGCGTTCCGGGATAAAGGGATCGAGGGGCTGCTCATGCATCAGCCTGGCCACCCGGTCCGCCAATGACTCCAGTCGATTGCTTTGAAACAGATGCAGCATCCAGGCTCCCCTCTCGTTAGTGCGTCATTCTAACCCGAGTCGGGACTCAATCCATGAGCCTGTTGCCCGTGAATTTATAGCGGATCATCGATAACGGACTCATGCCCTGAGCCTGCCGAAGGCTTATACTGGATGCCAGCAATCAGGCAAGAGACAGATTCTGGTGAAACAACCGATACGCATCATCCACAGCGCCGACTGGCAGATCGGCAAGCAGTTCGGCAACATCCCTGGCGATGCCGCGGCGGCAGTGCGCCTGCAACGCCTGACAACCGTGGAACGGATCGCGCAGCAGGCCAAGGAGCTGGCTGTGGATGCCGTGCTCGTGGCCGGCGATGTGTTCGAGCACAACGGCGTGGCGGATGAAACCCTGCGGCGCACTGTCAATGCCATGTCGGCATACACCGGTCTCTGGGTGCTACTGCCGGGGAATCACGATGCGGCGCTGGCCGAAAGTGTCTGGAGCCGCCTGCAGCGCCTCGGCCTGGTGAGCGACAATATCCATCTGGCGATTCGGACAGAACCCATCATTCTCTGCGATCAGCGACTAGCGATCCTCCCCGCCCCGCTGATGCGCCGTCACGAAACGCGAGATCTGACCGCGGCATTCGACCAGATGATCACACCACCAGGGGCGATCCGCATCGGGCTGGCCCACGGCAGCGTCAAAAACCGCCTGCCTGAGCGCTCTGAGGCCTACAATGAGATCGCCGATGACCGCGCCGACCGGGCCAGGCTGGACTACCTCGCCCTGGGCGACTGGCACGGCACCCTGGAGATCGCGCCACGCACCTGGTACGCCGGCACCCCGGAACCGGACCGTTTCAGGAACAACCAGCCCGGCAACCTGCTGCTGGTCAGCTTTGCGGAGACCGCTGAACCGACGCAGGTGGAGGTGATCACCTGCGGCCACTTCCAGTGGACTCAGCTAGCCGTGACCCTCTACCAAGATGAGGATATCGACGCCCTCGCCCACCGGCTCTCCGCCATCGACCTGCCAGAACGGCAACTTATTCGCCTGCAGTTGTCCGGCAGCATCGATCTGGCCGTTAAACAACGCTTGGACAGAGTGCTTGAGCAGTGGAAGGCGCGTTTCCATCATCTCGAAGGACGGGATTCAGAACTGAAAATCAACGCCAGCCAGGCCGATATCGAGCAGCTCGGCGCCCAGGGCTTTGTGCGTGAGGCGATCGAAAAACTGCAGCACCTGGCGGCGCAGGAAAACAGCCCCGACAGCGACGCGGCTCAGCTGGCGTTGCAGATTCTCTATCACCAACAGCAATCACTTGCAGAGAAGTCGTGATGCGGTTTCAGCGCCTCGAACTGAACAATTTTCGCAAGTTTGATTCACCGCTGGTTATCGACGCTTTCGACCCCGCCTTCAACCTGATCTGCGGTGACAACGAGGAGGGAAAATCGACACTGCTGCTGGCGATCCAGGCTGCCCTGTTTGAGCGCTATGACCGTGGCGCCGGCGAGCGGCTGCGCCCCTACAACGCCGCTGTCAGCCCTGAGATCAAACTCGATTTCAGCCTGGCCGGCTGTGACTACCAACTGCACAAGATTTTCTCGAAACGCAACGACAAGACGGCCCTGCTGAGCAGCAGCCGGGGCGAACGCTGGGAGGGACCGCAGGCCGAGGAACATCTGCAACAGCTGCTGGGCTTTTCCCTGCCGGCCCGGGGCGAGAGCAAAGCGGAACTCCAGGGGGTGAGCGGCCTGCTCTGGGTCAGCCAGACCAAGGCGTTCGAGCCGATCAACCAGACCCCGGAGACCCGGAGCCGCCTGCAGGCGACCCTGGACCAGGAGATCGATCAGTTGCTTGGGGGCGAAACGGGCCAGCAGCTCTATTTGAGCATCAGCCAACAACTAGAGCAGTACCTCGGACGATCCGGCAAACCGATCGGTGAATTCAAGAAGCTGATCGACCAGGAGAGTGCACTCGATCAGAAACTTGCCACGATCAACGGCCAATTGGCCGAGTACGATTGGATGATCGACCAGTTGCAACGTCTGCAGGAGCGTCAGGCTGACTACCAGAGCCAGCAAACCCTGGAAAAGACCGAACAGCAACTGATCCAGGCCCGCACCGCCACGGAACAGATTGAAACCATGAGAAAACGCCTGGAAGCCAGCAGCACAGCGCTGGACCTGGCCCAGGCTCGCCTGCGGATTCCCGAATCACAGTGGCTGGCGCGTCAGAACGGGCAGCAGGAGATTGCCGATCGCTCCGAGGAGATCAGCCGGCTGGAGCAGCAACTGCAACAGCTGGAACAGCAATACACCCCGGACAGCGAAAGGTTCACGGCGCTTGAGTCAGAGCTGACGGGATTATCACTGCGTCAGGATGAGCTTCGGAAGCAGATAGAAAAACAGCACAGTGCAATAAGCACCTGGAGACTGCAACAGCATTATCAGGTGCTGAGCGGTAACCGGAAACATGCCCAAACCGCCCTATCGCGCTGCGACGAGATCAGACAGCACCTGAACGCGCACACCATTGACCAGTCTCAAATCGATCGCCTGCGCCAGTTGCAGAGTCAGATCAGCAGGATCGAACAGGCCATCGAGCTGGCAGGCACACTGATCCAATACCGGATCAATCCCGGCTCGGTGATCCAGATCAATCAGCAGCCGATCGACGGCAGCGGCGAACTCTCGGTCACCCGCGAGACGGAGATAGGGCTCCCTGAGATTGGCACGCTGACAATCCGACCACGCGGCACGGATCTGGAGTCCCTCAGCACTGAACTGGCCCAGCACCAGACAGAGCAGCAGACCCTGCTTGCCGCTCTCGGCGTCACATCATGGGAACAGGCACAGACTGCCTGGCAGAGCCAACAGAATCTGCAGCTCGAACTGAAAGGCCAGCAGGCAACCCTCGCCACCCTGATTCCCGAGGGTAGCGAGCGGCTGGATGCTGAAATCCAACGGCTGGAGCGGCAACTGGCCGGAACCGAGATACCGGCGCAGGAACCGAGTGATAAAAAAGTGGTCGATTTGAACCGCGAACTGGAGGAGATCACCGCCCTGCATAGAACCAGGACGCAAGAGATGCAGAGACTCAATCAGGCTGACGAGCTTCGCAAATCCGATATCCTTGCCCACAAGGCGCGGGTGACCGCAGGCAGGGAGAACCTGACCGTCTTGGAAAACAGGCTGGCATCGGAACGGCAGGATGCCAGCGACCAGGCCCTGGGTAACGCCCTCTCCGAGGCCCGGGCCGCGGTTGAACACCATCGGCTGGAACAGGAGCAGGCAGCAACACGGCTCAACGCCGCGAAACCCGAGGATATCGAACTGCAGCGGGATCGGGCAGAGATCAATTACAACAGCCTGCTGCAGGAACTCGACCAGCTTTCCGGCAATATCGCTGCACTGCGCAATCAGCTGGCCGGCATGGGCCATAGCGGACTGGCCGAGCAGAAGGATGAACTGGCCGCAAAACTGGAGCAGCAGCGCGCCATTCTGGCCCAGGAGTCGCGCCAGGCAGAGGCCCTGAAACTGCTGCACAGCGTGCTTGAAGAGTCACTGAAAAGTGCCAAATCGCTGATGGCTGAGCCGGTAATCCGAAAAATGCAGCCCTACCTCGACATACTCATTCCCGGCTCGCGCCCTCTGATCGACGACGATATGGGTCTGCAGGGAATCGCCCGGGCGGGTGTCGATGAACAGTTTCAGCATCTCAGCATCGGCACCCGCGAACAGATCGCCATCATCATCCGCCTCGCCTATGCCGATCTGCTGCACGAGTCCGGTCAGCCGGTCTGCCTGTTCCTGGATGATGCCCTGGTCTATTCAGATGATCAGCGCAGAACCCTGATGAAGCAGATCCTGTTCAAGGCCTCCCGGAATTACCAGATCAACTTCCTCACCTGCCACGAGGCCGCCTACCGGGATGCAGGCGCGCAAATCATCCGGTTATCCGACTGCAGGACCAGTACCTGAACCTGTTACCGAGCCTGCCTGAAGCATTATCGTTCAGACGCTACCAGTTTCAGCGCCAGGCCAACGAACACGATACCGGCCAGGCGATTCAGGATCAGCTGGGCCCGGGGTGACTCCTTGAACCTCTCGCTGATACTTCCGGCGATCAGACTGATCGAGCCAAATACCAGAATCGTGGCGATGATAAATACCCCACCCAGCAGCAGAAACTGCAGCACCAGCGAACCGTTTTTCGGATCGACAAACTGGGGAAGAAACGCCAGAAAGAACAACGACACCTTGGGATTGGTGATATTCATGATGATTCCGCGCCGATAGAGCCGCCCTTTGTCGAGCCTGACGACACGCTTGGCAACTGCGGAGGCGGAGGCGCGAAACGCCTGCCAGGCGAGATAGAGCAGATAGCTGGCGCCGATGAACTTCAGCACCGTAAAGGCAACCGCCGAGGTATGGAATACGGCCGCGAGACCAAAGGCCACAGCGGAGGTATGAACCAGCAACCCGGTGAAGAGACCCAGGGTAACGATCAGGCCAGCACCTCGCCCATGCTGGGCGGACTGGGCCATCACAAACAGATTATCCGGCCCGGGCGACAGCCCCAGCAGCACCGAGGCAGAGAAGAACAGCAACAGAACGTCGAATTCGATCACCTGATCAGTCTCCACCATCCCCGCCGCAAGAATCACCGTCAAACCCGCCGGCATCACCATCACCGGTCAGTTTTCCGAGTGGCAGCTCGGCCAGCCAGATCCCTGCAAAAACCAGCAGCAACGGAAAGAGCACAACCGGACCCATGCTTGAGAGATTGCCCAGTAGAAGGCAACCCACAACGATAAACCCCCAACCGAGCGAGTTTTTCCTGTCCGGGGCATATCCCCGGTAGACCGTCGTCAGACAGAGCGCGAAGACGCCGGTCGCAATGCCGCCCATCAGACTGAAACCCAGCGGTTGATTGATAAAATGATATCCCAGCAGGATTAACAGCAGGATGCCGGTGAGCCTGACAAGGTTCATTCCTGACCGACCGAAAGTGTTATCTCAGGGGCCAAAAGTGGCGATTTCAGCCTGGATGTCGCGCAGGCTTTGCAGCGGATTTTCCGCCGCGGTGATAGGACGCCCGATGACCAGCATATCAGCACCGTTATTGAGGGCATCCAGGGGTGTCATCACCCGTTTCTGATCATCCTTGCTGACGCTGGCGGGACGCACACCCGGCGTAACCAGGAGGAACGCCTTGTTCACCTTGGGCCTTACCTCGCCGGCCTCCAGGGGTGAACATACGATACCGTCCAGGCCTGAGGAGTCGGCCAGCGTTGCCAGCCGCACCACATTCTCGGCGGGCGAGCCACTGTAGCCCACCTCGGCAATGTCCTCCTGGCCGAGGCTGGTCAGGATGGTCACGCCAATCAGCAGAGGTCGCTGGGAAAACCCTTCCAGGCGCTCCCTGGCAGTCTCCATCATCTTGCGCCCACCGGAGGCGTGCAGATTGACCATCCAGACGCCCAGATCAGCCGCCGCGGCGCAGGCCGCGGCTACGGTATTGGGGATATCGTGAAATTTCAGATCGAGAAAGATATCAAAGCCCTTTGCCGCCAGCTTTTCGACAAACGCCGGGCCCAGCCGGGTGAACATCTCTTTGCCCACCTTCAGGCGGCAGAGCTTGGGGTCAAGCCCGGAAACCAGATCCAGTGCCGGCGCTTCGGCGGAAAAATCGAGGGCTACGATGATTCTGGGGTTCTTTTCGATCACGGATGACATGGGCTGCTCTTAATCTCTTATGTACGGATTGATGGGTGGTTTACATGGCCTGCCGCATACTGCCCTGACCCTCAACGCCGAGGGAATGTCCCTCACTCAGTTGCTCGACCGGCTTGATGCTGCTCCAGGATTTGCAACCCGGGCACTGCCAGTGCAGGGTTTTGGCGTGATAGCCGCAGCGGACACACTGATAGGCGGAGGTGTTGCTGAGCATCTTCTCAACCAGTTGCTTGAGGATGCGCAGGGTCTCCGGGGTGGCGCCCTGGCGGCTCTTCAGATTCAGGGTGATCAGCTTGTCCAGCCCCTCGAGATTGGGGCTGTTCTGCAGAAAACCGGTGAGAAACTCCAGCGCCTGGTCTTCACCCTGCTCCGCTTCGATAATGTCTGTAACCACCAGCGCGGTGGCGATGTTTTCATGGCGCGCCAGCAGATCGCGCAGATAGCTGAAAAGATCCTTGCGATTACCGGTCTCTTTGTAGCAGTGCAACAGCGAGGGCAGCATCTCGGAGATATAATCGGGATCCTGCTCCTCCACCCGCTTGTAGATTCTGATGGCCGATTTACAGGTGCCCTGGGAGGCCTCCAGTTCACCCTGCAGCAGGGTGGCGCGCACGCAGTTGCTGTCACAGGTCTGGGCCTTCTTCAATAGATTGTTGACGGTAGCGAAGTCGCGTTTCTGTCTCGCCTGCTCGGCCAGTTCACAGTAGTAGTGGGCCTGCTCGATTCGCAGCGATTTGCCGGTGAGCTGTTCGAGTTTTTTCGACACCTGGAGGCATTTGTCCCAATCCTTCTCCTGCTGATAGATGATGCGCAGATTGGAGAGGGCCTGTTCCTGGTAGAGATTCAGGTCACCCAGTTCATGAAAGAGGCTCTCCGCCCGGTCAAAAAGCCCGGCGCGCATATAGTCCTGCCCGAGTTCGAGCAAGGCCAGCGCCCGCTGATCACGATTCAGGGTGGGACGTGCGATGAGATTCTGGTGGATCCGGATGGCACGATCGACCTCGCCGCGCCGGCGAAACAGGTTGCCCAGGGCCAGGTGGGTCTCCACCGTGTCACTGTCAACTTCGAGCATCTTCACAAAGACATCGATCGCCTTGTCCGGTTGCTCGTTCAACAGGAAATTGAGGCCACGGAAATAGTCCGAGGCCGGATCCACTTTCAGCTTGTCACGCGGGGCAGCACTGCGCCTTGCCGCAAGCCAACCGGATGCAGCAGCTACTGGCAGCAGTAACCACAGTAATTCCATCATTGCGACATCAGTCCTTTATCGGGATCGCCCTGAGGTTGTTCACTTCCTGTGAGGCGAGTTTGGCCTTGCGCCGCAGTTCAACGTTCTGCCGCTTGAGCCTGAAAAAGCCAGCGAGTGTCGCCAACAGGCCGAGTACGGCGCCGGCGGCAATCGAACCGACCAGCACCACCGACAGCGGCAGCTGGATTGAACCGAAATAGTAGTTGAGCTGGACAGGATCGGCGTTCATTACCGCCAATGCGGCGCCTATGATCATGATCAGAAATATAAAGATCAGCTTTAGGAATCGCACCCCAGGGTCTCCTCAATACGCCTAACAATCATGGCAATATCATACAGGGAGGCCACTAGGATTAGCCACTTTTTCTAAATTGTGGATGTAGACGGGCTGCCGAATCACATATTGAAGCATCCGGGCAAGAATTCTGCCTGTTTTGGCGTTCAGCCCGGTTTATGCGTAGTCGTCCACCAGCCCGAGGGTTGTGGTTCGGGACACCGTTTCACCATCACCGTTACTGTCCAGTGGATTGCCATCGGCGCCAACCTGCTCATTGGAGAAAGGGGTTGTGTGCTGATCGCCCTGGCTCCCAAACCCCTGGGCCAGAGCACGCTGATCCTGAGCGCCGCGTTGACCGACATCGACGTTGACCAGTTGCAGATTGTTATCGGAGAACATGTCGCGCAGGCGCGGTATCGCTGCTTCCAGGGCCTCCTTTACTGCGCCGTTGTGGGTGAGAAAGCTGACATGGGCCACGTCGTCCTTCATCGACAACTGGATATCGATCGGCCCCAGGTGTTGCGGGGTGATACGCAGTGATGCCTGCTGAATGTTGCGTCCGACCATCCACATAACGCGGTCCCCCAACGCCTGATCCCAGCCTTTCGCATGATGATCCATGCCCAGTGCCGGTGGCGACACTCCCTGGAAGCGCTGAGCACCCGCCAGATCGGATGCCTGTCCCATGAGACCGAACAGGCCTGTTGAGGTACTGCTGCCCTCCGCGCCCATGGCTGAGCTGCCCAGAGTGGCATTCACTCGATCCTGGGCCAGGCCAGTCATTGCCGGGGCCAGCAGTTGCCCCAGGGATTTCACCTCATTGGCTAGTTGTGGCGTGGCTTCACCGACTGCCCGGATTTTTTCGGCAATCAGGTTCAGGCGGTCTGTGGTCTGTTGTGCTGCATCCTGTTGCAGGTGTTTCTGTAACAGACCAGCGGCCTGCAGTGCCTGACTTGCGAGGGGATCTGCGCCGTCAGCCTCACTGACCGCATTTCCGGTTGCCTGTGCCTGGGAGAAGAATGCCTGCTGTTGCAGAAGCCTGTTCCATACAGATGAATTATCAGGGCCTTCCAACCCCTCGGTTTGCAGGCCCACCGCCAGCCTGGCCTGGTCTGCAATTTGCCCAGCAGGCAGCATGCCGGCAAGAAGCTGGTCAGTGGGAAGCGCACCATCCAGTTGCGCAGAGGCATCCTGGAGCGCCCTGACTGCAGCCTCCATGCTCGCGGTTGCCGCCTCGAGGACCGGGGTAATCTCTGCCGCCTGTGGCAACACCTTGCCGTCGCTAAACAGCATCTGCAGTTGTTGCAGGAGATCTTCGGGCAGGGCTTCCAGATCTGCGGAGAGATCCTCGGGGAGCAGAGTTCTCAGTTGCTCGGTAAACGACTGCAGTATTCCCGAGTTCTGAAAAATCGCCGAAAAGTCTTGCGTTTCAGAGACTTGCCCAATGGCTCCAGACAACCGTCCAGAGTGGGAGGCCGAATTACCGCTGCTTAACATTGACAGGACATTAGTGCTGAGGGCTGCAGGATTCATGGTTTGCCAGGTCTCATTGGGATTTGGATACACCCAAGAGTAAGCAGTTGTTATGCCAATATCCCGGCAATCAGAGAAAATCGCTTTGATTGGCCCGCCGCCACTGGCCGGAGCTGACCAGCCAGTCGCCATCCTGCTTATCCAGTTGCAGATCGAAATAGTGCAGGTCGGCACGGTAGGCAATCAATTGTACAACATTTTCCAGCGGCTGCCCGGCCATCGCTACGTATAACTCGGCTCGTGCACTTTTGTCTGAGGTGATTTCGATCTGTTTGATCTGAACCAGCAGATGGATGCTCTGGTGGCCGAGAAAATACCCGGCTAGTAGTTTCGCCAGCTGTCTGCGATCCCTCCCCGCCGGATCGCTGTAGCTATCAGCGACAAACGGGGTGACTGCAGTCACCGAACGGCTCTCGACCGCGGCTTCCGCTGCGGCGATCATGTCGCGAATCTGCTGTTCCGGCGTCTGCTCGCCGTTGCTGCAGGCACTCAGCATCAGCACCCACAACAGGAACCCGGCACGTAATTGGCGAATCCTGTGGTTCACAGATCTACTGCAAGCGCGCCACGACCCGCAGGAGTTTCTCTTTTGCCTCGGCGGCGACTGCCTTTACCTCGTCAGAAGAGGAGAGACCGAGTACGGCCATCGGGTCCATGAAACTGACCACGCTCTTCTCCCCCTCGGCCCGCACGATCAGATTGCAGGGCAGCAGCGTTCCGGCATTGGGCTCTGCGCTCAGAACGCGATCGGCCAGCTTGGGGTTGCAGGCGCCGAGGATCCGGTAACCGGGGATATCCTTGTCCATCTTCGCCTTGAAAACCGCCTGGACATCCACTTCACTGACAATACCCAGTTGCTCTTCCAGTAACGCCGCTTTCACGGTATCGATTGCCTGAGAAAAGGGTTGATCTAGGGTTAGGTTGAATTCGTACATTACTGCTCCTGGATTGATTCATCTGTCGGGATCTTGCCTTTTATAGCCCAAGCACATCCCGCATGTCATAGAGGCCCTTGCCGCGCGTGGTGATCCACCCAGCAGCCCGAGCGGCGCCATTCGCGAAGGTCATGCGACTGGAGGCCTTGTGGGTGATCTCGACTCGTTCGCCCTCGGCGGCGAACATCACGGTATGCTCCCCGACGATGTCACCGGCACGGATGGTCTCAAACCCGATGGTCTTGCGCTCGCGCGGGCCACTCAGCCCTTCCCTGCCGTAGACCGCGCACTCCTTGAGGTCACGCCCCAGAGCCTCGGCAACCACCTCACCCATGCGCAGAGCGGTGCCTGAGGGTGCATCCACCTTGTGCCGGTGATGGGCCTCGATCACCTCGATATCCACGCTGTCGCCCAGCACCTTGGCGGCCATCTCCAGCAGTTTGAGGCAGAGGTTTACACCAACGCTCATATTCGGGGCGAATACGATACCGATCTCTTCGCCAGCAGATTTGAGCTGATCTTTCTGCGCGTCGTCGAGGCCGGTGGTGCCAATCACGATATGTTTCCGGTTGGCGCGACAGATCTCGACATGACTCATGGTGGCAGTCGGCGAGGTGAAATCAATCACCACATCGAAATCGTTTACCACCTTTTCCAGACTGTCGGTGATCGACACGCCCAATTTACCGACTCCCGCCACTTCGCCGGCATCAACACCGATCAGACTGCTCTCCGGACGTTCCGAAGCCGCGCCCAGGGTCAGGCCCTCGGCATCGGCAATGGCTTGTACCAATGACTTGCCCATTCGTCCTGCAGTGCCAACAACGGCTACTCGAATCATCTGCCGGTCCCCATGTCTCTAGATTAATAATTGACGAATTATCAGGGTTAATGGGAAATCAGAATCCAATCCCTTCAAAAAACTTCTTTACACCATCCAGCCAAGAGGTCGAATGGGGGCTGTGGCGTTCACTGGAACCTTCCATTGAATCCTCCAACTGGCGCAGCAGGTACTTCTGTTTGTCAGTGAGATTGATCGGCGTCTCAACCATGACCCGGCACAGCAGATCGCCAACCGGACCGCCGCGCACCGGCTTGACACCCTTGCCGCGCATGCGGAACAGTTTTCCTGATTGTGTCCCCGCCGGAATTTTCAATTTCACCTTGCCATCCAGCGTCGGCACTTCCAGTTCCCCGCCCAGGGCAGCGATCACAAAACTGATCGGCACCTCGCAGAACAGATGATTCTCTTCACGGGTGAAGATGGCATGTTCCTTGACCTGAACCTGAACGTAGAGATCACCCGGTGGTCCGCTGTTCTCCCCTGCCTCACCCTCACCGGCAAGACGAATGCGATCGCCGGTATCGACACCCGGCGGCACTTTAACCGACAGGGTCTTGTGCTGCTCAACCCGTCCCACGCCATGACAGGCGGAACAGGGATCGGTAATTACGCTGCCTTTTCCGTGACAGGTGGGACAGGTCTGCTGGACGGAAAAGAAGCCCTGCTGCATGCGCACCTGGCCGTGACCGCCACAGGTTTCACAGGTCTTCGGTTTGGTGCCCTTCTTCGCCCCGCTACCGTTACAGACGTTACACTTTACCAGCGTTGGTACGCGGATTTTCACCGTGGTGCCGGCAACGGCATCTTCCAGGCTCAGCTGTAGGTTATAGCGCAGATCAGCACCGCGATGGACACGTGCCCCACCCCGGCCACCGCCGCCACCAAATATGTCGCCAAAGACATCGCCAAAGATGTCGCTGAAATTAGCATTGCCCCCGCCAAAGCCGCCATGGCCGGCACCCATGGAAGGATCCACCCCGGCGTGGCCAAACTGATCGTAAGCACTGCGCTTCTGTGCGTCGGAAAGGACCTCGTAGGCCTCTTTCACCTCTTTGAATTTCTGCTCGGAATCGGTTGAACTATCCCCGGCGTTTCTGTCCGGGTGATACTTCATGGCGAGCCGCCGGTAGGCCTTTTTGATATCGGCCTCGCTGGCGTTTTTGCTCACTCCCAGAACTTCGTAAAAGTCTCGCTTCGACATATTCAGGTCACTTCATCCCACGACCGGTTCGACCGGCGCCTGGTATTTATTATGAAATTTCTCAAACGCGAAAACGCAGAGGGTTGAAAAACCCACTGCGTCTCGCGTTTCACGGTTTACGAAAAGCGGATTCACACATCTCCGCCCAGAGATTATTTGTCCTCTTTAACCTCTTCAAACTCTGCGTCAACCACATCGTCCGTACCACCTTCGCCGGATGCAGAGGCCCCTTCAGCATCAGCCGGGCCAGCCCCTTCCGCGCCTTTCTGGGCATACAGACGTTCCGCCATCTTGCCGGAGGCCTCGGCCAGAGCCTTGGTCTTCTCCTCAATGGCGTCCTTGTCGTCGCCCTTCATCGCCTCTTCCAGTTCCTTGATGGCCTTTTCGATGGCCTCTTTTTCGCCAGCCTCGATCTTGTCGTCGCCCAGCTCTTCCATGGATTTACGGGTGGCGTGGATCATGCTGTCCGCCTGGTTGCGCGCGCTGACCATTTCGTGGAACTTGCGGTCATCGTCGGCATGGGCCTCGGCATCCTTGACCATCCGGTCGATCTCATCGTCGTTCAGACCAGATGAGGCCTTGATCACGATCGACTGCTCCTTGCCGGTCGCCTTGTCTTTGGCCGAGACATGCAGGATACCGTTGGCATCGATGTCAAAGCTCACCTCAACCTGAGGTACACCACGCGGCGCCGGTGGAATGTCGGACAGGTCAAAACGCCCCAGCGACTTGTTTGCCGACGCCTGCTCACGCTCGCCCTGCAGGACATGCACAGTAACCGCGGTCTGGTTGTCGTCAGCCGTTGAAAACACCTGCTGCGCCTTGGTCGGAATGGTGGTGTTCTTCTCGATCAGCTTAGTCATCACGCCGCCGAGGGTTTCGATACCCAGTGACAGGGGTGTGACATCCAGCAGCAATACATCTTTGACATCGCCGGCCAGCACGCCACCCTGAATGGCAGCACCAACAGCGACGACCTCGTCGGGATTGACATCCTTGCGCGGCGCCTTGCCAAAGAATTTTTCAACCGTCTCCTGCACCTTCGGCATACGGGTCTGACCGCCGACCAGGATCACGTCGTCGATTTCTGCAGCGGTAAGGCCGGCATCGTTCAGCGCAACCTTGCAGGGATCGATGGTGCGGGTAACCAGCGAATCAACCAGCGACTCCAGCTTGGAGCGGGTCAGCTTGAGGTTGAGATGCTTGGGTCCGGTAGCGTCTGCCGTGATATAGGGCAGATTGATATCGGTCTGCTGGCTCGATGAGAGTTCGATTTTGGCCTTCTCAGCCGCCTCTTTCAGGCGTTGCAGGGCCAATGGATCGTTGCGCAGGTCGAAACCCTGATCCTTCTGGAACTGCTCGACCAGATGGTCGATGATGCGCATGTCAAAATCTTCGCCACCCAGGAAGGTGTCACCGTTGGTGGAGAGCACTTCGAACTGGTGCTCGCCATCGATTTCGGCAATCTCGATAATCGAGATGTCGAAAGTGCCGCCACCCAAGTCGTAGACCGCGATCTTGCGATCACCAGTCTGCTTGTCCATGCCATAGGCCAGCGCGGCAGCGGTGGGTTCGTTGATGATGCGCTTAACATCCAGACCTGCGATGCGCCCGGCATCCTTGGTGGCCTGGCGTTGTGAGTCGTTGAAGTAGGCCGGCACGGTAATCACCGCCTCGGTCACTTCCTGACCGAGATAATCCTCTGCAGTCTTCTTCATCTTCTGCAGCACTTTGGCAGAGATTTCCGGGGGCGCCATCTTCTTGCCACCCGCCTCGACCCAGGCATCGCCATTGTCGGCCTTGACTATTTTATAGGGCACCATTTTGATGTCGCGCTGTACCACGTCATCCTGAAAACGGCGTCCGATCAGGCGTTTGATGGCAAACAGGGTATTTTGCGGGTTGGTGACGGCCTGGCGCTTGGCGGACTGACCCACCAGCACTTCGCCGTCATTGGCAAACGCAACCACGGATGGCGTTGTGCGATCACCTTCGCTGTTTTCGATCACCCGGGTCTTATTGCCTTCCATCACGGCGACACAAGAGTTTGTGGTACCCAGGTCGATTCCGATGATTTTTCCCATTGTTAGCTGTCTCCAGTAGTCATTCTTAAATTCTGTATAAAAACCAGTTGTTCACTGAGATGGGGTATAACCCTGTTATTTTCAAGCCTGTTGGCGAACTTTCAGCCCGCAGCCTGGGAAACCATCACCATGGCCGGGCGCACCAGGCGACCGTTAAGGGTGTAGCCCTTCTGCACCACGGCAACCACGGTGTTCGGCGGCACATCATCGCGGGGCTGGGTGGTCATCGCCTGGTGATACTCAGGATTGAAGGGTTCACCCTCAGGGTTGATCTGGGCGACGTTGAATTTCTCCATCACTCCGCTCAACAGTTTCAGGGTCAGCTCACTGCCTTCGCGCAGCTTGTCTATGTCGGCGGCGTCGGCGGCCGCGCTCAATCCCAGTTCCATGCTGTCCATCACCGGCAGCAGCTCGTTGACAAACCGCTCGAGGGCGAATTTGTGGGCGTTTTCCAGGTCGCGCTCATTGCGTTTTCTCAGGTTTTCCATCTCGGCACGGGTCCGCATCAGCTGGTTCCAGTGCTCATCTGCCTTGTTTCGGGCATCTTCCAGCATCAGATGAAGATCACCTGCTGAATGACCTTCGCCGGTTTCAGAATCGGTCTCCTGAGCTGGAACGTCATCTGCCGCACCGCTCTCGATTTGCTGATCGACCGGGTCCTGTTGTTTGTCCATTCCGCTACCTCTAACTCTGTTGTGCGTTCAAAAATTCATGGGGATAAAAAAGCCTCTCAGCTGATGATCCAAGCCGGAAAATGCCCTTTCTATACCCCTGGAAATCAATTATCCCCAATGTTGGGACGGTTATGGCTTTTTCAAGGCCGCACCAAGCAGTTTTGCCGTGACGTCGACAATCGAGATTACCCGGTCATAGGCCATCCGGGTTGGACCAATGACGCCCAGCACTCCGGCAACCCGGTTATCTATCTCATAGGGTGCGGTGACCAGGCTGCAATGGTCGAGGGGTTGATAGCCGGACTCTTCGCCGATGAAGATCTGCACCCCTTTAGCCTGCATTGATTCATCAAGCAGGTGCAGCAGTTCGTGCTTCTCGTTGAACGAGTCAAACAGCTTGCGCATGCGGTTCATCTCGGAGAGCTCATCGAAGTTCATCAGGTTGGTCTGTCCGGCCACCACGAAATCATTATCGTATTTCGGCGAGATCACCTGCTCGGCCATCTCCAGGGCACGCCGCATGATGCGGTTCATGTCGTCCCGGTTCCTGTCCATCTCACTCACCAGCTTCTGGTGCATCTCTTCCAGGCCGGCGCCGGCATAATTCTCATTGAGCAGGTTGGCCGCCTGCTCCAGCTCGGAGGGTGAATACTGGCGGCGAGTGGTAATCACGCGGTTGTGCACTTCACCTTCCCGGGTGATCAGTATGGTAAGCACGCGTTTGCCGGTGAGTGGTAGAAACTCGATCTGACGGAAGGCCACGTGCTTCCGCTTGGGGACCATCACCAGTCCCGCCATCAGGGTGAAACTGGAAAGCAGTTTCGAGGCCGATTCCACCAGCCCTTTCGGGTCGTCATCCTTGAACAGCTGCTTACGCAGTTCGCGCACCTCCCTTGAGTCGAGCGGCTTTACGGTCAGCAGCGAGTCGATGAACAGGCGATAACCGCTGACTGTCGGCACGCGTCCGGCCGAGGTGTGCGGCGATGCCACCAGCCCCATCTCCTCAAGATCGGACATGATGTTGCGGATGGTAGCCGGACTCAGGTCCATGCCGGAATCCCTGGCCAGGGTTCGCGAACCGACCGGTTCGCCCTCGCGGATGTAACGCTCTACAAGCACCTTGAGAAGCTGCTGTGCCCTCTCATTGAACCCAGAGTCTGATATTGTCTTTCGCCCGGTCACCAATCGCCCCGATAGTCGCATTTATCATCGCAAATTCGTTAGCACTCATTCATAGGGAGTGCTAAGTCTGCCGGATTATTGATTTCTGCCACGGGAGTGTCAAGCGCAAACCGGCAACTTCCACAGGCCCCGGAGTAAATCCGCAAGTTGGCACCCGCAGTAAGGCATGATAACTTTCCTCACTGTTTTATCCGTTTCAGTGCAATCAACCCGGGACCCGCTTACAGATAATGCCGCAAACATTCAAAACCATCGGTCTGATTGGCAAACAGGGCGATCCCTGCCCGCGGGAAACGCTCCTGCGACTGGCGGGATTCCTTGACGAGCGCGGCCAGCGGGTGATTGTCGAGTCGGCCACGGCAAAACGGATGGCTGACCATCACCTGCCGGTTGGCAGCATCGAGGAGATCGGCCAGCAATGTGATCTGGCACTGGTTGTCGGCGGTGACGGCACCCTGCTGCACGCGGCACGGGACCTGGCGGATCACAACGTGCCCATGGTCGGGGTCAATCTGGGCCGCCTTGGCTTTCTCGCCGATGTCTCCCCGGAGCAGATGTTCGAGACACTGGAGGGCATCTTTGCCGGTCAGTACGACGAGGATTACCGCTTCCTGCTCTCGGGCAGAATCGATGGCCAGGTACACAAGGCGTTCAACGATGTGGTCATCCACAAGTGGAACACCGCGCGCATGATCGAGTTCGAGACCTACATCGATGGCAAATTTGTCGATACCCAGCGTTCCGACGGCATGATCATCTCCACCCCTACGGGATCGACCGCCTATGCCCTATCCGGGGGCGGGCCACTGATGCATCCGAGCCTCAACGCCATGGTCCTGGTGCCCATTTGTCCACACAGGCTGAGTAACCGTCCGATCGTGGTGAGCGGCGACAGCCACATCGATATTGTCGTCTGCGGGCATACCCAGAGCGAGCATGTCCGCTTCACCTGCGATGGGCAGGATAGCCAAACCCTGGTGGAGAAACAGGTCTCGATCTGCAAGCACGACAACCCCATTCGGCTGATTCACCCGAAAGGCCATGATCATTTCAACATCCTCCGCGCCAAGCTTGGCTGGGGCGGCCATCCCCACTGAGATCATTCAGAAATATGCTGAGCAGCATCCACATCAGGGATCTGGCAATCGTCTCCTCGGTTGAGCTGGAACTGCAACCGGGCATGACGGCATTGACAGGCGAAACCGGCGCCGGCAAGTCGATATTAATCGACGCCCTGGGGCTGGCGCTGGGCGAGCGCGCCGACAATGGCATGATCCGCACCGACTGTGAACGGGCAGAGATCAACGCCGTTTTCCAGTTGCAAGGCAACCCGGAACTGCGCGAGTGGCTACAGGAGCAGGCCCTGGACAACGGCGACGAGTGCATCCTGCGACGCATGCTGGTCCGGGATGGCAGCTCGAAGGCGTTCATCAACGGCACCCCGGTGACACTCAAAGCCCTGCAGAGCCTGGGGGAGCGACTGGTGGATATTCACGGCCAGCACGCCCATCAATCACTGCTGCATCGCAACCAACAGCGTGAATTGCTGGACGGCTACGCCCAGCACCCGGAACTCATCACCAGCCTGGCGCAGATCTACAGTGACTGGGAACAGACCCGTACAGAACTGGAAACCCTACGCGAAGCCTCTAGCGAGCGGGCACACCGGCTGGATCTGCTGCGTTTTCAGATAGAAGAGCTGGAGAGTCTGAATCTGGCCGATCATGAAATCGGGGACCTCGATCAGGAGCTGAAACGCCTGAGTAATGCCGGACAACTGACCGAAACCAGCTACCGCGTGCTGGGCCTGCTGTATGACGATGAGGAGTGCGCCCAATCCCGCATCAATCACGCCCTGCGAGAACTCGGTGAACTGGCACAGTTGGACAGCGCCTTCGCCGGTTGCCGGGAGATGATCGAAAACGCCAGCATCCAGATCAAGGAGGCCTGTTCAGAGCTGCGCCACTTAGCAGACGGCATCGAGAACGATCCCCAACGCCAGCAGGTGGTTGAACAGCGTATCGGTGAAATTCACGACCTCGCCCGCAAATACCGCTGCCGGGCGGAGGAACTGCCGGACCATCTGGCTCAACTGGTCAGTGAATTGCAGAATCTGGAACAGGCAGATGTGCAGTTGGAAGGGCTTGAGCAGCGCACCAGCGAACTCGAACAACGCTACATGGAACTGGCAGAAGCACTGGACAAAAGTCGGCGCAAGGCAGCCAGGAAGCTTACTGAGCAGGTTACCGCCACGATCAACACCCTGGGCATGCCGGATGGCCGCTTCACTATCGAAATCGAGCGTCTGGCACCGGATAAAGCAGGAAAAAACGGCCTGAATCGCGTGGAGTTTCTGGTCAGCGCCAATGCCGGCCATGCGCCACAGCCGTTGTCCAAGGTGGCTTCCGGTGGCGAGCTATCACGCATCAGTCTGGCGATTCAGGTCGCAACCATCGAGTGCGCCCAAGTGCCAACCTTTATTTTTGACGAGGTCGATGTAGGCATCGGTGGCGGGGTGGCTGAGATTGTCGGGCGATTGTTACGCAGACTGGGTGATAGCCGCCAGGTGTTGTGCGTCACCCATCTGCCCCAGGTGGCCTCCCAGGGGCATCAGCATCTGCAGGTGCGCAAGGTGAAGGAGAAGCTCATCACCAGCACCCGCATTGCCACACTGGATGGCGAACATCGTGTGGAGGAGATTGCCCGTATGCTGGGCGGAGTGGAAATTACCCCGCAAACCCTCGCCCATGCGCGCGAGATGATAAGCCTTTCCCAGATTTAACCGCCCTTCTCTTTGCGGCGACTACAGGCTGGGTTGTTGCAGCGGCCATAGATTGTCAGGCTGTGGTCGGCGATCTCAAAACCCTTCTCCACGGCAATCTGACGCTGGCGTTTTTCGATGGTTTCATCGATAAATTCCACCACCTTGCCACAGATGACGCAGACAATGTGGTCATGATGCTCACCCTTGTTCAGCTCGAAAACCGATGAGCCGCCCTCGAAATTGTGGCGTTCGACCAGACCCGCCGCTTCAAATTGGGTCAGCACGCGGTAGACGGTGGCCAGTCCGACCTCATCGCCACTCTCCAGCAACAGGCGGTAGACATCCTCTGCGCTGAGATGCCTCTCCCCGGCGCGGTCAAGGATTTCCAGTATCTTGACCCTGGGTCCGGTGACTTTCAGACCGGCGTCTCTAATTTCTTGGTTTTCCAAACCGTTCACCTCTTTTGTGTTGACAACCGCTTGATGTTTTCAGGGAATTTATCGGGTATCATTCGAGCCAACTTCGTATTATATAAGAAGATCCGGATAGACTAAATGCAAAAGCTTCTCATTTATTGGGTACTGGGCGCCAGCCTGGGTTTAAGTGGCTGTTCGACCATGGACAAAATCGGAAGTGCCATACCTGATGCACTGGACAAAATGCCCTTTATCTACCGCCCCGACATTCAGCAGGGCAATATGGTTGACCAGAAAATGGTCGACAAGCTTCAGCTGGGAATGACCAAGAGCCAGGTGCGCTATGTGATGGGGACTCCGATGCTGGTCGACGCCTTTCATCAGGAGCGCTGGGACTACCTGTACAGCATGAAACAGGGCAGTGCCGAACGCGAACAGCTTCGCGTAGCACTGTTCTTCGAGGATGACCGGCTGACAACGATAGATGGCGACCTTCGCCCGCAACCTCAGAGCGCGGATACGCAGCCTGTCGAAGAACCGATCGCCTCAGTCCCTGACTATGAGCCTGAGAAAAAAGGCCTGGTCACGCGGATGATGGAGAAGGTCGGCCTAGACTCAGAAGACAGCATCGATCAATAATCGAATCGGCGAGTGGCCCTGGCTACTCGCCCTCTCCCGCTTTGTCGCCAGCCGCTTTGTCGTCAGTTGCGCCACCGCCCTTCTTCAACTGCTTGCCTTCGGCTGCGCGTTTCTTGCGCGCCTCTTTGGGATCAGCGATCAGGGCGCGATAGATCTCCACCCGGTCACCGGCTGACAACTCCGTATCTTTTTTTGCTGCCTTGCCAAAGATACCGACCTTCACCGTATCCAGATCAATTTCAGGAAATCGTTCGATAATCTTGGAACGCTTAATGGCTTGTTCCACGGTCATGCCCTTCTCGCCTTTTACCGATAAAATCACCTGCTCATCGGGTTTTGCGTAGGCTACTTCAATTTCGATGCTTTCACTGCTCACTGTACACCTCATTTGCCCGCTTACAGAATGCATCCACCAGAGTTCCGGCAATCTGCTTAAACACTGCCCCGAAGGCCTTGTTGATCAACGTCCCGGAAAATTCGAAGTTCAGTTCCAGTTCCACCTTGCAGGCATCTTCACGCAATTCGGTAAATATCCAGGCCCCCTCCAGTTTCTTGAATGGCCCATCTTTCAACCTGATTTCAATCCTGTGATAGGGAAAGAGCTGATTACAGGTTGAAAAACGTTGCCGGATTCCGGCGCGTGAAACCTCCAACTCACCGCATAACTGCTCGTCGTCCCGCGACAACAACTTGGTAGCCGCACACCAGGGTAAAAACTGCGGATACGACTCCACATCATTGACCAGTTCGAACATTTCGGCGGCCGAGTGGGCAACCAAGGCACTTTTACTGACTACAGGCAATTAGAACACCCCGATCGCATTCAGAAAAATCAACAACACCGCAAAGGGTGCGATAAAGCGGATAAGAAAATACCAGAAATAGAAGCTGAGACCCTGCCCCAACTCATCCATCACCACTACTTTCGAGAGTATCCAACCGACAAAAATCGCCATTGCCAGTCCACCCAGGGGAAGAAGTACCGTCGATGTCAGAAGATCAAAGACATCGAACAACCCGTTGATCTTTTTCTGACCGAGAAATTCAAACTCAAATGCCCAGTGATTGAATGACAGCAGCATCACGATACCCAACAACCAACTGGCAGAGCCAGCCAGGATCGCCGCACGCACCCGCTGCATCGACAGCGACTCGACCAGCCAGGCAACGATCGGCTCCAGCAGTGAAATGGCTGATGTCCAGGCAGTGAACACCAGCAGGAGGAAAAACAGCATGCCGAAAAACATACCCCCCGGCATCTGCCCGAAGGCGACCGGCAGGGTCTGAAAAATAAGGCCTACACCGCTTGCAGGCTCAAGGCCGGTAGCAAACACAATGGGGAATATGGTCAGCCCGGCAAGGAGCGCAACGACCGTATCCATCAGCGCCACCATCATTGTCGCCTTGGGAATCGAGACATCCGAAGGCAGATAGGAGCCGTAGATCATGATCGCCCCCATCCCCAGACTGAGGGTGAAAAATGCGTGACCCAGCGCAATCAGTATGCCGCCGGCGGTGATCCCCTCAAAATTCAGATTGAACATGAAATCAAAACCCTGGGCAAAATTCCCTTTCAACGCAGAGTATCCGGCGAGAAACAGCAGTAGCATGAACAACAGGGGCATCAGCACCTTCACCGCCTGTTCCAGTCCGGAGCGCACTCCCTTAGAAACAATGGCAACGGTCATCATCATGAAAATCGTATGCCAGGCCAACAACCGTTCAGGGTCGGAAATCAGATCGAGAAAGATGCTGGCTGCGCCAGCGGCGGTGACATTCTGGAAAACCCCGGTGGCCATCCGGGCTGTATAGGCCAGGGTCCAGCCTGCAATAACACTGTAGAATGAGATGATCAGCCATGCCGCCAGGATGCCGAGCACACCAACCAAACGCCAGGAGCGCTCCGCCCCTTCGTCCCAGGCCAGTGTTTCCAGCGAATTGATGGGGCTCTGCCGTCCCCTGCGCCCAATCAACGTCTCAGCCATCAACAACGGCACACCTATCAACAGAATACAGGCCAGATAGACAAGAACGAACGCACCACCGCCATTTTGCCCGGTGATATAGGGAAACTTCCAGATATTGCCCAGCCCAACAGACGAGCCTGTTGCGGCAAGAAGAAACATCAATCGCGATGACCATTGGCCATGAATTGAAGTACGTATGGACAAACGCCCTCCCCCTTCGACTACCCAAATAGTCCCTCAGGCCATAACCCGCCTGATACGTTAAGCACATCCTGCTTAATAAATCTCCAGCCCCGTATTTTCAGTAAACGTCGCATTCTCTCGTAAAAACAACACGATTGACAATAACAGAAGTCAATCGTGTTGTTTTTACTTAATCAAACTCAATTCGCCTCTGGCCCATTCAGGGCTGCTCGAATACAATGCCGGGCATGGCAAAACAACCAAAGAAAAAGGCCGGATCAAGCGGTTCCACAATCGCGCTGAACAAAAAGGCCAAGCACGAATATTTCATCGAAGACCGTTTCGAGGCAGGTATTGTCCTGGAAGGCTGGGAAGTGAAGAGTGTGCGTGCGGTGCGAATTAATCTCACCGAAAGCTACATCACCATCAAGCACGGTGAGGCATTTCTGTTTGGAGCGCATATCTCAGCGTTACCGACCGCCTCAACACACATCAGCCCTGATCCCCTGAGAACCCGCAAACTGCTGCTGCACCGCCGCGAGCTTGATCGACTAATTGGTCAGGTTGAACGAAAAGGCTATACCCTGGTGCCGCTGGCCATGTACTGGAAAAAAGGCATGGCAAAAGTGGAAATCGGTCTTGCCAAAGGTAAAAAACAGCACGACAAACGGGCCACCGAGAAAGACCGCGACTGGCAGCGCGACAAGCAACGAATACTCAAGGCAATCTGAAGCTTGTCTTGGAACCTTTTCACACATAGACTGTCTTACTAGTTACTTTGGGGGCGACCTGGCTTCGACGTGGGTGGCAAAACCTGAGGTGCATGCCGAGGATGTAGCTGACCTCGCTAAACACGCTGCAAAAGATAGTTGCAAACGACGACAACTACGCACTCGCTGCTTAATACCCAGTAGGGTGCCGTCTGACTGGAGCCGTGCTTGTGCGTCCATATCTCAGGCGTCATATCTCACAAGATCGTGACGAGGCAAGTCCGGGGCCAAATCACTAAAACCTAACGGAATCGCCATATGGGCGCCCTGTCAGTCGGGTTCCAGATGGTTAAATATAATAGACTCGACTAAGCATGTAGAGCCTAAGGCGGAGTGCTTGCGGACGCGGGTTCGATTCCCGCCGCCTCCACCATTTAAAAAAGACAGACCCGTCCACTAACCACGTCCGGTTGGTGGACGGGTTTTGTTTTTCTTCGTATTGTCAGCGACTTACGCTGCTTTCAGGATGTCGGCGCTGCCGCCCCGATCAGACCTTTTCGGGAAACCTGTCACAACCTGCTTCTCTTTCGACTCAAAATTCTTCGCATTCTTCCCCCCATTATCCGGACCTCGTCCGGTGTCCTGCATTTTTTCCTGCAACCGCTGTTCGGCGATCTCGTCGGCAAACTGGTTGATACTCTTCATGATTCCGTCAAACAGATCGTTGATGTCCATGGTCGGTCGCTCCTCGTTTTGGTGTATGCCCTTACTTACCGGAGAGACGGAGAAAGTGTCGGGCGTCGGGTGATTTTTTTTGTGCTCACTGATATCCATGGGGCTTACTTACCGGGTGGCGGCAGGATGTGTCGGCGGGAATTTCAAATTGCCGTGTCGCAGGGGGATTTCCGTAAGGATTTCAAGGTCGCACTTGACATTTGCGGCCCCATGGATGATATATCAAGTGATAAATCGGGCGTTATGAATGGTGCGCCAGTACATCAGAAGATTCAGCAAGGAGAAATCCATTGGACGAGCAACACAGCATGGCGAGGCTGGTCCGTGAGCTTCGGGAACTTACCGGTCTGACTCAGGAAAAGTTCGCGGCCAAGCTCGGGGTGACCTTTCCCACGATCAACCGCTGGGAGAACGACCGCGCCAAGCCGTCGCCGCTGGCGCTGGAGAAGATCGAGAGCCTGCTGCGCAGCCTGGGGGACAAGGGCAAGGCCCTGCACAGAACGTATTTTGGGAAGGAAGCCTGAGCATGGCTCAGCTTGAACACATCGAAGCCATTGAAAAGCGGCTCTGGAGTGCGGCGGATACCCTGCGGGCCAACTCCAACTACGCCAGCAACGAGTATTTTCTGCCGGTCATGGGCCTGGTTTTCCTGCGCCATGCCTTCAGCCGTTTTCTCGGTGTCAAGGATGCCATCGAGGCGGGACTGCCGACACGGGGCGGCAAGACCCGACCGCTGACCAAGGAGGACTTCTCGCAGAAGAGCGCCAACGTCATCGAACCGGCGGGCGGCACGGTGCTGGACCCGGCCTGCGGCTCGGGCGGCATGTTCGTGCAGAGCGCCCGTGTCGTCGAGCGGCGGCACGAGAACCCCACTGAAAAGCTCACCTTCTATGGCCTGGAGAAGAACGCCACTACCATCCGCCTGGCCAAGATGAACCTGGCGGTGCACGGCCTCGAAGGCGACATCCAGAAATCGATCACCTACTACGAAGACCCTCACGAGCTGCTGCGCAAGGACGATTTCGTCATGGCCAATCCCCCCTTCAACGTGGACGAGATCGACGCCGACAAGGTCAAGAGCGACCCGCGCCTGCCCTTCGGCCTGCCCGGCGTCAACAAGAATGGCAAGGTCAGCAACGGCAACTACGTCTGGATCAGCTATTTCTACAGCTATCTGAACGAACAGGGGCGGGCGGGGTTCGTCATGTCCTCCCAGGCCTCCAGCGCCGGGCGGGACGAGGCCAAGGTGCGCCGGAAGCTGGTGGAGACCGGCGACGTGGATGTCATGGTCGCCATCCGCTCCAACTTCTTCTACACTCGCACCGTCCCCTGCGAGCTCTGGTTTCTCAATCGCGCCAAGCCGGAAGCGTACCGCGACAAGGTGCTGATGATCGACGCCCGTAACGTCTACCGCAAGGTGACGCGCAAGATTTTCGACTTTTCTCCCGAGCAGGAGCAGAACCTGTTGGCCATCGTCTGGCTCTACCGGGGCGAGACCGGGCGCTATCTCGACCTCGTGGCGGGCTACTGCCAGCGCATGCTGGCCGAGGGCGCGGCCTGCTTCACGATGAAAGACGACGACGGCGAAACGGTCGAGCCGCTGCCGGATTTCATCGGTGCGCTGGCCACGCTGCGCAGCAGTATCGAACCCTTCCTCAAGACCCTGGCCAAGGACGCGCCCCACATTGAACCGCTGAAGGAGCTGGATGACGCCGTCCCGCTGTTCAAGGCGGACGTGGAGGCCTTCCGGAAGACCGTCAGCGAACAGCAGGCGGCCTGGGGAACACAGAAGACGTCCAACGGCGAACTCAAGAAAGCTGTGGACCGCCTCGCAACCCTGGCCGAGACCAGCCGTGATCTGGTCAAGCAGACCGATCTGCTCTACAAGCTGGCCTGCCGCCTGATTGACACACTCACCGAGGCCACACTCCCCTCGCCCTCTGGGAGAGGGGCCGGGGGTGAGGGTGCGCCCAAGCTCTCCGAACTTCGCAAACGCCTGCGCGAACTGGATACAGGAAGAGCCGCCGCTGTTGAGCAAGTTAAGCTTGTGCGCTACTTCTGGAAGCAGGCCCACTGGCTCACCGAACGCTTTCCCGAGGCCGAGCTCCGCGATGTGGAAGGGCTGGTCAAGCTGGTGGACCGGGCCGAGATCGCGGCCAACGACTGGAGTCTCACCCCCGGCCGCTATGTCGGCGTTGCGCCGGAGGAAGAGGACGAGGATTTTGATTTCGAAGAAGCCTTGCGCGACATCCATGTCGAACTGGAGGACCTGAACGCCGAGGCGGTGCACCTGGCCGCCACGATCAAGAGGAATTTCGAGGAGTTGGGGGTATGAGCATTGCCGATCTGCTCAAGGCCGACGAAGGCAAGACCTTGGAGTTCAAACAGAACCTCTCTTCCCCGCGCAATCTGCTCAAGACGCTGGTGGCCTTCGCCAATACCGCCGGTGGCCGAATCATCATCGGCGTTGCAGACAAAACGCGGGAACCTGTGGGGATCGACAACCCGCTGGACGAGGAGGAACGGCTCTGCAATCTGATCGCCGACTCCATCAGCCCCCGCCTGGCGCCTAATGTCGAAATGACCACGGTCGATGGCAAAACCCTGCTGGTTATCGAAGCCTTCCTGAGCAATTCCCGGCCTCATTATCTCCGTGCCGAAGGGCCGGAAACCGGCGTCTATGTGCGCCTCGGCTCCACCAACCGCCAGGCGGATCGGGAACTGATCGCAGAACTCCGCCGATCGGTCGAGGGCGTTGCCTTTGATCAACTGCCCATGCCGGAGTTGTCCATCGACGATCTGGACATCGAAGCGGCGCAAGGCGCCTTCAACGGCGTCCGTAAGCTCGATGAACAGGCCATGCTCACCCTGAAGTTGCTGACCCCTCATCAACGCAAACGGGTACCGAGCCGGGGCGGCATTCTCCTCTTTGGCAAGCAGCGCACCCAACACTTTCCCGACGCCTGGATTCAATGCGGTCGCTTCTTCGGCACCGAAAAGATCGACATCTTCGACCATATCGATATCGACTGCCCGCTGCCCCGGGCCGTGGACGAAGTGATGCTGTTTCTGAAAAAACACGCCTACCGTGGCGCGGACCTCTCCGAGGTGCGGCGCAAGGATGTCTGGAGCATCCCGCTCGGGATCCTGCGCGAGGTGATCATCAACGCCCTGGTGCATAGTGACTACTCGCAACGGGGCGCGCCCATTCGGGTGGTCTTTCTCGACGACCGCATCGAGGTGGAGAGCATGGGCATCCTCCTCCCCGGCCTGACCATCGAAGAGATGAAACAGGGCGCCTCGCGCATCCGCAACCCGGTCATCGCCCGCGTATTCAAGGAACTGGGCCTGATCGAGCAGTGGGGCACCGGGGTACGCCGCATCTTTGCCGAGGCCCGCGAGCTGGGGCTACCGGAGCCCAAAATCGAAGAAATCGCCATGCGGCTGCGTTTTACCGTCTATCTGGCCGAGCCCTTGCCTCTGGTGCCACAGGCCGGTGAGCAAGTCGAGCACAAGTCAGGGGTAGAGTCAGGGGTAGAGTCAGGGGTAGAGTCAGGGGTAGAGTCAGGGGTAGAATCGGATATGGCTCTTCAGATACTTGCCGCACTGAACAGCGCCCCGCTTTCCAAATCCGAAATCGCCAAGGCCCTCGATAAGGCCAAACCAACCCGCTATCTCAATGATCTCATGGCCAGACTGTTGCACGAGGGATATGTGGAATACACCATCCCTGACAAACCCAACAGCCGTTTGCAGAAGTACCGCCTGCCTGAAAGGGGGAAGCGCGTATTGGAGGGCGGAAAATGAGCTTGGGCAACATTCATGTGGAGCTGGAGGACCTGAACACCGAGGCGGTGCAACTGGCCGCGATGATCAAGAAGAATTTCGAGGAATTAGGCATATGACTTGGCCTATGATTCCAGTCTCTGAACTGTGTGAACTTGCTGTCGATTGCGTCAACAAAACAGCACCCACCGTCGAGCACGAAACCGAGTTCAAAATGATTCGCACCACCAATGTGAAAGGTGGTTTTATCGATCTAAAAGAGGTCCGTTTCGTGATGGAGGACGTGTTCAACAAATGGACTCGCCGTTCGAGGCCGCAATACGGAGACGTAGTTCTCACGAGGGAAGCCCCCGTTGGTGAGGTTGGTAGGTTTACCTCCAACGACGAAAAAGTATTTCTTGGTCAGAGGCTTTTCCACTACCGACCAGACCGCAATAAACTCGATTGGAACTTCTTGGCGTACGCGCTCCAATCACCTCAAATCCAAGGAAAATTCAAAGGCATGGGTTTCGGAGCGACAGTGGACCACGTTCGGGTGGGTGATGCCGAACGGCTTCCCATCCCATGCCCACCGCTGAATGTGCAAAAGAGGATCGGAGATACCCTCTCCGCCTACGACGACCTGATCGAGAACAACCGGCGGCGGATTCAGTTGCTGGAGCAGGCGGCGCGGCTGCTCTACAAGGAATGGTTCGTCCACCTCCGCTTCCCCGGCCACGAACACACCCAAATCATCGATGGCGTGCCGGAGGGGTGGGAGAAAAAGCCGCTTGGGACTTTTGCCCCTCTGAAATACGGTAAAGCCTTGAAGAACGACGACCGCGTCCCAGGGCCATTTCCGGTCTATGGCTCAAGCGGGATTGTTGGGACCCACACAAAAGCCCTCGTGCCTGGCCCCACCATCATCGTCGGCCGAAAAGGTAATGTCGGCAGCGTGTACTGGTCACCGGACGATTGTCACCCCATCGATACGGTGTACTACATCGACTCGGGAAACTGCTCTCTTTTCCTCTACTTCGCCCTGCAGCAGATGACCTTTATCAGTACGGATGTTGCGGTTCCCGGATTGAATCGCGATTTTGCCCACAGCCGTTTGATGCTGGTCGCGGAGAAGAAAATCCTTCGATTGTTCGAGGAGACGGTATCGCCGCTGCATCAGCAGATGGAATTGTTGAAGCGACAGAATGCCTCACTCGCTAAAGCCCGCGACCTCCTCCTGCCCAAACTGATGAACGGGGAGGTGGAGGTATGAGTGTAAGCCCAACCACGAAAATTCTTCTCGCCTATAGAAGCGGGGATATGTGCGCTTTGCCGGAATGCGAAAAGAAGGGGCGTAGGCTGTCAATTGACAGTGTAAACGGTGATCCCATCAATCAAGGTCAAGCAGCACACATCGCGGGCGAAAATAGCGGATCAGATAAAAAACAGAAGTCGGCAAGATTCGACCCAAAGATGACTGAGTCAGAACGGAACAGCTACCACAACCTCATATATCTTTGTGGGGCATGTCACAAACGAATAGACACAATTCCACAGGGCGAATTGGACTATCCCGTCGACCGATTGAACGCAATTAAAGCTGAACACGAGAAAAAGGTGCGTCAAGCCCTGCTTGATGCGTTTTCTGACATCGGCTTTGTCGAATTGCAGGAAGCGACGCAATGGGCCTCAGTCGTTCAGCCCTCAGCAGTAACGAACGATTATTCACTTTTGAAAATAGAAGACAAGATACAAAAGAATGCCCTTGATGGCGATGCACGGGGTGTAATTGCCATGGGGCTCGGTGTTGCCGGAGAAGTTGCCCGCTACATTGAAAGTGTCGCCCAGACAGATAGCGAATTCCCGGAGCGGCTCAAGGCGGGTTTTCTGGAAGAGTACTGGCGATTGAAGAAAGAGGGAGTGAATGGCGGCGATCTTTTTGAATTGATGTGTCGTTTTGCTCAGCAGGGATTTCAGAGGCAGGCGCAACGGTCTGCCGGATTGGCTGTGCTGATTCACTTATTCGAGGCCTGCGAGGTGTTTGAGAAATGATTCTTCCTTCGAAGCACATATCTGAAGGACAAGCGCTGATCGGTGTCGGCGCTGTTGTGCTTCGTCACGTTGAACGGCAACAGACCATTACCAGCCTTTGGGATAAGGTGAGAGATGAACCTTCTGTTGGCACATTTGAACGGTTTGTCCTTGCCTTGGATCTCTTATACATCGTTGGGGTCATTGATCTCTCCAAAGGCATGATCCGCCGGGGGGCCTCATGATCCACAGCGTAACTGCCAATCATCGCTCTTTTCATCCCGTCGAGTTCACCTCGGGACTGAATGTCATATTGGCCGAGCGTTCTGTGACTTCCACCGAGAAAGACACTCGTAACGGGGTCGGCAAAACGACATTGCTTGAGATTATCGATTTCTGCCTCGGAAGCCGTCCAACCAAGGGCAAGGGATTGCTGATCGAGCCCTTGCAATCTTGGGCGTTTACCCTTGAGATCACCCTTCGTGGTAATCGAGTAAAAGTCACGCGAGCGGTGGCGGACCAAAACCGAATTATCGTAGAAGGACCAACTGACGGATGGCCAGAAAAGCCTGACCTGGACGATCAGACTGGTGAGCGAGTCTACAAGGCAGAACGATGGCGAGCATTGTTGGGGTGGGCATTTTTTGATCTGCCTCGTTCGTCGGATCAACTGCCCTACAGGCCGAGCTATCGAAGCTTGATCTCCTATTTCGTGCGCCTTGGACCGGATGCGTATACGAGCCCATTCAGACATTTCCGACAGCAAAAAACGTGGGACATCCAGCTTCACACTGCCTATGTACTGGGGATGAATTGGGAGTATGCCTCACGATGGCAAGGTCTGAAGGACCAAGAAGAAGGTGCCAAGGCGCTTGAGAAAGCGATCAAGACGGGGGCGATGGAGGGTGCCATCGGCTCTGTCGGCGAACTTGAGACCCAACGCATTCAACTCGAACAGCAAGCAGCCAATGCCAAACAGGCTTTAGACACATTCAAAGTCCATCCACAGTATGAATCCGTGCAGGAAGAAGCAGACCGGCTGACCTCGGAAATTCACGAACTCGCCAACCAAAATGTTGCCGACAGGCGGCGGTTGAAACGCTATAAAGAATCCATAAAGGAAGAGAAGCCCCACGCTTCGGTATCCCTTGAACGCCTGTATGAAGAGGCGGGTCTCGTTTTTCCTGACACAGTTAAACGGACACTGGACCAAGCCAAGGCGTTTCACCATGACATCATCTCCAATCGTCGTGAATTTCTGGGGTCTGAAATCACCCGTATCCGGCAGGTTATCGACGACAGAGAAACACGCATCAGGGAAAAGACCGATCTTCGTGCCGAGGTGATGCAGGTTCTTCAAACCCATGGCGCACTGCAGGAGATGACGTTACTCCAGGAAAGATATGTGTCGTTGCATGGTTCCCTTGAGCGCGTGCAGGCCCGACTGCGGGAAATGAAGAGCCTGAAGGCGTCAAAACGTGAAGTAAAGGCGGCAAAGGACGATTTGGTCCAAACAGCTGAACGCGACCATGAGGAGAGAAGGGATAAGTGGTCTGAAGTTGTGCGCCTCTTCAATGAACATTCTCAAGCCCTTTACAAATCACCCGGCAAGCTGGTGATCGATGTCGGCGATACCGGCTACAAGTATCAAGTGGATATTGAGCGCAGCGGAAGCGAGGGGATCGAGAAAATGAAGATATTTTGCTTCGATCTTGCTGTGCTTCAACTTCAAATGCAAAGCGGACGAGGCATTGACTTCCTCGTTCATGACACCTTGATGTACGACTCCGTTGATGTTCGGCAACGGGCGCTGGCATTCGAGCGAGCTCACGAGATCACCTCTGCACTTGGCGGTCAATATATCTGCACCATCAATTCGGATATGGTTCCAGAAGCAGACTTCACCGAAGGTTTTGACTTCCAGCAATTTGTGCGGCTGAGATTATCGGATGCGTCACCGTCGGACAGTCTGCTTGGCATACGTTTCGAGAGGCCGGGCAGATGAACTTCTACACCGAAGGCACCCTTGGTCAACAGACGGCCGCCAATGGTACACCGATGCAGGGAGGTGACGCGTGAACCTTGACAACCTCCTCGCCCAAATCGCCCTCGGCGAAGATTCCACCCGCCAGTTCAAGGCGGATGTGAAGAATGCCGAGTCGCTAGCCTCGGAGATGGCGGCCTTTGTCAACACGGGCGGCATGGTTTTATCCGGTCACATTGACCCGATAAGTGACCTTTTAAGCATGGAGGCAGCGGCATGAATAATTCGGAAATTCTGATTTATCAGGCCGCCGACGGCAAAATCAAAATCGATGTCCGGCTGGAAGACGAGACGGTCTGGCTGACTCAGGACCACATGGCTGGGCTGTTCGGTAAAGCCAAGTCAACCATCAATGAGCATATTAAAAACATTTTCGCCGAAGGAGAGCTGGTTGAAGCGGATGTGATGAAGAAATTCGGAATTTCCGAATTTCAGCAAAAAGCCCCTAATTACTACAATCTGGACGTGATCATCTCCGTCGGCTACCGGGTCAAGTCTCACCAGGGCACTCAGTTCCGCATCTGGGCCACCCAGCGGCTGAAGGAGTACATCGTCAAGGGGTTTGCCCTGAACGATGAGCGTTTCAAAACGGGCAACTCGATGGGCTATTTCACGGAACTGCAGGAACGCATCCGCGAAATCCGCATCTCCGAGCGCTTCTTTTATCAGAAAATCAAGGATATCTATACCACCAGCATCGACTACGACCCCAGGGATGAAAAGACCATCGAGTTTTTCAAGGTGGTTCAGAACAAACTCCTCTGGGCCATCAGCCGGCAAACAGCGGCGGAACTGGTGTATCGCCGGGCGGATGCCGCGCTGCCCCTGATGGGGATGCAGTCGTTCGACAAGAAAGGTTATCTGTCGGTGCGCAAAAGCGATGTGAGCATCGCCAAGAACTACCTTGCCGAGGACGAAATGAAGTTGCTCGGCCTGCTGGTGGAACAATACCTGGCCTTTGCCGAAACCATGGCCCAGCAGAGAATTCCCATGCACATGGCCGACTGGATTCAGCGGCTGGATGCCATTATTCAGCTCAATGGCCGGGAGCTGCTCACCCATGCGGGCAAGATCAGCCACCAGATGGCCCAGGAAAAAGCCGCCCTGGAGTATGACAAATTCCGGGAATCGCAGCGCCGCATCCAGCATGAAGAGAGCCTCAAGGAGTTGGAAGAGGACATCAAAAAGCTGAAGCCGCCTCGAAAAAAGGGAGGCAATTGAATGACCCCCGCCCCCTACACCGAAGACACCCTTGTTCAGCAGACCACCGCCGAGTACCTGGAGCAGGAGCTTGGCTGGGAGTCGGTGTACGCCTACAACAACGAGGATTTCGGGCCGGATAGCCTGCTGGGCCGGGAATCGGATCGCGAGGTGGTGTTGACCCGCACCCTGCGGGCCAAGATCGAGGAGCTGAATTCCGGGCTGCCTGCCACGGCCTATGAAGTCGCCGTGCGCCAGATCGTCACGGTCTCCGCCTCGCAGACCATGGCCGCCACCAATCGGGAGAAGTACGAACTGATCAAGGACGGAGTGCAGGTCACCTTTCGCAATGCCAAAGGCGAAAGGGTGCGCCAGCGGCTGCGGGTGTTCGACTTCGATATTCCTGAAAACAATCATTTCCTCTGCGTGCGGGAACTGTGGGTGCGCGGCGATCTGTACCGCCGCCGGGCGGATATCGTCGGTTTCGTCAACGGCCTGCCGCTGCTGTTCATGGAACTGAAGAACGTCAGCAAGGATATCCGCGCCGCCTACGAGCAGAATTTTCTGGACTACAAGGACACCGTTCCGCATCTGTTTCATCACAATGCCATGGTGGTACTGGCCAACGGGGTGGATGCCAAACTCGGCTCGCTCACCAGCCGGTTCGAACATTTTCACGAGTGGAAACGGTTGGCCGAGAATCAGCCGGGCTTGGTGGCCATGGAGACGCTGCTCAAGGGTGTGTGCGCGAAAGCCAACTTCCTCGACCTGGTGGAAAACTTCATCGTTTTCGACGACTCGGCCGGGGAATCGCGGAAGATTCTGGCCCGCAACCACCAGTTCCTCGGCGTCAACCGGGCCATCGAGGCGGTGCGCGACCGGAAGGGCCGCGACGGCAAGCTGGGAGTGTTCTGGCATACCCAGGGTTCGGGCAAGAGCTATTCCATGGTGCTCTTCACCCGCAAGGTGCATCGCAAGCTGGGCGGTAACTTCACCTTTCTGATCCTCACCGACCGGGACGACCTGGACACGCAGATCTACAAAACCTTTGCCGGATGCGGCGTGGTGGACAACGACCGCGACCCGTGCCGGGCAGCGAGCGGCGAGCATCTCGCCCAGTTGCTGGCCCAGCATAAATCGCACGTCTTCTCGCTGATCCAGAAATTCAACCAGACCGTGGTGGAAGGTGAGGCCTACTCCCGGCGCGACGATCTCATCGTCATCACCGACGAGGCCCACCGCACCCAGTACGGCACCCTAGCGCTCGACATGCGCAATGCCCTGCCGAACGCCAGCTATATGGGTTTCACCGGCACGCCGCTCTTTAAGGACGACGAGATCACTCGTCGGGTGTTCGGCGATTACGTCTCCACCTACGATTTCCAGCGGGCCGTCGAGGACAAGGCCACGGTGCCGCTTTATTACGATGCGCGTGGCGACAAGCTCGGCGTGGCGGTCGGCGATCTGAACGAGCGGATCGCCGAGAAGCTGGAGGAGCTGGAGACGGGCAATATCGATGTGAAGCAACGCCTGGAGCAGGAGCTCAAGCGCGATTATCACATCATCACGGCCGGGAAACGCCTTGACCAGGTGGCCCGCGATTTTGTGCAGCACTACTCTTTGGGCTGGGAAACCGGCAAGGCGATGCTGGTCTGCATCGATAAGATCACCTGCGTCCGCATGCACAAGCTGGTCGAGTTCTACTGGAACGAGAGAATGGGCGAGTTGGAAGCGCAGTTGCCTCAGGCCACGGACGAGCAGGACGAACAGTACCGGCGACGTCAGATCGAGTGGATGCGCCAGACGCAGATGGCAGTGGTGGTCAGCGAGGAACAGGGCGAGGTCGAGAAGTTCCGCAAGTGGGAGCTGGACATCACCCCGCACCGTCGCCTGATCAAGGAAGGCATCGACCTGCCCGAGGCGATGCGGAAACAGCCGCAGTTCCAGAACATGCAGCGGCTGTCGCTGGACGATGCCTTCAAGGCCGAGGAGCACCCGTTTCGCGTTGCTATCGTCTGTGCCATGTGGCTGACCGGCTTTGATGTCCCCAGCCTCTCGACCCTGTACCTGGACAAGCCGCTCAAGGCGCACACCCTGATGCAGGCCATTGCCCGGGCTAACCGGGTGAACGAAGGCAAGAACAACGGGATGATCGTCGATTACTGCGGCATCCTGAAAAACCTGCGCAAGGCGTTGGCGACCTTTGCAGGAACGGGTGATGACGGACGCGGTGGCGATGGCGGCGAGACCGAACCGGCCAAGCCAGATGAAGAACTGCTGGCCGATCTTCGTGAAGCGATTGCCTTTGTCCGGTCCTTTCTCGCCGAGCGGAGCGCGTCTCTGGATGGAATTATCGGGCAGACCGGTTTTGCCCGAAATGCGGCGATTCTCGCCGCCAAGGAGGCGGCGAACGAAAACGACGAGACGCGCAAACGCTTTGAAGTGATGTGCCGGGCGGCGTTTTCGAAGTTCAAGGCCTGCATCACCATCGAAGGCGTCAATGATTGCCGGAGCGACTTCGACGCGATCAACATCGTCTATAAAAGCCTGCAACAGGACCGTGAACAGGCTGATATCACCGGCATCATTCGCCAGTTGCACCAAGTGGTCGATGAGGCGATTGAGGTCAAGGATGAGCCTCTGGGAAACACGGGCGGCGTCTATGACATAAGCAAGATCGATTTCGACCGTTTGCGCCAGGAGTTCGAGCGCAGCCCGGCCAAACGCACCACCGTCCAGAATCTGAAAATCGCCATCGAACAACGCCTGCAGCGTCTGCTCCAGCAGAATCCCTTGCGGACCGATTTCCAAAGACATTACGAGGAGATCGTCGCCGAGTACAACCGCGAAAAGGATCGGGTGACCATCGAGAAGACCTTTGAAGCGCTTCTGCAGATCATGGATGAGATGGACGATGAGGAACGTCGTGCCATGCGGGAAGGTCTCGATGAGGAAAGTCTCGCCATATTCGACTTGCTGACGAGATCGGATCTGACTTCCGTTGACATCAAACGCATCAAGGCCGTGGCCGTTGACCTGCTACAGACTCTCAAAGCGGAAAAACTGCGAATCAATCACTGGCGCGACAAGGAATCCACCCGGGACGCGGTCCGACTGACGATTCAGGACTATCTCTGGAGCGAGCAAACCGGGTTGCCGGAAACCTATTCAGAGGAGGACGTGCGGGACAAGACAGAGGCGGTTTTCGTGCATGTGTTCCGGGCGTACCCAACGGTGCCGTCACCCTACTACGCCAGCATGGCGTCGTAGAGAGTAGCGAAGGACGATATGAAATATCAGCCACCCTACACCATCACCCCTGAGATCCTTAACCGGGTCGCCGCCATCAGCGAGGCCATTGGACGGCTGAACGTGCTCACCGATCAGGCCAGATCCTTGCGGTTGCGGCGCATCAACCGCATCCGCACCATCCACGGTTCGCTGGCCATCGAAGGCAACACCCTGAGCGAGGCGCAGATCACCGCGATTCTGGAGGGCAAACGGGTCATCGCCCCGCCCCGCGAGGTGCAGGAGGTGAAAAACGCCCTGGCCGCCTACGACCGGTTCGACACCTGGAAACCCTCATCGGAAAAGGATCTTCTGGAAGCGCACCAGATTCTGATGTCCGGTCTGATCGACGAGGCAGGAGTGTATCGGCACGGCGGCGTGGGGGTGATGGCGGGAAGCCAAGTGATTCACATGGCCCCGCCTGCAGAGCGGGTGCCGCACCTGATGGGTGACCTGTTCAGCTGGCTGGCCGCCACCGACGCCCACCCGCTCATCGCCAGCTCGGTCTTTCACTACGAATTCGAATTCATCCATCCCTTCGCCGACGGCAACGGCCGCATCGGGCGGCTTTGGCAGAGCCTGATTCTGGCCCGCTGGAATCCCCTGTTCGCCGATATCCCGGTGGAAAGCCTGATCTTCGAGAACCAGGGCGAATACTACGCAGCGTTGCAGGAGAGCACTCATCAGACTGACTCTGCGCCCTTCATTGCCTTCATGCTGCGGATGATCCTGGATACCGTGACCAGCTCGACCCCGGAAGTAACCCGGGAAGTTACCCCGGAAGTTCGACTGCTCTCAGTTCTTGCCGGAGAGATGACCCGGCAACAACTCAAAGAGGCGCTCGGGCTGAAAGACGATGAGCATTTCCGCAAGGCCTATCTGCTCCCAGCCGTGGAGGCCGGGTTGATTGAAATGACCATCCCCGACAAGCCGCGCAGCAGCAAACAGAAATACCGCCTGACCGAAAGGGGCCGTCAGATGATGGCCCGGCATGGCGGTGGATAACTTGCAACAAACTCTCGACACGGCTTGTGACACCGAGCTGTGACAAGGCTATGACAAGGGCTGTGACACCCTGGTGGGTCAGAGTGAGGTAACCAGAAAGGCATCCTATGAAGCAGATGAAACCGTTTGCCGGAAAATGGCGCATCGTCAAGATGGAAGTCTGGGATGAGGATTACGTCGACATGGAGGTGCCGGGATTTATTCGCATCGGTTCGGATGGGACTGGACGGTTTCAGTTCGGCCTGGTCTCCGGGGACATCGATGGCCGGGCGGAACAATGCGGTAATACACCACGTTTCGAGTTTTCCTGGTCAGGACAGGATGAAAACGATCCGGTCTGCGGTCGTGGCTGGGCACTCATTGAAAATGGCGAGCTGAACGGCCGCATCTATCTGCATCTGGCTGATGACTCGGCCTTTCGGGCTATCAAGAGCAAATAGTGGGTCCCATGAAAAAAACGAGCAAGAAAAAACCGTCCTGGACCTATCTCAAGCGCCAGCTTGCCGACCTCGACCGCCCGGCGTTGCTGGGCTTGATTCAGGATCTGTACGCCGCCAACAAGAGCAATCAGGCTTTTCTCCATGCCCGCTTCGCCCTAGGCAAGGATGTACTCGAACCGTACAAATCCACCATCGACCGCTGGGTTTGCCCGAATGTGATGCGCAATCAGGATATCTCGGTCGCCAAGGCCAAGAAGGCAATCTCCGATTACAAGAAAGCCATCGGGCGTCCGGAAGGTTTGGCGGAGCTGACGGTGTTCTATTGCGAATCCTGCATGAACCTGCTCGGCTACTGCGGGATGGATGACGAGGGCTATTTCAACGCCTTGGCGCGCATGTTTGAGCAGGCGCTGAAGGCGATTGCGGCGCTTGATCCAAGCGAGCAGGAAGACTTTGTCGAACGGCTTGAACGTGTCCGGAGCGAAGGTCACAACTGGGGCTGGGGCGTTGGCCATGACATGGACGATCTGATGGCGGAGTATGGCTTTGCCGAAGAGTGACAAGAGCCAGAATGAACAAGACGAACTGTGTCAGCTGCGCGAGGAGAACACCCGCCTCAAGGAACTGCTGACCCAGCACGGTATCGCCTGGGAAGAACCTGCCATCCCTGAACCCGTCCCCGCCCCAACCGAATCCGCACCAGCCCCAACCCATTTCACCACCGACGACAAGATCGCCCTGTTCCGCCGACTGTTCCGGGGGCGGGAGGATGTCTACCCGCAGCGCTGGGAGTCAGCCAAGGGCACATCCGGCTATTCACCGGCCTGTGGTAACGAGTGGAAGCCCGGTATCTGTCACAAGCCCCGGGTGAAATGCGGCGACTGCAACCAGCGCCAATTGCTGCCGGTGACCGATCAGGTAATCTATGACCACTTGTCCGGAAAACAGACCATCGGTATTTATCCGCTCCTGAGCGATGACAGCTGCTATTTTCTGGCGGTTGACTTCGATGAGGCCGACTGGCGGGAAGATGCCAAGGCTTTCCAGCAATCCTGTCGGGAACTCGGCATTCTGGCGGCGCTGGAGATATCCCGCTCGGGCAATGGAGCACACATCTGGATTTTCTTTGCCGAGCAAGTTCCGGCCCGCGAGGCCCGGCAGCTCGGGGCCGCACTGATCAGCCACACCTGCGACCGCACCCGGCAATTGTCCCTGACCAGCTACGATCGCCTGTTTCCCAATCAGGACACCATGCCCAAGGGCGGCTTCGGCAACCTGATCGCGCTGCCCCTGCAGAAACAGCCGAGGGAATCAGGGCGCAGTATCTTCGTTGATGAACACCTGCAACCTTATCCCGATCAGTGGGCTTTTCTCGCTTCCATCCGCCCCATGTCCCGGCGGGACTTGGAAGACGCTATTCTGCGGGCCAGCGGCGGCCGCCATCCCCTGGATGTGGTCTTTGCTGTCGAGGAAGAAGACAGCAAGCCATGGCAGCGTCCTTCACCTGTGCCCGCAAGAATTACCGGTCCACTACCGGAATCACTGAGCCTTGTGCTGGCCAACCAGATTTTCATCGCCAAAGCCGATCTGCCGCAGCCGCTGGCTAACCGCCTGATTCGGCTCGCCGCCTTCCAGAATCCGGAATTCTACAAGGCCCAGGCCATGCGCCTGCCGGTGTGGAACAAGCCGCGCATTATTGGCTGCGCCGAGAATTTTCCCCAACATATCGGCCTACCGCGAGGCTGCCTCGATTCGGTGCTCGACCTGTTACAGGAGAACGATATCCGCCCGAACCTGCAGGACGAACGCTTGGCCGGACGGAAAGTGACGGCCAAGTTTACCGGGACCTTGCGTAAGGACCAGAAGGCAGCGGTTCGGGAGATGCTCAAGTACGAGGTCGGTGTGCTCTGCGCCCCGACGGCCTTCGGCAAGACCGTTACCGCCGCAGCCCTGATCGCCCGGTGCAAGGTCAGCACACTGGTGCTGGTCCATCGCACCGAACTGCTGCGCCAGTGGCAGGAGCGGTTGACTGGATTTCTTGAGTTTCCGAAAGGAAGCTTGGGTGTCATCGGCGGCGGCAAGAAAAAACCGTCCGGCAAGATCGATATCGCCGTCATGCAGTCACTGTCCCGGCGGGAAGACCTGGGCGAACTGCTCGACCAGTACGGCCAGATCATCATTGACGAATGCCACCACCTGTCGGCCTTTTCCTTCGATGCGATCCTCAAACAAGCCAAGGCAAAATTCGTGGTGGGCCTGACCGCCACCCCGATACGCCGCGACGGGCATCAGCCGATCATCTTCATGCAGTGCGGGCCGATAAGGCACAGCGCCGCCAGACCGGAAACCGCCCCGGCGCAACTGGAGGTCTGGCCGAAGGTGCTACCCGCGCCGGAAATCCCGCCGGACTCGCCGATTCAGGATGTGTTCCGCATCCTCGCCAACAATGCTGCTCGCAACCGACGTATCGCCGGGGATGTGATGGCCGCCTACCGGGAAGGTCGAAAGGTGTTGGTGCTTACCGAGCGAACGGATCATTTGCCGCTGTTGCAGGAGGCGCTGGAGGAAGAGGTTGAACACTGCTTTGTCCTGCATGGCCGCTTGTCGAAGAAGCAGCGAACGGCGGTGTTCGCGGAACTGGATACATTGGATGAGTCGGCACCGAGGGTGCTACTCGCCACCGGCCGCCTGATTGGCGAGGGCTTCGACCATCCGCCGCTCGACACGCTGGTGCTGGCGATGCCGATCTCCTGGAAGGGAACCTTGCAGCAATACGCCGGACGCCTGCATCGGGAACACGCCGACAAGCAGGATGTGCGTATCTACGACTATGCAGAGACCGATCAGCCCCAGCTCAACCGCATGTGGGACAAACGGCAGCGCGGCTACCGGGCCATGGGGTACGAGATCAAACCGATGGAGACCGTAGTTTTAGGAAACGGCACGAACCTAAAATAAGACGAGCCACTATTTTAGGTTCGCGGTTCCATCTCCAGCAGAAACCGCCAGACCGGCACCACCTGGATGGTGCCGAAGCCCACGGGGATGGTTTCATCGTGCGCCAGGTGACGATGGTCCCCTCCGCCACCGCCAGTTCGACCATGGCTTCAGAGATGGAGCGGACTTCGCTCTGCTTGACGCGGGGATCGGCCAGCGAGGCGCAGACCTGGATCAACAGAATGGTTCGTTCTTGTCCCGGCACTGACGGCAGCAGCGCGACAAGGTCCCCCTCCCGGCCGGTCTTGGTCTTGGTCGTGAAATAGAAGATCTCCGGCGTCACTCGGCGCAGCGCGTTGAACACCAGATTCTCCAGCAGGCTGTCGCTGTTGAGGATGCCGGAGCTGACCGAGGTCACCATTGCATGGTCGATGCAGTAGACCTTGCGGGGATTGACGCTGATTCGGGTCAGCGATCTGGAAAAGATGTTCACGCTGAAGAGCAGCCCGGCATCCTCGAACGCGACCAGCCAATCGACCACCGAGCTTTTGCGCACCCGGTGGCCGAGGGATTTCAGGTAGTCGGTCAGGTGGCTGATGGAGTAGAAAGAGCCAGTGTTGTCCACCAGCCAGTGGGCCAGATCGATCACCGCTCGGGGGTGGGAGATGTTGTGATGCCCGATGATGCTGGCGAGGATGGTGTTCCAGTTTGCCTGGTCGGCCTCGATTCGCTGTCGCTGGTCGAGTCGGTTCACGCCAGGGAAGCCGCCGACCTGCCAATAATCCTCGAACGCCTTTTGAATCGTCAGCCGCTGATTGGTGGATAAGGGGCCGTCGCTTTCGATGCCTTTGCCGTCAAGGAACTCCCGGAACGAACGCGGGAAGATCTCCCAGGCGACGATGCCGCCGAGCTGCTCCTGCCGTTTGATTGGTCCTGCGGATGTGCGCCCGAAATCGGCAGAGATCACGTTGTTGCCCGTGCCCTGGTGGGGACGCTGGGTGTGGTAGTAATCGAGCCAGATGCGGTTGATGTGAGCCAGCTGGCCGAGGCCAAAGCAGACGAAGTGGTTCAGGCACTGGTGCTTGCAGGTGCCGATGAAGGATTCGCAGAAGGCGTTGGCCTGCGGCGCTTTCGGCGGGATGCGGATGCAGCGCACTCCGGCCCCGTTCCAGAAGGCGACAACTGGCGGGTGAACTTGGTGTCGCGGTCGCGGATCAGGTATCTGGCCTCAATGCCGTGGTCGTCAAGCCACATGGCCACATTCCGCACCTGTTGCATCACCCAGGCTTCATCGGGGTGGATGGTCGGCTGGCTCATATAGACCCGGCGGCTGCCGAGATGGAGGAAGACCAGCACATAGGCGTCAACCTTGCCGCGCAGGGTATAGACCGGCTTGGTGAAGAAGTCGCAGGCCACCAGCGATTCCATGTGGGCGCTGACGAACTTTGACCAGGAAACTGGCGGCCTGCTCTTGGTCTTATCGGGAGGCGGCGGGCAATCGGAGCGCTTGAGAATGTCGCGGATGGTGGTGAGCCCGACGGCAATGCCTCGGTTGTGCCCTGCTTCGCAGTGGCATCCATTCGGGACTCGCCTGCGGCTCGCGCTCCGTTTGCTACGCAAGCCGTAGTCTTCAGCTCGCCGAAGATGCGCTTGTAGCCCCAGGCGAGATTCTCGGTCGCCATGCGCAGGACCAGGGCGACGATATCCTCGGCGGTGCTGGGGCGTCCTGCCGGTTTCGGACTGCGGGTCTTGGTCTTCGGACTCAACCAGCGGCGGTAGGTCCCTAGCTCGTCTGTAATTCAGCCATGTTCAACAACGCCTATGGAGGCGCAAACATGGCTACTGCAATCCTGAGACTTCCTACCGTCAAGGCCCGTACCGGGCTTTCCCGTTCCACCATCTATCTGCGCATTTCTGAAGGCCGATTCCCGAAACCCATATCCCTTGGCAGCCGTGCCGTTGGGTGGGTCGAAGCGGAAATCACAGATTGGTTGAACCAGCAGATCGAGGCCAGCCGCAAGGCTGCGCACTGTTCTGACCTCGCTGGCTGGTATGGCGGCGCAGTTCAACCTGTTGGGGGAATCACTGGATGACTGAGTATAACCCGCCCTTGCTCCCAACTTGGGAGGCGCCTATACTATTGCAATGAGAGTCATAGCCAAACGGACCCTGCGAGATTTTTATCAGCAAGCCCAATTCTGGGATGCCAAGGGGCCTCTGGAAGCATGGCACGTTGAAGCGCTCAAAGCCGTGTGGCTGACTCCCCATGACATCAAGGCACAGATCTGCAATGCCAGTATCGTTACCGACTCGCTGGTAGTGTTCAATATCGCGGGTAACAAGTACCGGCTTGTAGTCGATGTGGACTATACACGACAGGCCATGTTCGTGAAATTTGTCGGCACCCATGCCGAGTACGACAAACTCACGCTGAAAGGCAAGTAAGAGGACGGGACAATGGAAATTCGACCCATCAAAACTGAGCAAGACTATGATGCAGCCCTGGCTGAGGTCGAGGAGCTGTGGGGTGCCAATCCCGATACGCCAGAAGGCGACAAGCTGGATGTACTGATTACCTTGGTCGAGGCGTATGAGGCCAGGCACCACCCCATTGCCCCCCCTGACCCCATCGAGGCCATCCTGTTCCGTATGGAGCAGTCGGGGCTGGAGCGCAAGGACCTGGAACCTTACATCGGACACAGCGGCCGCGTCTCCGAGGTGCTCAACCACAAGCGCCCTCTTACACTGGAGATGATCCGCAAGCTCTGGAAGGGGCTGCATATCCCCCTGGAGAGCCTGATCCAGGCCGGTGACGATGTGAATCACCAGCAACACGCATAAACGGAACAACAGGCCATAGTGTCAGTGGCCTGCAATCTTCAGGAGTAACTTTCGGGGTAACCGTGAATTACCGAAAAGACAAATACAATATTTATCAAATATATACTGATACTTTTCGGTAGTCGCCGCCCCACCAATTTAAAAAGGTGAACTGAGATCAGTTCACTTTTTTATACCTGCGCCCCGTGCCATAGGCCCTGTGCGGTAAGGGTTTACGGACTTTGCCACCTTTATAATCTCGGACTTTCACCGGCAATTCTTCTCTGAATGTTCGAATACTCTCAGTGCCTCTCCCTGCCTCTCCAAGCCAAAATCCATGAACTGAGACCAGAACCGGTTGGTCGGCAAGCAACTCAAGAATCAGCTCCATCAGCTCATCCAGATCATAGATAAGCGCTGTCACTGATTCCTGATTGGCGTATCGCGTAAAGATTTCCTGCACGATTTTGGATTCGCTGGGATCCACAGCCAAGCGATCATTATTGACGTGATATCCATCGGGCATGAAGCACCTTGCCAGCGACCATTCCGCAGTGTCGCTGCGCGCTTGTCCTTCACGCACTGGCCAACCATCTCGCACTCGTGTTCGGCGATGATCTGCTGGAAATCGGACAGAATGCGTGTTAGGCGGTCAAGCCGGTGAACCACCATGACGTCAACCAACCCGCGCTTGATATCGGCAATCAGCGAATGGAAGCCAAGTCGACGCAGATGGCCACCTGAGAACCCTCGGTCCTCATAGAGAGTGTTCACCAGCGTCCAGTTGGCTGACCTGCGAGCCAATAAACTCTGCGCACTCCATAAACTGGACACTGACCGAATCGAACGGATCGAGATTGTCCTTTTCCGCGGACGACCGTGAATAGATGGCGCAGCGTTTAATCAGTATTTTACTGGATTTATCGATACCACTGAACTGAGCCATGAGAACGCTTAGGCTTGGAGCAAACGGCGCTGAAGCAATGACTGCATATCGCGGCGACCATCCGCAATCACCATGACATACACATTCACTGCGACAACACGATAAATGATGCGGTACGGCTTGAAATAGATTTCGCGGTATTCGCGCATGCCAAGAGCCAGTAGCTCATTGGGGTAGGCCCCGCGTTCAGGGTTGTCAGATAGGCTTGCAAAAGAGCCTTCTATTCTGTCGAGAACGTAATCCGCCTTTCCGGGCGCGTCATGGAATTCGATATAGTCATACAAATTCTCTAGATCGAAAGCGGCATCGTCAGTCAGAAATACCGTATAGCTCATCGGCTGCTTTTGCCCCGGTTACGAAGCCTAGCAACCACATCACCAGCGGGTTGCACCCTGCCGTCTTCCACCTGCCTCTGACCTAAGGCGAGCATCTTTAGCAGCGCCATTGTCTCCTGGGTTTGCTCGTAGCTTTTGATGTCCTGCATGACAGCTTTGGCCTCACCATTTTGGGTAATGACCAGGGGCTCAACCTGCGAAGATATATTGCGTACTATTTCCGCCGCATGGGCCTTCAGGTAACTAATGGGTTTAATTTGATCAGATAGTTTCATAGACACCTCGCTAAGGACTAAATATAGTCCTCAAACCACTGCTGTCCCGTTAAGGAGTGAATAAGAAGGCCTGAAACCCCGCTTGTTTTGTTACAATGAGTTCACCACAAACCATTGAAAAACAAAAAGGAAATC
>PKUO01000064.1 GCA_002869585.1 Sedimenticola sp.
ATATGAGATACCACCCTCTCCCCGGGCGCTGCTCATTGCGGTTGGGGATCTGATCCATGAACACGGGTGTACCCGAAAAGACCTGAATGAAATATTTCCCAAAGGTGGTTGTAAACATGCCTGCCGTATTGCGGGATTGCCAGATGCGTATTGCCACTCTTGCTAGCGACCGATGTGATTAATCGGTTTTAATGCGGTTTGTCAAAAAGAGGCCTCAGTCGATTTTAGGTAAATGCATTACTACCCTTTCGACTGGGGCCTCTTCGCTTTGGACTACTTACTGAAATCTACCCGAAGGAGGACGCCCTCAGAACAACGTCAGCAGAGTCGCATTAATGATAGCGAACACCAATAGAAACAGACCCAGCAGGATGATTGAGTATCCGAATAGGAAGTAAAAGATCCGCAAAGGAACAGGTGGTGGCGGTACAATAGCATCTGCCAGTCGACCTTCGGCCTCTAGACGCGCAACCCAATTCGGATGCTCGTGTTTTGCTTCCTGGAGATCCATAGTGCCGTCAAACATGGCTGCGTTGAACGGGAACGAACTCGGACGCCAGTGCTCGACGGTGAAGTGGATGGTGAAAATATGGCCCATGGCCAGTACCGCCTCGATGCGATGCACCCAGAGTGCCACATTGAGCATCCATCCCGGCATGTAGTCACTGGTCAACACAGGGTTGTAAAGCATCAATCCGGTAACCCCGACAATAATCAAACCCCACCAAACTGCCCAGTAGTCAAACTTCTCCCACCAACTCCATCGGTCGAAACGCGGTTGCTTGTTGAATCCGAAGATCCAACCCAGATGGTTGAAGAAACCTTTTACATCGATCCACTGGAAGACCAGGGTTTCGGGGCCGAACAGAGAACGGGGAAAGTTGCTCCAGTCGATCCGGTGTACCAAGTAAAGGATATGCAAGGTGAATCCGGCCAGTAACACCAAGCCGACAATGCGGTGAATTTCCAGGGTGCCGCTGTAGCCTCCAAACAGGTTGGCGAGGCCTCGTCCCCAGGGTGTTTCGAAGTACATCCAGGCTATTCCTGTTACCGACAAGGTCATGAACAGCAGGATTAATCCCAGATGCCAAAGTCGGTGGATAGCAGAGAATCGTTTCAGACGGTTGCGTTGCTCAGTCATGATCCTGTCCTCCTTTCAATTTGGCAGCGAATTCGCGTAACCACCAGAATGCTGTATAGGGCAGGAAAAACAGGAAAACGCCCACTGCCAGGATCAGCATGAACCAGATACTGTAGTAGAGCAGGGGGAAGGTGGTGCGGGCCTCGGGTGCAATCGGATTCGGCTCGTGGACCATGTAGGAGGCGAATGAGGGTGTTGCCCCTTCGTGACACTTGGCGCAGACATATGCGTGGCGACGAATTGGATTGAGGGATGAATAGTAATGGTAGATTCCTGCAACCGGCTGGTTGCGATGACATTGCACGCAGGCGATGCCCATCCGCAGACCATGCAGGTCCTTGATCTGCAGGCCATGGCATTTCTGGCAACGCAGTTCAGGACTGAAATCATCGACACCTTCATGTGCGTCCATCTTGAAGCTGGAGCGGCTGATCTTCTGGCGGTCTGGGCCCAGTCCCCAGAGTCCGCCTTCACCGCCAGGCAGTTGGCTGTAGAAGCGAAATGCGCCTGGAAGGGTGTCCTGATCTCTGAAATATCCTGTTCCTGCCATCTCTTCGGGCGTGTTCATGTCCTGCCCGACAGCGGGCAGGGCCACGAGTAGCACACCCAGGAGACAGACTATCTTTTGGCCGATAAACATCGGACTCTCCTGTGGTTGGCTACTGTCAGGTTACTGGTTGGCCTTGACTACCTCTCCGACAGGTGCCCGCCGGGTGGTCAGATCATCCCAGCGCCGCTGTAGATCGACGAGATCTTCATCCTTGTGTTTATGGCAGGTCTGGCAGGAATTGGGAATCTTGGACTCGAGGGTATCCTTGGGCAGCAGTGCCGTGAACACATGACTGCGGATATCACCGGATTCAGCACTTTTGGCCACTCTCGGCATATGGCAGTTCGAGCAGTTGCCGAATGAATGGACCGAATGGGCACCCACTCGTGCGACCTGTTCATGACAGGAGACACACAGCTGGTCACCTTCAAGCTTGGTTTTGCTGCGAAAGAGTGGGTTGCCGAGCTGATGGACCACATGACAGGTCACACAACTTACCCCACTGTCGGCATGCCTGGATTGCTTCCAGTCTATGTATTGTTGGTGGTGGCCCTTGGAGAATCCGGATGCGTAGAGATGTTTGTCTCCGAGTTCAATTGATTTATAGTAGCTCTCGAGTGCCTTGCCGGGTTTATAGCCGACTGCCCAGCCTGCGCCCTTGACTTTGGTTGAGCTGCCGCGATTGTGGCACGAGCCGCAGATCTGGGTGGCGACTCCACCGGTCAGTTTGCTTGGATTGACAATGGTTGCACGCTTTTCGAAGGTCTCGGTGGCGGGCAAGGCAGCATGATGTGATCCGGGACCATGACAGGCCTCGCAGCCGACCCCTGGCTCGAGAAAGCTCTCCTGCTCAAGATCGACACCGGTTGCGTGGCAGCCTCCGCATTTCAGCAGCCAGGGACGTTTGTCCCAGTCCTTCTCGTGATAGTTGACCCAGCGGCCAGTATCGATATTGAACTGCGTAGGTGCAATGTAGTAGGTGCCGTCCTTCTTAACCAGGTAGCGTTGCTTCCATTGGCTGCCGATGGTGTATTGGACATCTTCGCGCGTGGGGAAAAAGACCTGATCCAGGGGGATGGCCAGCTTGTCCTCGATGGCCTTGAAGTCTTCCTTCATTACGGCAGTATCCAACTCGGTGACCAGCACATCCTCGTTCTTGGATATGTCCTGCAGCATCTTGCTGTGCAACGTCCTCTTCCATGCGTCGTAATGTTCCAGATGGCAGCTTTTACATACCTCTGAACCAATATAGGTCTTGGGTTCGGACAGAAGTTTTTTCGAATCTAGATTCTGCGCAATAACAGATTGCAGAGAGAAAATGATGAGAGATACCAACAGAAAGACGAGTCTGGACAAGAATGCCATCGTTTTGCTCCTTAACATCATTGTTTCTAATGGGTGAATGGAAACGCAGAAAATACTGTTGCGTCACCTCTAGAAAAGATGGAGAGCAAAACATCAACTCACGAGTTTAACGAATAGACCATGCACGCGTAAAATACAAAGGCTGATTCGGTTTAAGCTGATCTGCGGCAGTTCACCCTTGAACAGTAGCGAGCGGATCAGCAGCATCTCCTTGTCAAACACCATGCGCCAAGAGGCCGCAAATTCATCGGATCTGAACGCGATATGACTGGACCTACCTGTTAACCCCTGTTATAGTCGTGACCATCTTGGTGCCCATCGGTCGGCATCTGTTGTGTCCTCGGTAGTTTCTACTCGATATTCCCCAGACACCTTTTCATGTGTTTCCAGCCTAAGACCGCTTCTTTGCCATGTGCATCGAGTAGGCCGGTTCAGGAGTTCTAAATTTTAATGTCGTTTAATAATCTTGGCCTTTCGGCCGAATTGCTTCGTGCTGTGTCCGATCAGGGC
>PKUO01000027.1 GCA_002869585.1 Sedimenticola sp.
CCTGTGAAGTGAGCGGTGCAGCAATGCCGCCAGCAGCAGGAACCCACCGAAGCGACTCGGGAGTGGTTCAATGCCACGCCTGAGCGCCGTAGGAATCCCCGTCCTTTAGGACGGGGAGGATGTCAAGTAGGTTCAATTTCACTCAAGTGTCTACCGACCGCAATCCAGGAGCCGAGCAGTCCCAAAAATGCGCTGCCGCACAGGAGCCCGGCGATGGTCAGGAGATTCAGGCCGCTGAGGTCAAAATCACTGTTATAGAGTCCAGCCAGTTGACTGACTGGACCGGCCAGCAGCCACAGCGAGAGCACGATCATCACCCAGGCGATGATTCCGCCAAAAAAACCGTACCACAGGCCACTGTATAGAAATGGACGGCGGATGAAGGCGTTGGTGGCACCGATCAGTTTGGTGATTTCGATTTCAGCATGACGGTTCTGGATCTCCAGCCGAATGGTGTTGCCGACGATCAGTAGCACGGCCAGCCCGAGCAGCGCACCAAGCACCAGAACGCCGCGTTTGGCGATCTCAGTGATGCCATGAAAGCGTCGCACCCACTGCAGGTCGAGCTGGGCGTAATCGACGCCATTGAGCTTTTCGATTTCCGTGACCAGTCGTTCCGCCTCGGCCGGCTCGCTGTGCGCTTCATCAGGCACCACGACAATCACATTCGGCAGTGGGTTTTCTTCCAGGGCCTCTAGGGCATCGTTGAAACCGCTCAGCAGTTTGAACTCATTCAGTGCCTGTTCGCGGCTGATCAGCCGCACCTCGGTGATGCCAGCCTGTTTTTCCAGCTGATCAATCAGCAGATCTGCCTGGTCGCGTTCGACCTTTTGCTCGAGAAAGAGTGAAATACTGGCGGCCCCGTCCCAGCTGCCGCTGAGCGCCTGCAGGTTGCCCACCAGCAGGTGCAGTCCGGCGGGGAGCGCCAGGGCGATGCCGATCACGGCGGTGGTCATCAGTGTGGAGAAGGGTGCGCGGCTCAGTCGCCCGAGACTGGAGATGGCGACCTGAAGATGGCGAATCAGCCAGATTGCCGGATTGTAGTTGCGAGTGCTCAGCTGGCTGGCCGCACGGTTTTTTCGATGCGTATTTCTTGCCATGGTTTTGACTTATCCTGCCGAATCCTCAACCAGGCGGCTCTGTTTCAGGGTCATGATGCGGTGGTTCATGCGCGAAATCAGCTCGATGTCATGGGTTGCGATGAGTAGCGTCACCCCGACCTGATTGAACTGCTCGAACAGCGACATGATCTCCCGTGAGAGTGCCGGATCGAGATTGCCGGTCGGCTCATCCGCCAGCACCACCGGGGGCTTGCTGACCACGGCGCGCGCGATACCGACCCGTTGTTGCTCACCGCCGGAGAGGGTGATCGGGTAGGCGCGCTCCTTGTGCAGCAGTCCCACCTTGTCCAGCGCCGCCCTGACGCGGCGTCCGGTCTCGAGATGACCTATGCCGGCAACCACCAGCGGCATGGCGACATTGTCGAACACCGTGAGTTCATGCAGCAGGCGGTGATCCTGAAAGATCATGCCGACATCCCGTCGATGATAGGGGATCTCGCGTTTTTTCAGGCGGGTTAGATTTCTCCCCGCCACCCGCACCTGGCCGCGGGTGCTGCGTTCCAGTAGGCCGATCAGTTTGAGCAGAGTGCTTTTGCCGGCGCCGGAATGGCCGGTGAGAAACACCATCTCTCCGGGCTTGATATGGAAACTGACGTTGCTCAGTCCCTCATAGCCTTCGGCATAGCGCTTGGTGACGTTATCGAAATGGATCATTTGTCTGAACTGTTATTTCTCAAAGAGGGCGTCGACAAACTCCACCGGATCGAAATGTCTCAGGTCCTCAATTGCCTCGCCCACGCCGATGAAGCGGATGGGCACGCCGAGTTTCTCGGCGATGGCGAACACAATACCACCTTTCGCGGTGCCGTCCAGCTTGGTCAGGGTAATGCCGGTCAGAGCGACGGTCTGGTTGAACTGCTGGGCCTGATTGAGTGCATTCTGGCCGGTGGTGGCGTCTACCACCAGCATCACCTCGTGGGGTGCTTCGGGATCGATTTTTTTCATTACCCGGGCAATCTTCGCCAGCTCTTCCATCAGGTTGGTCTTGGTGTGCAGGCGCCCGGCGGTATCGGCGATCAGTACATCGGTCTTTCTCGCCGTGGCGGCCTCCAGGGCATCGTAGATGACCGAGGCGGAATCGGCTCCAGTGTGCTGGGCGATTACCGGAATTTTATTGCGCTCCCCCCAGGTCTGTAGCTGCTCGACCGCCGCCGCGCGGAAGGTGTCGCCCGCAGCCAGCATGACGCTCTGCCCCTCATCCTGCAGTCGCCGGGCTAGCTTGCCTATGGTGGTGGTCTTGCCCGCACCGTTGATGCCCACCATCAGGATCACCTGGGGCCGCTCGCCGCTTGGCTGTTGCACCGGCTGATCGCATTTCTGCAGTATCTCCAGCAGACGTTGCTTGAGAATGCGCGACAGCGCCTCGGGGTCCGACAGCTCTTTGCGTTTGACCTGCCCGGTCAGCTCATCGATGATCCGGCTGGTGGCGTTGACGCCCACATCGGCGGTCAATAAAAGCGTTTCCAACTCCTCGAGCAGGGCGTCATCGATATGCTTTTTGCCCAGCACCAGATTGGCGAGACCGTCGGTCAGATTGTGGCGGGTCTTAGCGAGTCGGCTCTTCAGCCTTGAGAATAGCCCCTGAGAGGTTTCTGGCGGGGTTTGTTCCTGACTGGGAACGACTGCGGTTTCAGCTTTTTTACGTTTACCAAATCCAAACATCTAAGGGATTTCCCGTTGGCGCCAGGGAACCTGCGGCGCTGATTATTGTCAGTAATTCGGCATCCCGCACTTGGACATAGGTCCGATGCTCTGGAAGAATGTCGGACACTGACCGTCGGATGCTGAGAAAAGCGAATCCTATCATTTTGTACGGTTTCAACCTAATCCCAGAGGGGCTGATGAATCAGAAACTCAGAACGATTTTGTCTTTAGCGCTGTTTTTCACTGCAGCTTCGGCATTGGCCAAGGGCGCGGTGCATGAATACACCCTGGAAAACGGCATGCAGGTGATCATCAAGGAGGATCATCGCGCGCCCATCGCCGTCTCCCAGGTCTGGTACAAGGTGGGGTCATCCTACGAGCCCAACGGTATCACCGGCATCTCCCATGTGCTCGAACACATGATGTTCAAGGGAACAGCAACCCATCCTCCCGGGGAGTTTTCACGCATTATCGCCGCCAACGGCGGTGACGAGAATGCCTTCACCGGACGCGACTACACCGCCTACTACCAGACCCTCTCCAAGGATCGGCTGGGTGTCTCCTTTGAACTGGAGGCGGACCGCATGCGCAACCTCAGCCTGCCGGAGGAGGAGTTTCTGAAGGAGGTCGAGGTGGTGATGGAGGAGCGGCGTTTGCGCACCGAGGATAAACCCACTTCGCTCACCTACGAGGAGTTCAATGCGGTGGCCTATCGCAGCCTGCCCTATGGAAATCCGGTCATCGGCTGGATGAATGATCTGAAAAATCTCAAGGTGCAGGATCTGCGCGACTGGTACCGCCTCTGGTATGCGCCCAACAATGCCTCCCTGGTGGTGGTCGGTGATGTCGATCCGGCAGAGGTTCTGGCTCTCGCCAAAAAACATTTTGGACCGCTCAAGCCCGAGCCGGTTCAGGCGGTCAAGCCCCTGCGTGAACCGCCGCAGCGGGGAGTTTGCCGGACAGTCGTTAAGGCGCCGGCCAAGGAGCCCTACCTGATCATGGGCTACAAGACGCCGGTGCTCACCACAGCGGAAGAGGGCTGGGAGCCCTATGCCCTGGAGATGCTGGCAGCCTTGCTGGATGGGGGCGACAGCGCGCGTCTGAGCCGCAATCTGGTGCGTGGCCAGGAGGTCGCCGTCTCTGCAGGCAGCAGCTACAGCGCCTTCTCGCGCCTGCCGGGGTTGATGCTGTTCGATGGTGTACCCGCCAAGGGACGCACTATCCCAGAGCTGGAGGCGGCCCTGCGCGCCGAGATCGATAAGGTGAAGAGCGAGTTGGTGAGCGAACAGGAACTGGAGCGCGTGCGCGCCAAGGTTGTCGCCGAGCAGGTGTATGAATTGGATTCGGTCTATTACCAGGCGATGCAGATCGGCATGCTCGAGACCATCGGCCTGGAGTGGCAGGTGATGGATGAATATGCCGATCGTCTCAATGCCGTGACGGCCGAGCAGGTGATGGCAGTCGCCAAGAAATATCTGAACGATGACCAGCTGACCATTGCGGTGCTGGAACCTCAACCCCTGGAGAACAATATTGCTACCAGTCAAATCTCAGGGGGTCGTCATGGTCACTAATCGGGGCCTGATGTTCCTCATCGCGGGTCTGTGCGGCATGCTGCTCAGCCTGCCGTTGTTCGCCGGCCCGCAGATCCAGAGCTGGCATACCCAGAACGGTGCCAAGGTGCTGTTTGTCGCGGCGCCGGATCTGCCTATGCTGGATATGCGCGTGGTATTCGATGCCGGCAGTGCCCGTGACGGCGATAATCCGGGGATCTCGGTACTGACCAATGCCCTGTTGACTGATGGCGCAGGCGAGTGGGATGCCGATCAGATTGCCGAGCGCATGGCCTCGGTCGGCGCCGAACTGGATGTCGATGCCCTGCGTGACATGGCCTATGTGTCGATCCGGACCCTGACCCAGCCCAAGCCTTTGGCCACGGCGATTGAGACGCTCGCCACAGTGCTGTCTCAGCCCACCTTCGAGGTCGATGATCTGGAGCGCAATCGCCAGGCGATGATGACCGGGCTGCGGCGCGAACAGCAGAATCCCGGTGAAGTGGCGAAAAAGTCTTTTCTCTCCAAGGTCTTTGCCGGCCACCCCTATGCCATTCACAGTGGTGGGACCGAGGAGTCGCTACCGGCGATAACCCGCGAGCTGATTCAGTCCCATCACCGTCAGTACTACGTGGCGCGCAACGCGGTGATCGCGATAGTCGGGGCGGTGGACCGCGCCCAGGCGGAACAGCTTGCCGAGCAGGTGACGCGTGATCTGCCTGCGGGCGAACATGCGGTGGAACTGCCACAGGTGGAGGCGCTCGCCAGCGAGGAGCGCGAATGGATCAGTTTCCCCTCCAGCCAGAGTCATATCCTGATGGGGCAGCCGGGCATGCACCGCGGCGATCCGGACTACTTTGTGCTGTACGTGGCCAATCACATTCTCGGCGGCAGCGGGCTAGTCTCCATCCTGAGTGACGAACTGCGGGAAAAGCGTGGTCTCTGTTACAGCGTCTACTCCTACTTTTCACCGATGCGCCGCAACGGTCCCTATATCATGGGGATACAGACCCAGAATGCCCGGGTGGATGAGGCGCTGCGGGTGATGCGCGATACGGTCAAGCAGTTCATTGACCAGGGGCCGACCGAGGCCCAGCTGACCGCCGCCAAGCAGAATATTACCGGTGGTTTCCCGCTGGATATCGCCAGCAACAGCAAGATTGTCGGCTATCTGGCGATGCTCGGCTTCTATGACCTGCCCCTGGACTATCTCGACAAGTTTGTCTCGCGTATCGAGTCGGTGACACGCGAGCAGATTACCGAGACCCTGCGCCGGCGCGTCAACCCTGACCGCTTCATCACAGTTGTGGTAGGTAATGGCGAAAAGACCCAAGAGGGCAGCTGAGGCCAGGGTTCGGCCGGGACACAGCAACCAGATCCGCATTATCGGTGGGCGGCATCGGGGGCGTAAGCTGCATTTCCCGGATCTGCCCGGGCTCAGGCCCACCTCGGACCGAACCCGGGAGACGCTGTTCAACTGGCTGCAGCCCATCCTCGACGGGGCGGCTTGCCTCGATCTGTTCGCCGGCAGTGGCGCCCTGGGCTTCGAGGCGGCGTCTCGCGGTGCCGGCCGGGTGGTGATGCTGGAACAGGCCCCTTCGGCCGTGCAACTGCTGCAACAGAACAAGGCAATGCTCGATCTGGCTCAGATTGAGATCCACAGGGCAGATGCACTGGTCTGGCTGGAGCAGGGATCGGAGCCCTTCGATCTGGTCTTTCTCGACCCGCCCTTTGCCGGAGACCAGCTGGAAGTCTGTTGTGAAAAACTGGAGTCGGGAGGCTGGCTGGCGCCCGGTGCGCGGATCTATATCGAGGTCGATCTGAGTCGGGGCCTGCCCGGTCTGCCGCACTCCTGGCAATGCGTGAAACAGAAAAAAGCCGGCCAGGTGGCGTTTTTTCTCTACACAAATTGAATAAATTTGGCCGAAACTGAGATTTGTCATTTGACATCCCTGCTCCGGGTACTATCATCCCGCCTCAAGTAAAACAGGAAAGCCAAGATGCCCGTCGCCATATATCCGGGGACCTTTGACCCGATCACCAATGGCCACAGCGATTTGATCGCCAGGGCGTCGAAGCTGTTCGATAAGGTGGTTGTCGCCATCGCCGCCAATCCGGGGAAGAGCCCAAGGTTCACCCTGGCCGAGCGGGTGGATCTGGCAACCCAGGTTCTCAGCCATCTCGGGAATATCGAGATCCGGGAATTCGACTCTCTGCTGGTAAACTTTGCAAGAGAGTGTGATGCGGGTGTGATACTGCGCGGACTGCGCGCGGTGTCGGATTTTGAGTATGAATTTCAGCTTGCCGGAATGAACCGCAGGCTGGCGCCCGAAGTGGAAACCATGTTCCTCACGCCAGCGGAGCAGTTTTCCTATATATCCTCGAGTTTAGTGAGGGAAATTGCAGCCTTGGGTGGGGATGTGTCAGAGTTCGTACATCCCGCCGTCGCAACCGCCCTGAAAAACCGGTTGCAGGGCTAGTTTTCGGTTATGATTTTAGACATTAGGGGTTAAGGCCCTATAGCAGGAGTTAGAAAATGGCTTTGATAATTACAGACGAATGCATCAACTGTGATGTGTGTGAGCCAGAGTGTCCGAATGGCGCTATCAGCATGGGTGATGAGATCTACGAGATCGACCCGAACCTCTGTACCGAGTGTGTAGGCCATTATGATACTCCGCAGTGCGTCGAGGTCTGTCCGGTGGATTGTATCCCGAAAGACCCCGATCATGAGGAGTCCGAAGAAGAGCTGATGGCGAAGTACGAGAAGCTCACCGCGGGCTAGTGTACAGCCTCCTCCGATCAGTGTTGAACAGAAAGGCTCCTGCATGGGGCCTTTTTGTTTTGCTGTTGGCGCTGTTCTGGGTTTTACCCCTTTGCGCCAAACCGGCAGCTCCGCCCAAGGCGGCAATAGCCACGGCACACCCCCTGGCCACCGAAGCGGGGCATCGTATCCTGCAGGCCGGCGGGAATGCCTTCGATGCAGCCGTGGCGGTGAGCGCGGTGCTGGCGGTGGTCGAACCCTACAGTTCAGGGATTGGTGGTGGCGGATTCTGGCTGCTGCACCGGCAAGCTGATGACTTTCAGGTGATGGTGGACGGTCGGGAGCGTGCCCCGCTGGCGGCTGATCGGAATCTCTATCTCGACCCCCAGGGACAGGTGATCGATGGGCTCTCCATCAATGGCCCCCTCGCGGCAGGCATACCCGGCGAACCTGCGGCGTTGGTCCATATCTCGGACAAATATGGCAGGCTGCCCCTGAAGCAGGTGCTGGCAGAAGCCATAGAGATCGCGCGCAACGGCTTTCCCGTCGATGAACACTACCGCCGCATGGCGCAGTGGCGGCTCAAACCCTTGCAGAGTGATCCGGCGGCTAGCGCACAGTTTCTGGTCAATGGCGAAATACCCGAAACGGGGTTTCTCCTGCGCCAACCAGAACTGGCAGAGACGCTGCAGCGCCTGGCCGAAGAGGGTCATGCCGGATTCTACGCCGGCGAGCTGGCTGAGAAACTGGTGGCCGGCGTCAAGGCGGCGGGTGGCATCTGGAGCCTTGAGGACCTGCAATCCTATCGGGTGCTGGAACGCGAACCGGCACGTGGAAGCTATCGCGGCATGCAGATCATCTCCGCTGCGCCACCCTCATCCGGTGGTGTGGTGCTGCTCAGCATGCTCAATATCCTCTCGCAGTTTGATCTGGAGGCGGTGCCGGATCTGACCCGCAGGCACCTGATCATCGAGGCGATGCGTCGCGCCTATCGCGACCGGGCCAGCTATCTCGGTGATCCGGATTTCGTGGAGATGCCGATTGAACGCCTGATCCATCCCTTCTATGCGGCAGGTCTGGCGCGGGATATCTCGCTCGAATGGGCGACTCCGAGCAGTAGTGAAGCGCCGGAAAGGAGGGAGGGGAATGACACCACCCACTTCTCCATCATCGACCGCGAGGGGAACCGTGTCGCCGCAACCCTCAGTGTCAATTACCCGTTCGGTGCCTGTTTCGTACCGCCTGGTACCGGTGTGCTGCTCAATGATGAAATGGACGATTTCTCGGCGCAGCCGGGTGTTCCTAATGTCTATGGCCTGGTTGGTGGGGAGGCGAATGCCATTGAGCCGGGCAAGCGTATGCTCTCGAGTATGACTCCGACCTTTGTCGAGACCCGGGATGGCGTAGCGGTTCTGGGTACACCGGGCGGCAGCCGGATAATCACCATGCTGCTGCATGGCATATTGTCACTAGAGCGTGGCGAGGGGCCAGAGGCCTGGGTTTCAGTGCCACGCTTTCATCATCAATACCTGCCCGATCTGGTGCAGTTCGAGCCGGGCGCGTTCAGCGAACAGCAACAGGCCGGACTTGCCACCATGGGGCATCAGCTCAAGCCGCTGAGCAGTACCTTCGGGAATATGCAGGGGGTATTCTGGAACCGGGAAAGTGGCGAGGTGTCGGCGGCGAGTGATTCCCGCGGTATCGGCAGTGCTGTTGTGCAGTAAATGTGAACCAGTTCAATTTTTCTCTCCCGGTTGACGTTGACTGAGAGCTGCGTCACATTATCCTTGTTGCTCGACAAAAAACTAACAACTGAAAACTTCAATCAAGGGTACCTATCCTGATGTTTAAAAAGCTTTTTCTGTTTCTGATCATCGCTTCTCTGGTTTCTGGTCTGAGCTATGCGGGAAAGTATCGCCAGACCGCCTATGTCACCAACGTCTATTTCTGTAACAATCCGCAGCGCACAGAGGGCTTTGTTCAGCCGGATACGGTATTCAACAAGCTCAAGGCCAATGACCCGACGGTGGTTGCCCATGTGGTGCTCAATCTGGTCGCCGACCAGGGTGTCCACGAAATATCCATGGATATCCTCGATGCCCAGGGCAGGGCGTTCGATGCCCTGAAGTTCTCACCGATAACCGCCGATAGCGATGACTGGACATACACGGCGACCGGTCGGTTTGGCGGCGCGCTCCCGGATGGTGGTATCTTCATCAAGGTCTATGATCAGCATGACAACAAAAACAAAGAGGTTATTGGCACCTTCCGTTTGATGACGGCTGAATGGTAAATTAGGGTCTGATTCATTAAATACCGGGTCGGCAGTCACGCACGACCCGCAAGCGAGGAGAGACAGCATGCAATTCAGTCCCTGCCGGGGTGGAGACAACTGTACCAAAGAGGGTAGCCATTGCAAGGGTTGTGGTCGCAGCCATGTAGAGATCGCAAAGACCAAGGAACTGGCCCAGTCCATTGCGCGGTTTGCCGTGGAGATGGGCTATGAAAACGTCGAGGAATTCGCTAATTTTGTACGCGACAAGAGCATAGGCACTGTGTTCAAGATGCGCATGGAACAACAGGGCGGTGGTTTGGGTATCGGACTGCCGATCGGCAAATAACCGCAATTCACCTCATCTGGAAAATCCCCTCAGGTAATCCTGCAGGGGATTTTTTATGTACCTCAGTTTTTAGATATCCGCATGTGTTTCCCAACGGCCACTGTACCGATTGTTTATGCATGATGGCTGATGACCTCTTACTTATGCTTCGCTGCCGGAACGGGGTGGGAAAGGCACCAATTCTTGCTTTCAAGTTGTGATTGTTACGGTTCAGGGTCTAGTATCATGATACCGATTTCACCACCAGAGAACAGCCGTGATAAAGCTAGTCAAAGCACAACAGGCCTGGGGTAGTCCCAGTTTCGAACGCGTAGTGAAGGAGGAGCTTCAGCGGATTGACCCCGGTCAGCTGCCGCTGCAGCAGGGCCTGTCGCAAAGCAGTTATGTCAGCGACAGCAAGATCAGCGTGGTGATTCTGGATGTCGCTGAGCGCACGGATAGCCTTCGGGTAAAGGCCGGGGTCAACTATGCAGGCGTGATTGCCGGCAGTTGTTGTTCAGACGATCCGACACCGATGTGCGAGCTGCCGGAGTATTGCGAGTTGCTGTTCGATATCGACAGGAATACGGCGGAAACCCGGGTGACGCTGGTGAACTATTAGCCGGTGCTTAACCATCATCTCTGGCAGTGGGTGCAGTAAAAGCTGGAGCGCTGGCCGATGCGCTTTTGGCTTAGCGGTTTGCCACAAGCCGGGCAGGGTTCACCTGCTTTGCCATAGACCTGCAGCTCCTGGTTGAAGTAGCCTGGCCTGCCATCCTCGCGCTGAAAATCCCTCAGTGTGGTGCCGCCCTGGCGAATCGCCGCCGCCAGCACCCGCTTGATATTTTCGACGAGCAGCTCGAAACGCTTGCGTGACAGCTTGCCGCAGGGTTTGAGGGGGTGAATGCCGCTGAGAAACAGGGATTCGTTCGCATAGATGTTGCCGACTCCGACCACTACTTTCCCATCCATGATGAAGCTCTTCAGCGGCACTTGGCGATTGCGGGAGCATCGATAGAGGTATTCGCCCGTGAATGCGTCACTCAGCGGTTCCGGACCCAGATGTGCAATCAGTGGATGCTGTTCCGGCGCGTCCCTGGTCCAGAGCACCGCGCCGAAGCGCCGCGGATCGCGCAGCCGCAGGCAACAGTCGTCAAACAGAATATCCAGGTGGTCATGGGTGCCGGGTGGCGTGTTGACGGGAAGAATGCGCAGGCTGCCGGACATGCCAAGATGCAGGATCAGCGTGCCGTTGGCGGTCTCTAACAGGAGGTATTTAGCGCGGCGCCGCACGGAGTTGATCTGCAGGTCTGTGAGGGTCTGTTTCAGATCTTTGGGAACCGGCCAGCGCAGCCTGGGATGGCGGACGATCACACCCCGTACGGTCTTGCCGGTGATGTGCGGGGCTATACCCTGCAGGGTAGTTTCGACTTCGGGTAATTCCGGCATCGCTACTGGGTCTTGTTTCCAGGACTGGGAGCATCTGCCAGATCGGTATCCCCAGGCAACTGGTAGGCGAGCAGGTTGTCCTGCCTGACCAGCAGCAGCGACTGATCCCGCCGGACCAGTCCGAACAGGATCGGCTGGTCGCTCCCTTTCAGCCAGATCTCTATCTGCTGCTCAACCGTTAAGCCGCTGCCGTTGATCACATCCGACACCCAGGTCTTCTCCCAGTCGCCGGCCTTGCGCACCAGATCATCGGCCGAAATCCCCGGCACTTCTGGCATCAGCAACCAGCGGCCATTGCTCTTTTCCATCTGCCAGTCTGCCGTTCGGATGCTCAGGATGGATTGCTCTTTCGGCAGCAGGCTGTGGCTGACAAAGTCCTCAGCCTTGGCCAGGAAATGGTGCGGAAAGTTGTCGTTGGTCAGGTGAATGGTTTCGCCGATCTGCACGTAGCGGCGATAGTTGTAGGGGTGGGTGCCACCGAAAATCAGCTCGCTGCTGTTGAACTGCATCACCGCCTTGGGCTTGTCGAGACCGAACTCGGCCAGTCGTTCGCGGGGGGCCGGAAAACGCTCGAAACTGGGGGTGGCGACGAAATCCAGCAGGATATCGATGCGCGGTGTATTGGCCTCGATGCGGTAGGGCTGGGTCATTTGCCAGGTGTCGCCGTCACGCTCCAGGGTGAAGGCCGGGCCGTTGTTGTTGCTGATGCGGATATGCGTGACCTGGTCCGGCGACAGCCCGGTGAGAGGCTGCGTGGTTGGCTGTTCGAGCTTTTCCGGGCTGAGCCAGACCGCCAGCCCGAGCGAGATTGCCAGAGCCAGCAGCAAGAGATAGAAGACCCCTTTTTTACCCATCAGCTATTCCTTCTGCGAAGCCAGATCACTACGCCTGCCCCTAAGAAGAGTATAGGCAGTACCAGCAGAAAGCCGATGCCGATCAGCGCCCCCATGACGGGGGACAGTTCCAGCCGGGTGTCCTGCGCGGTGCGCGCCGGAATATTCAGCAGTTGGTCGTCGCTCGACAGCCAGCGGATCAGGTTGATGCCAAGATCGAGATTGCCGCCATTGCCGAGAAAGGCGTTGGAGAGAAAATCCCCGTCACCGATAACCAGAATCCGTTGCTCTTTGCCGTTGACCTCTCGTTCAAGCGCCACGCCAATGGTCAGCGGCCCGGCCATCTCGCCCAGTTCCATATCGCGTTGCACCTCGCCGCGAATCTCGCCGGTTTCGTTCCAGGCGCGCTCCAGGGTGGTGAGGATGGGGGTCTGCTTCCAGTCACGGCTCTCCCTTGTTTGCAGGGCGGTGGCATAGGGGTAGAGGGTGAGCAGATTGAAGCCGGCCGTGGTCGGGTGCTGCGGATACTGGGGGACTATGGCGTAGGCGGGGTTGTCCAGGCCCAGGGAGGCGGCACTGGCATCGACAATGGTGCCGGGCAGCAGGGAGATGTCGAGCCGCTCCGAGAGGGGTTGGAGATTGTCTGCCTGTTCCGGGTTCGAGGCCGGGTCGGTCAGCCACAATAGATTGCCGCCGCGCTCGATGTAGTCCAGTACCAGTGTCACTTCCCCGGAAAGCAACGGAGTCTGGGGTCCGGCCAGAATCAGCACACTGGTGTTATCGGGGACCTGCAGACCCTGAGTCAGATTCAGGCTCTGCACCCGCAGGCCCTTGCTCAGTAGTTCACTGCCGAACTCTCCCAGATCGTGGTTGGCCTGGTCGTCGAAGCTGCGCTCGCCGTGGCCGGAGACTGCCGCCAGCCAGCGCTCGCCCTGGTGCGCCAGGCGCTGAATGCTGTTGCTGATGCTCTCCTCGTCGAGATCACGCAGCTTCTCGATCCGGCCCTGGTACTCCAGCACCAGCTCCCCTGAGACCTGGATGCCGAGGCTGCGCGCCTGCTCAGGCTGCATGGTCGGGTTGATGAAGCTGAATTCAATCTTGTCGCTGCTGCGCCGGTAGCGGTCGATTACTGCGCTGATCTGATCGCGCAGGGCAGGGTTATCCGGTGCGTAGGAGGTGATTTTTAGCGGTTCTTCGAGTCGCTTGAGAATCTCCGCGCTGACCGGATCAAGGGAGTTACGGCCACTCTTGCTCCAGTCCCATGTCTGGTCGTAGCGCAGGGAGAGCCAGCCCAGCAGTCCGATGATGACAAGCAGCAGCAGATAAAAGGCCAGGGCTTCCAGCCTGGGCAGCAATCTGTTGTGTTCAGTCGTCTTCATCCGTCAGCCCTGGGTCCGGTAACCGTCGAGGTGCTTGATGGTCAGGGCGAGAAAACCGATCGCCAGCAGCAGGTAGAAGAGCAGGTAGCTGCTGTTGACAAGTCCGCTGGTCAGGCGACGAAAGTGGGCGGACAGTGACAGCCAGTCGAACAGGCCACTGGATCGATCACTGCTGCCGGAGAGATTGATGATCCAGAGAAACAGCAGCAGCCCGTAACTGCTGACCGCCGCCACCGCCGGTTGCCGGGTGAGGCTGGAGAAGAACAGGCCAATCGCGGCAAAGGCGGCGGCCAGCAGCCACAGGCCGAGCAGACCGGCGGCAGTCCGGCCGAGATCAATATTGCCCCCCGCCAGGAGCGACAGGGGCATCAGGGCGGTCAGCAGCCAGATGATGCTGAACAGAATGAGCAGCGCCAGATATTTGCAGAGTACAATCTGGCTCATCGATACCGGCGCGGAGAGCAGAAAGCCGAAGGTGTGGCTGCGCAACTCCTCGCTGATCAGGCGCATGCTGAGCAGCGGTGTGATCAGCAACAGCAGCACCGCCGCCGAGTCGATCAGCGGGGCCACGATCAGGTCGGTGATGCCCGGCGCGTTATCCAGGGTGATCAGCTCCGACTGGAACTGCAGATACTCTTCCAGCTGGATCATGAACAGCCAGGCCAGGGTCAGTTGCACTACCGCGATCAGGCTCCAGGCCAACGGCGAGTAGAACAGGCCGCGCAGTTCGCGCTTGGCAATGGCGAGGATCATGCCGCGACCTCGCTGGTGGTGAGGCGGGTGAAGATCTGTTGCAGATCCTCGTGTTCCCAACGCATCTCTTCCAGCTGCCAGCCGTTGGCCGATACCTGTTGCGCGATCACCGTCGCATCCGCCTGTTCGTGCATCTCCAGCCGGAACCGGGTTGGACCAGTGGCGCTGGCCCGGGTTACCCCTGGAAGCTCGTTGAGCGCTTGCAACTCCGGTGGATTGCGCAGGCTCAGCAATAGTTTGTTGCGTTGCGTCCGGGAGAGATTGATCAGGTCATCGCTGAACACCAACTGGCCCTGGTGCAGGATCATCACGCGACTGCACGCCGCTTGCACCTCCGGCAGGATATGGGTGCAGAGAATAATGCCACGGGTCTTGCCGAGCTCACGAACCAGAGAGCGGATCTCCTGGATCTGATTGGGATCGAGGCCGTTGGTAGGTTCATCGAGGATTACCACCGCCGGATCATGGATGATCGCCTGGGCTATCCCCACCCGCTGCTGGTAGCCCTTGGAGAGGTTGGCGATCAGCCGCTTGCCGCTGTCGCTCAGTCCACACTGGTTCTTGACCGATTCGACAGCCCTGGCCAGGTCCGACTTGGGGATTTTTCTCAGCTCACCGGCGAAGCGCAGATACTCATCCACGGTCAGCTCCGGATAGAGCGGGGGATTCTCCGGCAGATAACCGAGGGATGACTTTGCTTTTAACGGATATTCGAGGAGATCGATGCCGTTGATCTCGATTTTCCCACCAGTTGGCGCCAGTCCGCCACTGATCATGCGCATGGTGGTACTTTTTCCGGCACCGTTTGGACCTAGAAAACCGAGTACCTCACCGGCATGGAGTTCAAAGCTGATGTCGTTGACGGCCAGCTGACCGGCAAATCGGCGACTGAGGTGTTGAATAGCGAGTAACGGCTTCATTGGTGCAGCAAAGTAGCAAGCCGGATGGTTTGTCGCAAGTCTGATCGTGCGGCTGTGGGTGCCGGGGCCATTGTCGGCCCCGGCACCTTGAACTTAGCCGGAAATGGCCGACTGCATCGCCCCCAAGGCAACCCCGCGATTGATCGGGGCCTGCATGTCCGAAAGCACCGCCTCCAGTGCGCCAATACAGAGCAGGATGTTCTCGGCGCGGCTGGAGTGGCCCATCAGTCCGATGCGCCATACCTTGCCGGCCAGATCGCCGAGACCTGCGCCAATCTCGAGATTGAACTCGTTGAGCAGGCGTGAGCGAACAAGGGCATCATCGACCCCTTCCGGGATGGACACCGCGTTGAGCTGCGGCAGGCGCTGATCTTCCGGGACGATGAAGGTGAGCCCCATCGCCTCGAGGCCGGCCTTGAGCACTTCGTGGTTCTTGCGGTGGCGCGCCCAGGCGTTTTCCAGCCCTTCATTCTTCAGCATCACCAGTGCCTCGTGCAGGGCGTACAGGGCGTTGATCGGTGCGGTATGGTGGTAGGCGCGTTTGGCGCCGCTGCCCCAGTAGCCCATCACCAGGTTGAGGTCGAGGAACCAGCTCTGTACCTTGCTCTTGCGATTTTTGATCTTGTCCAGGGCGCGCTCACTGAAACTCACCGGGGAGAGGCCCGGGGTGCAGGAGAGGCACTTCTGGGTGCCGGAGTAGATGGCGTCGATCTGCCATTCGTCCACCTTGATCGGTGTGCCGCCCAGGGCGGTCACGGCATCGACGATGGTCAGGCAGTCATGCTTTCTTGCCAGTTCACACAGGGTCTTGCTGTCGGATTCGGCGCCGGTCGATGTTTCGGCCTGGACGAAGGCGAGAATCTTGGCATCCGGATTGGCCTTCAGGGCGTCTTCCACCTTCTGTGGGTCGACCGCGTTGCCCCAGGCATCCTGCACCATCACGGCTACGCCGCCGCTGCGCTCGACGTTCTCCTTCATGCGTCCGCCAAATACGCCATTCTGGCAGACGATCACCTTGTCACCCGGTTCCACCAGGTTGACGAAGCAGGATTCCATGCCTGCCGAGCCAGGGGCGGAGATTGGCATGGTCAGGACGTTTTCGGTCTGGAATGCATACTGAAGCAGGCCCTTGACCTCCTCCATCATCTCGACAAAGACGGGGTCCAGGTGTCCAATGGTGGGGCGGGACATGGCCTCAAGAATGCGTGGGTGTACATCTGAAGGTCCGGGACCCATCAGTGTGCGGATTGGTGGATTAAAAGATTGCATTCCCATAACTAACTTCCTCGATCGACGAGCTGAACTCTGTGTTGGTAATTAAACGATGTGCCATCTTAGACGCATTCTAAAAATAAATAGAGATACTTTCTAAGCGGTTATTTTTCACCAGAATCAGGTAAAGTGTCGCACAGCCCGGATTAAGGCACCATATGGGTGCGGAGAAAATAGATCACAGCCCAGGTTAAATCGTATGGTATTGATGTCTGCTTGGAGTGATTCAGGTACTGCCTTTGAATAGTGCGACAGAGGAAAAAAATATCTCCTTCAGCTTAGGGGAGCTGGTTGCAGGCCTGCGGGAGCTGCTGCCGGATGACGGGGTTCTGCTTGAGGAGGAGGACACCCGTCCCTACGAGTGCGACGGCTTGTCCGCCTATCGTCAGTTGCCGATGATCGTGGTGTTGCCCTCGACAGTGGAGCAGGTTCAGGAGGTGATGCAGCTCTGCCATAAGCTCGGCGTGCCGGTGGTGGCGCGTGGCAGCGGAACTGGCTTGTCCGGCGGTGCGCTGCCCCATCCCCAGGGGGTGGTGCTGAGCCTCGCCAAATTGAAAAATATCCTCGAGATCGACCCTGCCGCCCGGACCGCCCGAGTTGAACCGGGAGTGCGCAATCTGGCGGTTTCCGAGGCCGCAGCCCAGTATGGGCTCTACTACGCACCCGATCCCTCATCCCAGATCGCCTGCACCATTGGCGGTAACATCGCCGAAAACTCCGGTGGCGTGCACTGCCTGAAATACGGCCTGACAGTGCATAACGTGTTGAAATTGAAGGTGATCACCCAGCAGGGGGATATGATCACCATCGGTTCGGATGCCCTGTATTCCCCCGGCTATGATCTGCTGGCGCTGATGATCGGCTCCGAGGGGATGCTCGGCGTGGTGGTTGAGGTCACCGTGAATCTGCTGCCGATACCGGAAACCACCGGTGTACTGCTGGCCGCTTTCGATGATGTGGAGAAGGCGGGCATCGCCGTCGGTGAGATTATCGCTGCGGGCATTATCCCGGCCGGTCTGGAGATGATGGATGGTTTCGCCATCCAGGCCGCCGAGGAGTTTGTGCAGGCCGGTTATCCCATCGATGCCGCGGCGATTCTGCTGTGTGAGGTGGATGGCACCCGCCAGGAAGTCGAGGAGCAGATCAGGCTGGTGCGTGAAGAGTTACTGGCCTGTGGCGCCACCGAGGTACGCCAGGCCGAGGATGAGCTGCAGCGGCAACTGTTCTGGAAGGGCAGAAAATCGGCCTTTCCGGCCGTCGGACGCCTCTCTCCCGATTACTACTGTATGGACGGCACCATCCCCCGGCATCGCCTGCCAGAGGTGCTCAAGGGCATCGCGGAGATGGCTGACGAATACGGTTTGCGGGTGGCCAACGTCTTTCACGCCGGTGATGGCAACATGCATCCGCTGATTCTCTATGATGCCAACAAGCCCGGAGAGCTGGAAAAGACCGAGGAGCTGGGTGGACGCATTCTCGAACTCTGTGTCGAGGTGGGCGGCACCATCACTGGCGAGCATGGTGTCGGTATCGAGAAGATCAACCAGATGTGCGTGCAGTTTTCCCCTGCCGAGCTGGCCCAGTTTCGGGCGGTAAAGGCGGCCTTTGATCCGGATGGCCTGCTCAACCCGGGCAAAGGCGTACCGACCCCGCGCCGCTGTTCTGAGTACCGTACTCTGCACAAGGGGCACGACTGATGTCTGATCTGACCCGGATGCTCCAGGAGACTGTCACGGATGCCGTGGCCGAAAAGCGCCCCCTGCAACTGATCGGCGGTGGGACAAGGTCCTTCTACGGCAGAACACCCAAGGGTGATCCACTGCAGCTTGCCGGTCACACGGGCATCATCAACTATCAACCCAAGGAACTGGTGATAACCGCCAGGGCCGGCACCCTGCTCAGCGAGATCGAGTCTGTCCTTGCGGAACAGGGCCAGGTGCTGGCCTTCGAGCCGCCGCGTTTTGGCGAGGGCTCAACCATCGGTGGCGTGATTGCCAGCGGGCTCTCTGGGCCGGCGCGTCCCTTCAATGGTTCGACGCGGGATTTCGTGCTCGGCGCCCGGGTTATCAACGGTCAGGGCGAAATCCTGCGCTTCGGCGGCGAGGTGATGAAGAATGTCGCCGGTTACGACCTCTCGCGGCTGATGTGCGGGGCGCTGGGAACCCTCGGGTTGCTGCTCGATGTCAGCCTGAAGGTGATGCCCCGCGCAGTGGTTGAGCGGACGCAGGTGCGTTCCTGTTCCGAGGCGGAGGCGCTGGCGCTGTTCAGAGAGCTGGCCGGCAAGCCCCTGCCGATCACTGCCGCCTGCTTTACCGATGGCCAGCTCTGTCTGCGCCTTTCCGGTTCACGCCCAGCAGTTCTGGCTGCAGCGCAACGGGTCGGTGGTGAGGAGCTGGATCAGGCCGCTGCTTTCTGGGTCGGGGTGCGCGACTTGCAACATCCCAGTCTTGCCTCCGACCGGCCACTCTGGCGGATTTCGTTGCCGGCAACGGCTACGCCTATCGAGGGTATTGAGTCAACCGGGTTTATCGATTGGGGCGGCGCCCAGCGTTGGCTGTCTGGCCGGAGGGATGTGACGCCGCTGCGTGACCAGGCCGAGTCACTGGGCGGGCACGCCACGCTGTTTCGTGGCGGGGACCGGGATAGTGAGGTTTTTCAGCCCCTGCAACCGACGCTCCTTGACTTCCACCAGCGCTTGAAACGGGCACTGGATCCTGTCGGGATATTCAATCCCGGCCGTCTCTATCCGCAACTCTAGGATCAGGCGGCATGGAAACATCGATTATCGACAAATACCGCAATACTGCCGATGGCCAGGAGGCCGAGGCGATACTGCGCAGTTGCGTTCACTGCGGCTTCTGCACCGCGACCTGTCCGACCTATCAGTTGCTGGGTGATGAGCGGGACGGGCCGCGGGGGCGCATCTATCTGGTCAAGCAACTGCTGGAAGGCCAACCGGCCACCGCACGCACCCTGACCCATCTCGATCGCTGCCTCAGCGGCCGCTCCTGCGAGACCACCTGTCCCTCCGGGGTCAACTATGCACGTCTGGCGGATATCGGCCGTACCCTGATGCAGCAGCAGGTGGCCTATCCGCCCGTGGAGCAGCTGAAACGCTGGCTGATGCGCAAGATTATCCCTTACCCAGCGCGTTTCTCCGCACTGTTGGCCCTGGCGGGGCTGGCGAAACCCTTGTTGCCGGCGGCCTCGAAAAGAAAATTGCCACAAATAAGCACTGCCCGTCCCTGGGTCGATAGTACCCATGCCCGACGTTTTCTGGTTCTGGAAGGCTGTGTGCAGAAGGCGGTGACACCCTCGGTCAATGCCGCGACCGCCCAGGTGCTGGACAGGCTGGGGATTCGCCTGGAGCGTACGCCCGGCGGGGTTTGTTGTGGGGCGGTCAGCTATCACAATGGCCAGCGTGAAGAGGGCTACGACTTCATGCGTCGGAACATCGATGCCTGGTGGTCGGGTTTACAGCAAGGGGTCGAGGGGATCATCGTCAGTGCCAGCGGTTGCGGGTTGATGGTCAAGGAGTACGGCGAGGTTCTCAAGCACGATCCCGAATATGCGGAAAAGGCGGCCTTTATCTCGGCGCACACCCGCGATCTGTCAGAACTGATTGCCGGGGAAGGCCTGGCCCGGCTTGCCATTGACCCGGCCGGTGAGAAAATCGCCTTCCATGCCCCCTGCACCCTGCAGCATGGTCAAAGATTGCCAGGGGTGGTTGAGGGTATCCTGCAGCGACTCGGATTTGTCCTGACGCCAATTCAGGACGCACACCTTTGCTGCGGATCTGCGGGTAGCTATTCACTGCTGCAGCCTGAGTTGTCCACCCGGTTGCGCGACAACAAGATCGCACATATTGAAGCGGGTGGGCCGACAATAATTGCCACGGCCAATATCGGTTGCCAGATGCATCTGGCAACCGGCACCGGTCTGAGGGTTGTGCACTGGATCGAGTTGCTGGCGGATCGCCTGGGCGATTAGAGCAGGAACAGGGGCGCCAGGCCGAGGAAGGCCAGGAAACCGACAATATCGGTTACTGTGGTGAGCAGCACCGAGCCGGCCAGGGCTGGATCGATGCCGACCTTGTCCAATGCGATAGGCAGCACCGCGCCGGTCAATGCGGCAAAGATCAGGTTGATGGAGATGGCGGCGGCGATCAGCAGGGCGATGCTGGTACTGTCAAACCAGATGCCGGCCACAACCGCCACCACGGCAGCCCAGATAATACTGTTCAGCGCTCCCACCGCGAGTTCCTTGAGCACCAGCCAGCGCGTATTGCTCGCTGAAAGCTGTCCAAGTGCGATACCGCGTATGGTGAGTGTCAGCGTCTGACTGCCTGCGATGCCACCCATGCTGGCAACGATCGGCATCAGCACCGCCAGGGCGACCACCTTTTCAATGGTCGCCTCAAACATGCCGATCACCCAGGAGGCGAGAAAGGCGGTGATCAGGTTGATCCAGAGCCAGACGGCGCGCCGTTGCGCGGAGATCAGCACCGGGGCGAACATATCCTCGTCCTCCGACAGACCCGCCTGCCCCATGAACTGATGCTCGCCCTCTTCACGGATCACGTCGACCACGTCATCGATGGTGATGCGGCCGATGAGCATACCGTCATCATTGATGACCGGCGCGGAGATCAGGTCGTGCTGCTCGAAGCGGTTGGCAACCTGTCCGTCGTCCCAGGTGACTGGAATGGGTTTGGCGTCCAGGGACATTACCTCTGCCACGGTCTCCTCAGGATCGTTGGTGACCAGCGTGATGAGCGGCAGTACACCCAGGTACTTGCCGTCCCGATTGACCACGATCAGGTTGTCTGTGAACTCCGGGATCTGATCTTTCAGGCGGCGCATGTAGCGCATCACCACATCCAGGGTAACCTCGGGACGCACGGTGACGGCGTCGGGATTCATCAGACCGCCGGCCGTGTCCTCCGGGTAGGAGAGGATCGCCTCGAGCCGGCTGCGATGCTGTAGATCGAGGGATTCGATGATCTCCTGGGTGACGGCTTGGGGAAGCTCCTGCACCAGATCCGCCAGGTCATCTACATCCAGACCGGAGGTGGCGGCCAGCAGCTCTTCCCGGTCCATCTTGCTGATCAGGTCGGCGCGCACCTCGTCGGTGAGGTGTACCAGCACCTCGCCGTCCTGGGCTTCATCCACCATGCCCCAGAGAATTTCGCGCTCGGTCAGCGGCAGGGCTTCCAGCAGATGGGCGATTTCACCGGGACGCAGGGCATTGAGCATCCGTCCCGCCTGTTTCATGGCGCCACTATCCAGAGTCCGCTGTAGTCGTTTCAGTCGGGTGTCGTCCTGAATATTGGTGACGGGTTCGGACATCTGGTCGAGATCCTCTGGGTGGTGAGAGAAGGGGCGCTGCATCTGGTCTGTAATTATAATAATTCTAACAGTTGCGCAGGTGAACGGGGAGGGGGCGGGCGGTTTTTATCAATTGCGCCGTAAAACTTCGCCCTTCAGGGCGGAGATATAAGGCGCGGATTGCAAAGTAATCCTAATGAGCGAAAAACCCCGCCGTTCAGGAC
>PKUO01000100.1 GCA_002869585.1 Sedimenticola sp.
CAAGCGGGAAGTGGCCTATGCCCACAGCTGGTTCAAGAACATCACCCACGATATCTTTGGTTGATCGTTACGCGCCAGTGAAAACCAAAACGGGGCCTAAGGCCCCGTTTTTTACTACCCCCGCTTTACCAGGAAATTTTCTGACCTCTTCCCTTAAAGCACCCGCTCCCTGACGATTTTCCAGCCACCCTCATCCTGATTCAGAGTCAGTTGCTTGACCACCACATCCTGATAGTTGCTGGCGGTGTATTTTTGCACGAACCTCACCGTTGCCTGATTCCCGGTAACAGCCACTTCCGGATTGTCCAATTCAATCCTGATCCACTGCGGACGCTTGAGTGCCTGCTTCCGTTTGTTGGCCCAGGCCTCCCGGGTCAATCCCTGTTGCGCATAATTGGCCGCGTAACTGTCCAGGTAGGCATCGATATCCTGGCTGGCCCAACGTTCCTTCCAGCCTTGGACTGCGTCGAAAACCGCCTGCTGCGCTCCATCCATTGCCTTTGGATCAGCGGTGTAATCAGCCCTACTTGCTGCCATGTTTGCAGTTTGCGTTACGGCCGATGACTCACAGAACCCTGGAATAATGCCGGAATTGGGATTTTGGATCTTGCCGTAGGTACGGCAAGCCAGTTCCGCATAGACATCGCCCAGATTATACAGGGCCTGTTCATATTCGGGACTGATCGCCAGGGCTGTTTCAAAGGCACCCCGGGCCTTATCCATCTCACCCTTTTCAGCATGAATCACACCGATATTGTTGAAAATGGCCGCATCATTCTGATGATCCTTGGCCAGCGCCTGAAACACCTCCATAGCCTGATCCAGCTCTCCGCTTCGCACCAGGACAGCACCTTTCAAAAGTTCCAGTGAGGGCTGGCTCTCTCCCGCCGCCTGTCGGGCGTCAATCGCAGCCAACGCCTCGCCATATTTTCCCTGGCTGATCAGTGCGTTGATCTCCTGGTTGGAGTCTTCTGTGGCAAAAGGAGCAGAAGCAAAGAGTGCCAGGCACCCTACAACGAACCAATTTCTAACTATTTTGCCGCTAATTCGTTTCGTAACCATATTTTTTACTTCTAACTGTTCATAATTCCGTGATTATACAATAAAATTCCTGATTTGCCGGTATCTTAGCGCGAATGTAGAATAAGCTAAATTTTTTTCGGCAACCATAACCGTCAGTGTAAAAATAACCAGCCCGATGAAACGTGTAATAAACAAAAAACTGAATAATGTCCTATGCCTGGGGTTATTAGGCGCATGCATCTCGGCAGATGCATCCCAGATACCCAATCACGTGTTCTCCCGAAACAGTGAAGTGAATACCACTGTGCTGGTCGACAAAACCTCCAAGGCGGCCTACCTGATAGACATCAAGGACAACAAGCCAAGGCTGATTCGAAGCTTCGACAACCTGTTGTTTGGCGAGAACGGAGGCGACAAACTTCAGGAGGGCGATAAAAGGACACCCGAAGGGGTTTACCGCATCACCTCTTTCATTCCCGATGAAAGCCTCGATCCCATTTATGGCAGCGGCGCCTTCCCGATCGACTACCCCAATCCCCTGGACAAGATCGAGGGCAGGAACGGCAGTGGCATCTGGCTGCACGGTCGCGCTTATGATGATCCCGACAAGAATACCACCCGAGGTTGTGTCGCGTTCAATAACAATGAGATTGGCGAACTGAGAAAGATCCTCAATCAGAACACCCCGGTGATCATCACCAAACACGCCGAATTTGTCAGCGAACCGGAATACAACAAACAGCGGGAAAACCTGCTTGGCACGCTCGACCAGTTCATCAATGCCTGGGAGTCTGGCGATTCGGAACAACTCTCCGATCTGCTGCACCCTTCATTCAAAAGTCAATCGGGAAAGGGCAAGCAGGCCTGGATTCAGCACAAGCAACGCCTGAATGACGCCTATCCGGAAAAACACATTGAGGCCGAGAATGTCTACATCTTCAAGGAAGATGGTCATCAGGTAGTGTTTGATTTTACCCAGTATTACTGCGCAAGAAATATCATCTCGCTGGGACAAAAGCAGCTGTATTTCAAAAACGAAAATGGCAATCTGCGCCTGGTGACTGAGTCCTTCAGCAAGCTCCCATCCAACTCATATATCGATGAAAAAGTGAGCCGTTTTCTGGAAGGTTGGCTCAATGCCTGGAAAAAAGGCGACATCAACAACTACCTGGACAGCTATTCAAAAACCTTTGTCGATCCCAAAGGGCGCGATTTTGCCGAGTGGGAAAGGTACAAGGGAGAGATCTTTTCTAAACGCCCCAACCAGCAGATCACCATAGACAACATCAGCGTCCGGCAACTGGCCAACAACCGCTATGAGGTTTCGTTCAAACAGCACTACAACAGTGATGAATATTCGGATCTCGGTAAAAAGACGCTCACCCTGGACGGCTGCCCGGGGGCGTTTGAAATTGTTTCGGAAAACTGGACGGCGGTAAATTAGTTCCGGTCGACTATCGGAGACTGGCGACATAGGCCGCCACCGCTTCCATTTGCGATTCATCCAGTTTCAAGGCAACCGCTGACATCCAGGGGTTACTGCGACGACCAGTGCGATCCCTGAACTCCTGCAGCATCTTCACAACGTAATCCTGCCGTTGCCCGGCAAGCCGGGCATAGCCCTGCTGTCCATGTCCATCCTGGCCATGGCATTCACTACATACCGACAAGAATATCTTTTTTCCCCGAGATAACAGGCCAGAGTCGAATTCCACATCCGTTGGCCCGGCCACAAGACCCGAATAATAGAGCGCGATCCTGATCTTATCCTCATCCGAAAATGACTTTGCCAGCCCGCTCATCAAGTAGTCAAACCGGCGCCCATCGCCAAAGCGCTGAAACTGATCGACAATATAGACAGGATTCTGACCCGCCAGATTGGGAACCAGCTCTTTCACAGAGATACCGTCCACGCCATGACAGGTCCGGCAAAGGATCGTTCGCTCGCGCCCCTCTTCCCTCAATCTGGCTAACTGAACAGGATCACTTGCGAGTGTCTCTATGCTGCGCTGCAATTCGCTGATCTGCTTGTCCTGTGCGAGCGTGCTAAGCCCAGCCCCGGATTGCGCATCGGCCACCATCACGACAAAAAAGCACAGCCATGCAACCACCACAAACTGGCGAATTAGCACCATACCGATCCCCTTCTCAATCAATCGATTATCAACAAAACCGAAGCTGAATAGGGCTACGGCAAGACACGCCATTCCGTGGTCATAAAAACGGCTGATATTCCACCATCAAAAATAAATAAGCACAATTGATATAAATCAATTAAACCACCCAGGGAATCTGATTCATTTTTATGGATTTTTTGCGGAGACAGCTCGTGTTCGGATGATTCCAAACCTTTGAGGGAGAGACTGGCTGATTGAAATCAGGCGGTTGGCTTGGCTTTCTTGGCGACCTGATCACGCAAATAGACGGGAAGCGCCTGATCTGCGGGGACCCACAGCTCTCTGGGGACAGCCTGGGCCAGTTGCGCTACATCCTGGGCAGAACAGTAGAGATCGGGCCGGTAACCCGTGACCAGATCGCCGCAGCGTTCGCCGAGTTGGCTCGCATAGCTACCCCAGCCGGTACCGACACCATACCAATCGCCAGCCTCGGGCAGCTGCACCTGTTCAGGGACCGAGATCTGATCACCAATCACCGTGACAGCCAAGTCATCCTCTGAAATCCGGTAACAGCCCCAGTAAACCTCGTTCATCCGTGCGTCGAAGGCAGTCATCAGCTGACGATGGCCATGCTTACGAAAGGCGCGCTGCGCCAGTGTCGCCAGGGTCGATACCGTTATCACCGGCAGGTCTGCGCCATAGGCAACGCCTTGTATGACACCGGTGGCAATCCTTATCCCGGTAAATGCCCCAGGGCCGTTGGCAAAGGCCAGTGCATCGAGTTGCGTCAGCCTCAGACCGCTTTCGCTGAGCAACTGTTCCAGCATGGTCAGAATCAGCTCACTGTGTTTTCTCGGTTCCACCTGGTATTTCAGCTGCACATCACCATCGACATACAGGGCGGCCGAGCAGGCTTCAGTAGCGGTTTCCAGGGCGAGAATTATCATTCGGTCATTTTACCGGCTAAACCACCCAATGTGTGTAGCTAACATCAGAAAAACCAGGAGATTCATGAAATTTTCATCACAGGCTAAACTTCTTGGCCTGTCCGGGCGATAACCTTCAAATAAGGCATCAACACTGACAACTGTCGAGGCATGAGCATGTATCTGGGAAAAACGCACAATCCGGTTTCAGAGGAAGAGTCACAAATCGAGGAAAAAGACCGCAGGCGCGTCCTGAGGCGTCACCTGATCTACTATCTGCGGGTGTGGGATTTGCAGTCGGATGAGATGATCGGCCACATTGTCGATATTACCACCACTGGACTAATGCTGATCAGTGAACAACCCATCGAGCTGAACAGGAAGTATGAACTGGAGGTCAGATGGCACGACCCTGAGAGCGGCCCCAGAAAGCTCCGATTCAATGCGGAAAGCCGCTGGTGCAGCAACGACATCAACAGCGCCTTTTATGATACCGGCTTCAAACTGCTGGATCGCTCCATGGATGTTCTGGAACCGATCGAGGAGATGATCAACGAGTACGGCTTCAACGACTGACAGGTCTACCCGGCGAAGAATCGGCGCACATCCTCCACCTCCCTGGTGCGCGCCATGGGCGGCATGCTCTCAAGGAAGACATGGCCATAGCCTTTCTTCAGGAGGCGCGGATCACAGATGACCAACACGCCGGAGTCCGTGCCATCGCGGATCAGCCGCCCTGCTCCCTGCTTCAGGGCAATGGCCGCCTGGGGAAGCTGAAATTCGAAAAACGGGTTGCCGCCACGCTTTCTTACCGCATCAATCCTCGCCTGCAACACCGGATCACCCGGCGAGGCAAAGGGCAGTTTGTCGATAATCACGCAGGAGAGCGCCTCACCGCGTACATCCACCCCTTCCCAGAAGCTGGCTGTTGCCAGCAGAACCGCGTTACCCAGTTCCCTGAACCGCTCCAGCAGTTCTCCCTTTGGCGCCGTACCCTGAACCAGCACGGGATAACTGATTCTGCCTTCCAGATAGTCAGCTGCCTTACGTAATGCGCGATGACTGGTGAATAACAAAAACGCCCGTCCCCGGCTGGCCTCCAGAACCTGTTCGGCCACCTCCAGAACTGCCCGGGTATATTCAGGGGTGCGTGGATCCGGCAACCCCTTGGGTACAAACCAGAGCGCCTGATTCGGGTAGTCAAAGGGACTGTCCCATAACCCGGTCGCCACCTCGCTCAGCCCTAGCTGACGCTGAAAGTGATCAAACCTGTTGCCAACCGCCAGGGTCGCCGAGGTGAAGATCCAGCTGCCGGGATGGCGCAGCATCTGGGCATGAAACATCTCGGAAATGTCCAGTGGCGTCCTGTTCAGCCGAAAACTCTGGCGCTGGGTCTCGAACCAGCGAATATCATCATCCGCGCCGGTATCACAGACAGATGACAGACTGGCCAGCAGTTGCTCGCTACGCGCCAGGCAACTGTCCAGACCTTTGCCGCGCCCCTTCAAAATCTGAAGCTGTTCACTGAGGGTAAGCAGTTCACGCCTGAGGTCCGCAATCGCATTCTGGATACGCTCATCACGGCTGATCTCGTTCCAGGGTCCGCGACGCAGATCCAGCCCGAAGACCAGGCGCAGATCCTTAACCGCCTTCGACATTGCCGCCGCCTGATCCGGTATCTCCCGCTGCTCACCGGCCTCGCGCAGGTATTCGGTCTCTATATCCCTGGCCAACTCGGTCAGCTGACGCCCGCTGACGGTGACCCCGAAAAAATTGCTCGCCACTTCCGGCAACTGATGGGCCTCATCGATAATAAAACAGTCAGCTGCCGGCAGGAGCTCGCCGAAGCCCTCTTCTTTGAGGGCAAAATCCGCGCACAGCAGATGGTGGTTGATCACCACAAGGTCTGCCTCCTGGGCACGTCGCCGCGCCTCCAGCAGATGGCAGTTGCTGTAGGAGGGACACTCCTGGCCCAGACAGTTCTCCGTGGTCGATGTGACATAGGGCCAGATCGCGGCATCTTCCGGCAAACCGGAAATTTCGGTGACATCCCCACTTTTAGTGGTACCCGACCAGCCCTTGATGGTCATCAGCTGATCCACCATTTCACGCGAGCGTAGACGCCCCTCGAACAGGGTGTTTTCCATGCGATGAATACAGAGATAGTTGGCCCTGCCCTTGAGCAGCGCAACCTGGGAAGGGCTCGCCAGCGCCTTTTTTACAACCGGAAGGTCGCGATGATAGAGCTGATCCTGGAGGTTTTTAGTGCCGGTGGAGATGATCACCTTCTGACCGGACAAGAGCGCAGGGACCAGGTACGCAAAGGTTTTACCGGTGCCGGTTCCTGCCTCACAGATCAGAACGCTGCCCTGCTCAATGGCATTCGCCACCGCAACCGCCATATCTGCCTGCTGGGCGCGATAGACAAACCCATCAACGCATTGCGCCAGCAGACCGTCTGGGCCAAGCACCTCCTGGGTATCGATCATAAGGCGTGTACAGCGCGGTAACTCATCCGGCCTGATTGTCCCAGACTTCGGCATCCAGACCCTCTTCTCGGGTCCAGATCAGGCGGCCGATGATCTTGAAGCGCGACACCGAGAGGGCGCCCCGTTTGGCGCGGCTGCTGCTGGACTTATCTATGAATTCTATCAACTCATCCTTATCGGCCTCATAGATCTCATAGGGTTCGTACTGTTCATCCATGAGCACCAGGACCAGCGTGTCCCAGTCCTGTTCGACCTTGATCTGGCCTATCCTCTGACCGGATTTGGTTTCGTCGAAGATGGTTCGGCTCTTGATCTGAACCTTTCTGTCGCCCCTGGCCGGGTCAAGGGCGTCATAGCCCCCCTGGTTATCCGCAACGGGCTCGAGCTGCAACAGGGTGATGGCGTCATGCAGGGCGATCTCATTGCTGATTCCTGGCAAAGGCTTACCCATGGTGCGCCGGTATTCGGCAGCCAGTTGTCGGGCCTGACTGATCAGTTTAGATGCGGCATAGAGACTCATGCCGTTACCATCCTCCTCTGGCTCTGGGCTGAACGCTACTTATTGAATTGTATCCCATTCCCCGTGTCATTGCTCAGTAAAGCAATCTCGCCTTGCGTTCCGCCACCCCGGCACCGGTAGCATCTCCCAGCGCCCGGCGCGCCCTGGCAATCAGGTTCCAGTTATCGCGCTTGATCTTTACATCCGCCCCGGCCAGGGAATTGGACTTACTGGCAAGCTCCTCGGCCAATCCATTCTGGCCCTGTGTGAAACGCAGGTGGGCCAGCTTGTTCCACAAATGGGCGTTGCGTGGTTCGATGCGCAAGGCGCGCTCGATGCTGCTGATAGCGGCGGGCAGATTTCCTGCTGCCTCCTGCTTTTCGGCCTGTCCAACCAATGAGCGTACCGCCTGGCCGTGGGTGGGTACCACCGCCACCATTTCCGGTGGTTCGTAAGCGCGGATCACCACGCCCGAATCCTCTACCCGCTCCTCGGGAAGGGCCGATGGCTGCGAGGGTGCCCCAGCCGGCTCACTCACCGGCGCGGCGATACGCGGGGGTTCGCTCGCGCAGCCCGCGAGCAGTAAAGTCAGCACACTGGCTACTAAAAAAAACTGTCTCATTCAAAAAAGCTCCTGAACAATCGCTGCAACGCCCCGTTGGATGAACCGACACATGAGGCTTCCACCGTCGGTGCAGAGCCTTGAATAAAGGGATATTGCCTCGCCTGGCTGCAATTTTCATCAGCCTTCAAACCGCTCGCAGGTTCTATCCACTCGGTCACCACCGACTCGGGCTTCATCAACCCCAAGGGCATCACCCCCAGACGCTTCATCATATCACCCCAGACCAGCAAAGCACCGCTCGAACCGGTCAGACCGGCGCTCTGGTTATCATCCCGACCCACCCAGACAACTGCCACCTTATCGCCGGAAAATCCGGCAAACCAGCTGTCACGCAGATTATTGGTGGTACCGGTTTTCCCGGCAATATTCATCTCGGGGGCGACGAAGGAGGCCAGCCGCTGACCGGTTCCCTGCCTCACCACCTCTTGTAGATTCCGATTCAGCAGATACAGTGGACCTGGCTCAACTGATTGCCGCACCGTGAGCGGGTAGCGTTGCAAGGGCTCATCACTGCTGGAGAGCACCTCACGGATCGCCCGCAGCGGGGAATAGTAACCGTTCGCGGCGAATGTCTGATAAAGCTGGGCAACCTCCAGCGGCGACAGAGATACTGCACCGAGCAGCAGCGCCGGCACCTGGTCTATGGGCCGGGAAATGCCCAGTTGCCTCAACAGATCCACAATCTCGTCCAGCCCGATATCCAGGCCCAGTCTGACGGTGGCCAGATTATAGGAATGGGCCAGTGCCTTGTGCAGCAGCACCTCACCGTGCTCCTGGTTGTCGTAATTACCCGGGGTCCATTTCTTACCGTTTGGTTCTTTCAGCGTGATCGATCTGTCTTCCAGACGACTGATCAGTGTATAGCGTTGTGGTTGCATCAGCGCCGCCAGATAGACCACCGGCTTGATCAGTGAACCGATCGGACGCACTGCGTCGAGGGCACGATTGAAACCGGCATAGGCCGGGTTTCTGTCTCCGACCAGCGCCAGCACTTCGCCATTCTGGGGACCAACTAAAACCGCGGCCGCCTGCAGGCTGTCCTGCTGAAATTTATGGCTCTTCTCCAGCTGGGACAGGCGTCCGGTAACGGCCATCGATGCCTGGTCCTGCATCCAGGGATCCAGGGTAGTGAAGATGCGCAGACCTTCCGAGGTCAGGTCCTCTTCACGGTAATCACGGTGCAACTGCCTGCGGACCAGATCGATAAATGCCGGATAGCGGCCCTGCCCTATCCCTTTACGCTCATTAACTGCAAGCTTCGCTGACTTGGCCTCCTTGGCCTGGCTGTCGCTGATCAGTTGCTGTTCCTGCAACAGATCAATCACCAGATTGCGCCGCGCCAGGGCGCGTTCCGGGTGGCGGCGTGGATCGTAGTAGGAGGGTCCCTTGACCAGCCCGACCAACAGCGCCAGCTTGGGCAGGTCCAACTCCTGCAGGGGCTGATTGAAATAGAAGTGACTGGCCAGACCGAAACCATGAATCGCCCGCTGGCCATCCTGTCCGAGATAGATCTCGTTGGCGTAGCCCTCCAGAATCTGATCCTTGGAGAAATGGATCTCCAGCAACACCGCCATGATCGCCTCGTTGAACTTGCGCCAGAGGCTGCGCTCCCGGGTCAGGTAGAAGTTTTTCACCAGCTGCTGGGTCAGTGTGCTACCGCCCTGGACCACACCCCGAGCCTGGATATTGGACCAGCCGGCGCGCAGAATCGCTCGCGGATCGACCCCGTAATGTGAGTAAAACGCACGGTCCTCAACCGCAAACAGGGCCGCAACCAAGGTATCCGGCAACTCCTCGCGCGACACCAAAACCCGGTCCTCGTTATGGGCCGGATAGATGCTGCCGATCTCGGGGGCCTCGAGCCGCATCAGCGGCAGGTCAGAATCTTTGTGTTTGAGCGCGGCAATGACACCGTTATTGAAAACGATCTCCGCCAGCAGCGAAGGCTCTTCGCTGTCCCAGAACCTGAAGGGACGGGTATAGACCAAAAATCGGTTTTTGTTCATCGACCAGCTGGCCGGGTGCTTGGGATAGCTGACTTTGCGATAACCCAGACGAGTCAGCTCCGAAGCCAGCTGCGCGGTACTGATCTCAGCGCCGGGATAGAGCTCCATCGGCCGGCCATAGACACGGGCGGGCACTGCCCAGCGTTTGCCTGAGAATTTGGAACGCACCTGCTGATCCAGCAAGGCGACATAGACGGCGAAAACCAGACTCAACAGTAATCCGATAATGGCAAATCGAGTCAGCCAGGATCTGCCCGACGACGGCTTGCGGGATCTATTCGATGATCTGCCCCGGCCCGATTTGGGCTGCCGCTTTTTGCTTACAGATTTGGATGAGTTTTTGCGTTTTGTGGTTGGGGATTTAGGCATCTAGGACCGGCTTCTGACTATCAGACTGCACCTTACCACAGACTGCCAGTCGGCAAGTAGACGCAGTGTTTACTTCTCACTCAGAGGAAATTGCTCAAGTCTTTTGGCAATGTCGCGGCTCAGGAGATAGGCCCAGTCCGGCAGATCGGTGGGAAGGGTGGAAAACGGCCTGAAGCGGAAATCCTTCGGTGAGATGATCACTGAAACCGCTTCTGTCCCGATCAGGCTGGCAACCACAAACAGCTCCTCCACTGCATTATCGCCCATGGCCAGACAGCCTGTGGAAACATCCTTGCCATGGATGAAAATGTCACTGCCGATATTCTCCCGCTGGTCTTCCAGCGCCCGGACGAGATCAAACTCATTCGGGTAATTGAGTTTCATGGAGAGATGAAACTGGCTGTTGGGGTTCAACGCCTCTATACGATAAAAGCCCTCAGGCACCTGCCTGTCTCCCTCTCTCAGTTTCGGGCCCGCCCGGCCGCTCATCCCCTTGATCCGGTAATCCTTGATATGCCGCCATCGGCCATCTTCTGCCTTGGCCCACATCTCCATCGCCCGGGTATCCTTGAACGCCACCAATGTCACCTCGCGGGGCGGCCAGAGCACATCTGCAAAGGTGAAGCGGGGCATCAGCCGGGTCTCTACCTTCGTCAGATAGCTGGCGATAATCTCGCCCTCGGTCGACAGGGATGCATCGCCATCAGCATGCTCAATCTCTGCCTGCAACGGCATAACCACGCAGATCACAAGGATGAAAGGCAAGGCATTGCGAAACAGATTAGGCATTTGACTCCCAGAGAAACACAAACCAGTGCTATTTTAGCGCCAGCCATTCATATAGTTCCAACTGATGCTAAAATTATATGTACAAGAACAGTTGAATCAGGTTTAACTTATTCCATAATGGGTCGCTAACCAGGGTAGAGGAAATTCGAGTTTTCACAATCAGGTTGATTAACCCATTGTCCCGGTAATTTATCCAAAACAGCGATGCCGCCCCCACAGAAAAAAAAGTTAAATGTCACAGACAAAGTCAAGATCCAGCTGCCGGTCAGTGAGCTGAAGATTGGCATGTATGTCTGTGAACTCGATTGCCCCTGGGAAGACACCCCTTTTCTGTTCCAGGGTTTCGTGATTGAAACCCCGGAAGACATAGCCACGCTGAAGAGCTACAGCCATTACGCCCTTATCGATAAATCTCTATCGAAAAAGGTAATGCTCCCCAAGTACACCACAGCGGAACGGGGGGTATCCACAGAAATTCACTCGGTATCCAAAAGAAAGAGCCGCTTCAGTTTTCTCAGCAAGAAACCGAAGCAACCGAGAGAACTGATCGATTTGCGCCAGGAGTTGCAGCCTGCCTTCTCGACCTTCAGGTCATCCAACAACCTGATCAGTTCGATCTGGGAGGATGTTCGCGGTGGCAAGGATATCGATACGGTAGCGGCCAAAGAGGCCGTCTCCCGCTGCGTTGACAGCATCTCCCGCAACCCCAGCGCCCTGGTGCTGCTCACCCAGATCAAAAACAAGGACTCCTACACCTCCCAGCACAGCATGAATGTCTCCATCTATTCCATCGCCTTTGGCCGGCACTTGGGGATGAATCATCTCGAGCTGAATGAGCTGGGCCTTGCCGGACTGCTGCATGACGCCGGAAAGATGCTCACCCCCGACAGCATCCTGAAAAAACCCGGTCGGCTGACCACAGAAGAGTTCGAGGTGATGAAACGCCATCCCGCCGACGGCCGTGATATTCTGCTCTCCTCCTCGGGGCTGGCTGACAGCGCGATTGATGTCGCCCACGGCCATCACGAACGACTGCACGGCGGCGGTTACCCGTTGGGTCTTGCCGCCCATGAAATCTCCCACTACACCCGGATTGTGGCAATCGTGGATTTTTTTGACGCCATCACCAGCGAGCGCGCCTATAAATACGGCAGTAACTCCTTCCAGGCGCTACGCATGCTGCACGCCAATAGCGATGCCGCGTTCGACAAGGAACTGGTTACGCAGTTCATCGAGTGTGTCGGTGTCTTCCCGGCGGGCACTATCGTTGAGATGAACAATGGTGAAATCGGCATCGTCGTGCAGGCCCACAAGAAGTACCGACTGAAACCGAGGGTGATCATTGTCCTGGACGAAGAAAAGAATCACTGCCCGGTCCACTACCTCGATCTCTCTGAATCACCCGTAGACCGTCATGGCCAGCTCTACCAGATAAAAACCGTGCGTCACCACCGGGACTTCAACATCAATCTGGGCGGGTTTATCCAGAAGTACCTGATCCAGGATCAGCTCGGACTGATCTGAGAGAGCCCCTCCCTGGAAGCAATAAGAAAAACAGCAACCACTAATAAAATCACAACTGATCCAGATCATTCTACAACGGCTCAGTTATGGAGATAGTAGCTAAACTCAGATAAAGGATGACCCGGACCCGCGCTTGATACTCTTTCCTGCCAGGCGCGGCCATGACTATCGGAACACCCAGGCCTATGACTTCAACGCAAAGTTCACGTCCCAAAACCTTTTCAGTGGCCATCATTGGATCAGGTGGCAGTGGAGTTGTAACTGCCGGCCAGATCCTTCTCAAGGCCGTTGCCAAGGCAGGTTTCTATGGCCTCATGTCGCGCTCCTCGGGCCCGCAAATCAGGGGAGGTGAATCGGCCGCCATGATCAGGATTGGGCTGGAACCGGTCACTTGCCTGGATGACCGTTTCGAAATCCTGCTGGCTTTCGACTGGCTGAACTCGGATCGTTTTAAGGACGAGATACCCCTGAGCAAGGACAGTATCATCATCAGGGACCCGGATGCCGGCGATGTCCCCCAGGTGCTGCTCGACTCGGGCGCCAGGGTCATCGAAGCCCCCCTGAGCACACTGGCCAAACAGGTGGACCAAGGCCGGGGCAACATGGTCGGCCTCGGTTTTCTCTCGGAACTGCTGGGCATTCCGCAAGTCGCCATTCTCGGCGCAGTGGCAAGCACCCTGAAACGCAAAGGCACAGCAGTGACCCAGGCAGCCCAGGCATGCGTGACCTTATGATACACTGGGGAGAAACCCCCCACTGGCTTCCAGCGGCTGCCAGAAATTGAAAACAGCAACCCGCGCTGGAACATCAGCGGCAATGAGGCCAGCGGCCTCGGGGCAATACGTGGTGGAGTGCGATTTGTGGCCGCCTACCCGATCACGCCCGCCAGCGAAATCCTCGAGTGGCTCGCCCCGAATCTGGAGAAGATCGGCGGATCTCTGCTCCAGGCCGAAGATGAACTGGCCTCTATAAACATGATTATCGGTGGATCATTTGGCGGCGTACCCTCGCTGACCGCCACATCCGGTCCTGGCCTGAGCCTGATGATGGAAGGCCTGGGTCTTGCAGTAACCAGCGAGACACCGGTGGTGGTCTGCAATGTCATGCGTGGCGGACCCTCGACCGGCATCCCGACCAAATCGGAACAGTCGGATCTGAATATCGCCCTCTACGGTTTTCATGGCGATGCCCCGCACCTGGTGCTGGCGGCGCTGGATATTCAGGATTGCTGTTTCACCACCCAGTGGGCGGTACAGTTGTCAGAGGAGATGCAGACCGTGGCGATCGTCCTCAGCTATCAATCCCAGGGACAGGCGCGTGCGATTATCGATCCACCGGCCGAGGCCCAGGCCAGCGGCATACGCAGCACCGCCCCGGCAGGCACGGATGGCTATCTGCGCTATACCCTAAATGAGAGCGGCGTATCACCGATGGCCGTGCCGGGAACAGCCGGCTGTATCTATACCGCAGACGGGCTGGAACACAACCAGAAGGGCACGCCATCGAGCATGGCCACCGACCATCTCAACCAGCTCGACAAACGTCTGCGGAAAATCGTTCATTACAACTACGGCTCCGACTGGGCAATCACCCGCGGTGAGGGTGAAAACATTATCCTCACCTGGGGTTCAAGTTCCGGTGCGGCATTTGAAGCGGCCGAACGCCTGACCCAACAGGGGCATGCGACCAGGGCCATCGCAATTCGCCTCCTGGCGCCACTCCAACGTGAATCACTGGCTGCGCTGCTGGCGAATGGCAAACGCATGATCGTGGTGGAGCAGAACCACGGGGCGCAGTTTTTCCAATACCTGCATGCCCAGCAGGCGCTGCCCGGTTACGCCAGATCTTTGGCCCGGCCCGGCCCCCTGCCCATACGACCGAACGATATTGTCACTTTCATGATGGAGGAATTCTGATATGACCGGCCAGCCTCCTGCAATCCCCTTAAAGGCCAAGGATTACAAATCCGAAATCAAGCCTGTCTGGTGTCCCGGCTGCGGGCATTTTGCCGTACTCAGCGCCCTCACCAAGGCGCTCGCCTACCTCGCGCTGCCTCGAGAGCAGACCGCGCTGATCTCCGGCATTGGCTGCTCCTCGCGGCTGCCGGCCTACACCGAGGTGTACGGTTTTCATGGCGTGCATGGCCGCGCCCTGGCGGTGGCATCCGGGCTGAAAGCGGCACGGCCCGATCTGACGGTTCTGGTTGCCGGTGGCGATGGTGATGGTTTTTCCATCGGCGGCAACCATTTTCTCCACGCCTGTCGCCGCAACATGGATATGACCTACATCGTCATGGACAACGAGGTCTACGGCATGACCAAAGGTCAGGCCTCCCCGACAACCTCGCCGGACTGGGCGCAGAGCAAGCTGACACCCCACGGCACCGGCATTCCGAGCTTCAACCCCGCGGCCATCGCACTGGCGTCCGGCGCCAGTTTTGTCGCCCGCGGTTTCTCCGGCGATCCGAAATCGATGACCCAGTTGCTGGTTGAGGCCATCCAGCACAAGGGTTTCTCGTTTCTCCAGGTGCTCAGCCCATGCACCACCTTCCGCCCCGAGCAGAAAAACTGGAAAAAAGAAGTCCATGAATTTTCCGGAGAGACCACCGATGACTGCGTGGCCGCCGCACAACACATCCAGATCGATGACGGTATGGGGGCGGGCATTATCTACCGCCGCGAGTTGCCTGTCTGGCAACCCGTAGTGGACCCCACCCACACTGTTGCAGAACTGACCAGGGGGTTCGCGTTATGAACATCAGCATTACCAGCCCGATAGAGTCCGTTGCTGAATTCCTTGCCCATGCAGAGGCCCTTGAACTGGAGTCGGTGGAGAGCTACGAACAGCTTGCCGACAGCATGGAGGTTCACAACAATCCCGAGATTGCCAAGCTGTTCAGAAAACTCGCCCATTTTGGTGAAAAACATGCCCAGGAGGTCACCGAGCTGGCAAAGGGGATGACCCTCCCGGAGATCTCCCCCTGGGACTTCAAGTGGAGCACACCGGACAGCCCGGAGAATGCCAGTATGGATGAGGCGCACTATCTCATGGATACCCATCAGGCCCTGGAGATCGCCCTGATCAATGAAATCCAGGGGCAGCAGTTCTATGCATCGGTCGCCGCTACCACCTCAAATGACGAGGTTCGCAAACTCGCCAGCGAATTTGCCGGGGAAGAGGCCGAACATGTGGCATTGCTGAAGCAATGGCAGGCCAACCTGGGCAACCAGGACGCACTGCCACTGGACGACCTGGATCCGCCCAACATCCCGGAATAGTCGCCTTCGGGCCGCATTGCAAGGGCTGCTTGCCTGTGCATTGATTGCAGGGCAGACGGCTGTTTCCAGCTCGCAAAACGATGGGCTCGACCCCTCCTCGCCTCCGCTCTGGAAATTCTGTCTATAATTACCCTTAGTTGCAGACAAGATCAGCTACTTCCCGACATGGAGTGAGAAGAATGTGGATATTCATCCGTAACATACCGACAGCCACCACCAAACGCGAACTGTACCGGTTTGTTAATGAGGGATTACGGCCGCGCTGGATGCCATTCCCCCTGTCATCCAAAAAACGGATACGCCATTGCGAGGTGATTTGTATCACCGACGGGGAATACCGTTCAGTCGAGCATCATGGATTGGTACAGCTCGATTCAGCCGTAACCGGGCAAAAAGCGATAAAAAAACTGTGTGGCAATAAGCTGCATGGTCGACCGGTGGCTGTGCGCAGATATTTCTACCGCGCCGATCAAAGAGATAAGCGGCAACGCCAGCATAACATTCTGTCAGAGCGGCGAATGACTGATCGAAGACGGCAAAACCTGCATGTCGGGCGGATAGAGAATCTGAAAACAGAGGCCGTCGACGGATTCAACCGCATTCATGACTGAACGGCCGATCGCAGTACGCTAGACGGCGTTCACTACCCTGTTCTGCAACTTTCCGATTACATCAATTTCGACAGATATTTCATCACCTTCGGCCAAAAACACCTGGGGATTTCTCGCAAAACCCACCCCTGAAGGGGTGCCGGTGAGAATGACCGTACCCGGCAGAAGGGTCAGATCCTGGCTGAGGTGATGGATCAGACTGGCAATGGGAAAGATCATATCCGAGGTATTGCCATCCTGCATTACCGCGCCATTCAACTGCGAGCGGACCCGGAGAGTCTGAGGATCGGGGATTTCATCGGCGGTTACCATCACCGGACCCAGGGGGCAGAAACTGTCGAAGGACTTCCCCCTGATCCACTGACCGCCGCCTCCGTGCTTTTGCCAGCGGCGCGCCGAGACATCGTTGGCGCAGGTGTATCCGAAGACATAATCCAGGGCATCACTTTGGGCGACATTGCGTGCGGTCTTGCCGATGATCACGCACAGTTCCGCCTCGTAGTCGACTTCCGGACCATGGTTGCAGGCAGCGGGTAACAGGATCTCTGCCTGGTGATGGTTTACGGCTGTGGTCGGTTTCATGAAGACCACAGGTGTATCCGGAATGGGCGCGCCGGTCTCTTGTGCGTGCTCCCGGTAATTCAAGCCTATGCAGAAGATATTCACTGGCGTCAATGGCGCCAGAATCCTGCTTATCTGTCGCTGCTCATCCTGGCGCATAAAGCCGGTCTGGATGTCGCCCTTCAGCAGTTGCGCTGTGCCATCCTGTTGAGCAATACCATGTTGAACAGTCCCATTTTCATCAATAAATCGCGTAATGCGCATCTTCAGTCCTTAACCTATACAAACCGTTGCCTGTATCATAGCCGATATCCCAACACCCCAGTAACACCTACAAAATCGACGAGACACACCATGTTCACAGGCATTGTCCAAGCTACCGCGAAAGTCATCGATATCGTTGAAAAGCCCCAGTTCAGAACACATACCCTGACTCTTCCTGAGGATCTGCTGGCGGGACTCAAGGCAGGCGCGTCCATCGCTCACAACGGCTGTTGTCTCACCGTGGTCTCGATTGCAGGAAACCGGGTTTCATTCGACCTGATGCAAGAGACATTGCGTCTAACCAATCTGGGCGCACTCGTTGTTGGCGATTCCGTCAATATTGAACGCGCCGCCAGATTCGGCGATGAGATTGGCGGGCACCAGATGTACGGCCACATCATCTGCAGCGCACCTGTAACCGAGGTGATTGTCACGGAGAATAACCGGACACTCTGGTTCGAACTGCCGGAAGAGTTGGCCAAGTACCTTTTCTGCAAAGGCTATATCGGCATAGATGGCATCAGCCTGACCATCGGAGAGGTCGACCGCAATAGATTCTGCGTCAATCTGATTCCGGAAACCCTGGCCCGGACCAATATTGACAGCCGTCGGACCGGTGATCGGGTAAATATCGAAATAGATCCCCAGACCCAGGCGATCGTCGATACTGTCGAGCGGACCATGAGCAACCGCGACAAGTAGCGCGTCTTCGGCAAACCCTGACAGGTGAGGGGGTTCCCTCACCTGTCAGATCATTCAGTTTTTCGAACAGAGTCCGTTTGAGATATTGGCGAGAAAAATGGCCTTGTGGATATCGCCAAGGCTCAACATGCCCACCAGCTTGCCATTTTCCGCAACCGGTATACGACGAAATTTGTGACGCACCATGGTGGTCGCTGCGCGCAACACATGGTCATCGGGAGATACCGTGATCACTTTCTCTGCCATCAGGTCTTTCACCTTCAGGTTCACCACATCCTTGTAGCGATTCATCATGTCATCCAGGGCAACAGATCCCAGCCCCTCGCTCATCATCTCCTCCAGGGTCGGGAACAGTCGGTGCAGCACATCTTTTTCAGCTATGAAGCCGACCATTTTGTCCCCCTCCATCACAGGCAGACCGCTGTACCGGTAAAGACACATCAGGGATACCACCTCCACCAGGCCGGTGTCGGGCGAGACTGTACGGGGTGAGCGAGACATTACCTCTTTTACCAACATATTGATTATTCCTCTTTTGGTTTACCTCAGCACCGGCAATGCCTGTTCACTCACCGGCTTAGAGAGATTTTTCTGTTGTTATGCATCATCAACCCCTCTGTTTAACAGATATACACCATTGCACTCAGGTCAAACAAGTCAGTTGAACATTGAAATCCCCTGCCGCCGCCCCTGCTGAGGCCAGATCAAGTGACTCATATTGTCATCGCATGGTTAAGTTAATCTTTATTTTTCAGTTAATTAGTATATTTAAGAGGGGTGTTTCTCACTCCACCAGAACACCACATCCTCACCGGGCGGGGCTTAAAATTGCTGGGGGCAACTGGAGAGGAATCAGATGATGGGAATCGCATGCACCTTTGGCCGCCTCGATTACAGATAATCGAAAGCACCCATTCAGTTTTGGCTGTCTATCAATACCTAAGTCCTAGGGTTTCTTTTTCTTGCCCTTATTTTCCAGTTCAAGATCGATATCCAACCCCATAATTTCGTGCTCTATGAGATCTTCCTCGGGAATATCTTCCAGTTCGAAAGAGAATGGACGGTCTTCTTCTGCCGATTCCATATTGATCTCATCGACCAGAGGCTGCACGTCATCCAGCGAGTAGGGCTCAGGCTCCAGAACCAGATTCTCCTTATCAAGCGCCGTACGCTGTTCAGCCGATGGCGGGTTGTCCTTGGATGTTTTTACCGCGGAGCTGGCATCATCCTCATCACCTTCCACCACCAACTCATCGACAGAAACATCCGGGCTGGTTTGATCTTCTGGTTTGAGAATAGGAGGAATATCACCACCCAGTTCCAGCTCTTCCTGATGTAGTTGCACACCCAGCGCATCCTCTTCCAGGGCTGCATCCTGATCGGCAAAGAGTATTGGATGATCTGGAATGAGATCCCGTGTCATGTCCAGAACGCGCTCCCAGAGTTCACTGGAATATCCCTGCAGCTGAGGGCTTATGCTGGTCAGATAATCGCTGTAGCCTTTCCGGTCCTTTTTGAAGGCATACACCTCAAGCAGCTTCGCCATCAATTCCGGGTTATCCGGGCTGCTGCGCATCGCATCCTTGATCAGATTCTCCGCCTGGGTGTAACGCCGGTAGGCCAGATAGATATCGGCTTCGGTCAACACTGCCGCCACATCCGCCGGAGGCTCGTGGTACACGGGCTCATCAGAGGTATGCGCCTTGCTGGTCGTTTCAGGCTCAAAGATATCCCCCAGCAGCTCACCTTCCTTGATGGTGGCGGTATCCTCTTCATCGAAGCCTGAAACCGGCATCAGGATATCCGCGGCTGATCCGACCTCTTTCTGTCTTCTCCGGGTCAGCACCCAGGCGATGATCAGCAGGCCCAGCAGAATTACTGCCGCGCTGATCTGCCAGCGTTCATCAAGCCAGACAGGTTTCGAGGATTCTTGGACAGGCGCGGAGTTGGCATTCTCGGGCGCTGTAGGTGCAGCAGCGACATTTATGGAACCCTCTTCGGACTCCAGCGATGTGACGGGAACCATCCCCTCGCCTGTCTGAGCTGTTTTGGCGACTGCGGCACTCTCCAGTTGTTGACGCAAGTCCGCTATCGCCTGGTCCTTCTCTTCCAGAGCGGTACGCAGTGTGTCAATTTTTCCTTCCAGGGCCGATTTCAAATTATCGAGATCACGATTGATCTCCTGTACAGCCTCTAGGTCCTGCTCAGAATCAGCAATCTCTTCCCTAAGCTGTTCGGTCAGATTGCCTGGATAGACCTCTTTTCCCAGATGACTCGCGGTACTCAGTAGCCAATCGCGGCCGGTTTCCACGACCCGCAAACGGCCACCACCAGACTCTGTCGCCATCGGCTTTGCAGCCGGTGCAGGTTGCATTTCAGAGGCGAGTGCGCTGCTGGCCACGACGTTGCCCGGGATACCGGGTTCGACATCGGGCGTCGGCGGCGTTTGCCGGATGCTGGATCGCCAGGCGTTGGTTTGGGCAATAAACTGGTTTCGTGCCGTGGCAGGATCGGTCTGCTCAATCTCTGCGCGCGTGGGTATATTCAGCACAGAACCGACCCGCAGACGGTTGGCATTGTTGTCGACGAAGGCATCCTGATTGGCTCTTTGCAGGGCCATCATCATCTGTTCGATGGTGATCTGGCGGTCGGGCCGGATTTTATCGGCGATTACCCAGAGTGTCTCGGAAGTTCTTACCGGTCCGTAGCGGGTAGCGGGAAAAGACTCAGGACGCGTCTGTGTCGTCTGTGCCGCTACAGGGGCCGCCTGGATTTCGGTTGAGGCGATATTATAGTCAGGGGGATCAAGCAGCAGCGCATACTCCCGAAACATAACGCCCCCGCGCCAGTTCAGCTGCACAATGAAATTCAGAAAAGGTTCACGAATGGCGGTTGCGGAGGTGACAGACACCTTTGTATTGCCCTGCGCATCCTCAAGCGGCTGGAATCTCAATTTGGTCAGAAAAAAAGGACGGTCCAACCCGGCATTGCTGAAGGCGATGGCATCGGCCAAGCCGGCCTTGATATCGTCGAATTCACCCTTATCGACAGCGATCAACTCGATAACCGCGTCCAATGGCTGATTGAGCGATGAGTTAACTTTTATGTCACCCAATCCCAGCGCAAGCACCTGAAGCGGCACGAGAACCAGCGCCGAAAAAAAGAATAAAATTCTTATCATCTACATTCCATATTGACAACTGAACTGAATCCTTCAGTGGATTACCATTCAATGAACGACCAAGACCTTTTATAAACAATCGGTTACACCGAGCATTCTAAACCAAAACGTGATCTTTTTCGCTATATGTAACCGTAAAATTCCTTGTCAAATCAGCGAACAACACAACCTAACCCCGTCTAATGGCATTATCCACCCAACAGCACGCGGCGACAAAGATCGGAGTGCAATAAAATGTTACCTGACTGATGCATAATGTATGAATAACCACTGGTGACCGGAATGAGCGAAATGCACATGAGCAGTAACTCTGAAATGCTTGGAAAGCTGGATGCGATCGCCAGGCAGACCGTATTCAAACACTTAGGCAAGGATACACAGGCATTTATTGCCGAAATATCTGATAGTTACAGATTTACTTTCCAGGAAATGAGACAGCTGACCGAGATTGCCCGTGATCTGGAAATGTGGAGTGCGCCACCCCTGGAAACGCTGTTCCCGGATGAACCCCAGGGGAAAACCGTCAGCAAAGAAGAGAAAAAGCAGGTCCTGAAACGCATCCTGAATAACTGGGAGGAGCTGAAAAAAAGCCCCAACCGCTATGACGGCGCTCCCCAGCCCTTCGCTATTCAGGCGGATGCGATCACCCGCGATAAAGAGCGACTGGGCCTTGGTTTTTGTCCAGTTGCCTCTGCAAAAACCCGCTGCTGCAACCTCCTGACCCTGGATGCCGTTGAGAATTGCGGTTACGGCTGCAGCTATTGCAGCATCCAGTCTTTTTATTCGAACAATGAGGTCTATTTCGATTCCAACTTCGCCGAGAAACTACGCAACCTGGACATCGACCCAGACAAAACCTATCACATCGGCACAGGGCAATCCTCTGACTCGCTGATGTGGGGAAACAGCCATGGCGTTCTCGATGCGCTGATCGACTTCGCCGAGCG
>PKUO01000098.1 GCA_002869585.1 Sedimenticola sp.
TATAGGGCACGCCAACCATACCCGCCGCGGTTGCCACGCCGGCGGTTTGAATAAATCCTCTACGTGTGATTTTCATGCTGACTTGCCTCCTTATTTCTGGCTGGCGTAGTAGTGGGAAAGATCTTCCGCCAACTGAGCCATAGTCATGTTGGGGTGTTCAGCAACCATCTTTTCAATGGCCTTGGTCATTTTCTTTTCCGGATTGTTGTGGCCATTCAGGTAGTCGAGGATGGTGACCTGTAGATAGGGCATCCACTGGCCGGCGAGCGGGGTGTCTTCCACGGAAGTACCGCCGTTCTCATGGCATTTTTCACAATAGTTGTCATGCAGCTTTTTACCCATTTGCGCCTTGGGTCCTGCTGAGGTCTGTTTCATGCCCATGTAGGACTGTTTCGAAAGGGCATTGGCCATCAGTTCGATCTCTTCGTCACTGTAGCCCTTGGCGATGCGGCCCATGATGGTGTTGACCCGTTCATCGTTCTTGTAGGCCTGCATGACCTCGGTGAGATAATCGGCCTCCATGCCTGCGATGGTGGGGGTAGCGGGGCCGTTGCTCTGGCCGTTTGTGCCATGACAACCGGCACAGGTGTTGGCCAGCATGCTGGCGCTGGCACCGGTCATCAGAGCTGGTTTATCGTCCTTGGCCGCCATGGGTTTGGGTTCCTGAGTGGTACAGCCTACAGCCAAGAGTGCAGCAAATACCGATGCGGTGATTACACGTGATTGCATATGTCCTCCATATGAGAGCGATGGATGCGGTTATCATTATCGGGATATTGATAAATAGGATTGATCACAAAGCAGATGATCGATTCTTACCCCAGTTTTTGTCCGGTGAGCTTATGCTGTTCCTCTTTATATTTTGCTCGCCGCCACCTATCAGTGCATAGGGTTCTATGCGCTGATCAAATCATCCTATAGGAAACAGGTAAAAAGTTAAATAAATATAAGAAGTTAAGAAAAGTCTGATATTGATATGGTTTTTCTGGGAGATGGTTTTGAAGGGAAAACATGAACCGCGATGGCGGACGGGCGAGGGGCAAAGTGGCTGGCCGACCCCGCGTGAATATGGGATCGGCCATACAAAAAGGTAATGAAAGATCAGTCGATCTTAATCGGTTCGGGTATCAGATCCGGGGCGCTCTCTTCCTGATAGTAATAGTCGTAGCGCTGATGCAGGCGGTTGGTGAAGCCCCAGGCCTCGTTGAAGGTCAGACCGCTGTTCTCCGGGAAGATGACTTTGATGTACAGCCCCTGTGCCTTCTCCTTGCGCAATGCGCTGAGTTTTGTATCGAGTGTGGTTGAGGTTACCCGCTCGAATTCCGGGGAGTCCGGTGTTTTCAGATCGATGAAGATACGCCCCTTCTCTTTACCATAACGCACTTCGACCACATGGCGGCCTTCCGGCGATCGGGCCGGACGCACCAGGCGCTCGTATTTGATTTTCAGCTCTTCAAGCTGTCCAGTCACCTGGTCGAGTTTGCGGGTAGAGACGCGCTTTTCGTTGCGCGCCAGTTGCAGGTCGAGATTCTGCAGCTCATAGCGCTCCTGCAGGCTGGCGAGCTGTTGCTGGGTGGCGTCGAACTGGGTCTGCAGGCTGGTGAAATCGGTCTGGGTGTGTGCCAGCTGCTCCTGTGTGCTGGCCAGTTGCTGCTGGGTTGATTCCAGGTTCTGTTGCAGTGTGGACAGGTTCTGCTTGGTGGTATTGAGCGAGGTCTGGGTTAGCTTCAGGGTGGTGTTCATGGCGTAATTTTCCGCAACCAGCTGATCACGCCGCATCTTCAGGTCGTCACGCTCGTTTTGCAGTTGCTGGATGGTGGTGGTCTGTTCGCTGATGGTGCCGATACCCTGTTCCTTCTCCTCCTGCAGGCGCATGATGCGGATGCGTTGCATCGACAGCTCGTTCTCCGCCTGTATCAGTCTGAATGCCAGGGTCTCCTTTTCCTCACCGGTAGTCTTGGCAAGCTCCAGGGCGTTGCGCTCGGCTTCCATGGTGGCACGCAGCTGGTTGACCAGTTCGATGTTTCGAAGCAACAGGATGACCATGGCGATCATGAATATCATCACGATCACCGTCATGATATCGGTGAAGGATGGCCAGAAGCTCTCCTGGTTCTGGCCATCCTGCCTGTTCAGCCGCAGATCTGTGAAGGCGTCGTCCTGGGTCATAGGTCTTCAGGCAGACGGAAGCCAAGTTTCAGCAGTTCCTTGATTTCTGCCATGTCGCTGTGCATATCCTCGGCCCGGCTCATGTAGAGCTCGAGGGAGTTGGTTATGCGGGTTTCCATATCGGTGAAGGCGCCCTGCGATTTTTCCATCTGCATCACCAGACCCTGGAGTGAGCGGATCAGGCCGGTGAACTCGTAGAGTACACTGTCGGTCTGCATCTGGAATTTGGGCATTAGGTAGGAGGTGGTCACCTGCTCGATGGCGCTGATCAGGTTGGTCTGCACATCCGACAGCTTCATGAAAAAATAGCCGAAATAGATATAGCTAACTATGGCGGTGATGGTTGTCGACAGGGCAGTGGACATACCGTGCACCACCATGCCCATGCCATTGACGTTGATTGCCGAAGCGAGGAGATCGGAGGCGCCGATCAGGGCGATCGACAGCGAGACAATGGTGCCGAATACGCCGGTGAGGATCAGGGTGTTGTTGATGAATTTCGGAAAGCTGTTGCGGGTGCTTTCCGAGGCCACCAGGGTGGCCGCCAGGGAGTTGTGGCTGACCGGCGTGTTGGCCTTGAACAGATGCTGCATAGTGCGGTAGCGTCTGACGATGATTCGGTTTTCCGAGATCTCCGCCAGCGGATTGATGTTTGATTCGATATTATCGACAAACTCTACCAGGGCCTTTTCTTCCCGGTTATAGTGGAACAGGATTGCGATCATGCGCAGCAGTCCCAGGGTGAAAAGCACCAGGATGCCACCGTTGATGATCAGACCTGTGGCGGTCAGTTGATCCCTGAAATAGACGGTGTTGATGAAGTCAAGTTTCCAGACCAGGATACCGGCACTGATAACCGCCAGTAATATCATGCGTATCAGTATATTGCGGCTGAAATTACGTCGAAATTGGATGCTTTCCAAAACCCACCCTCCCCGGATAGCATGGTTTTGCAAAAGCTTACCACAATCGCAGGTCGGTGCTGGTATCAACTTTTCTGATTTTTTAACAACAGGAGCGTGAATGACAGGTATCGACCAGGTGCGAAGGGATCTGCTCAAGATCTACCAGGCGGGGATTGAGGGCGTCAATGGACGTTGCGCGGTCTCCGCTCACCTCGAAACTCATCCCCTAACTGGAAACTGGTCGGTAATCGCCATCGGCAAGGCGGCTCAGGCAATGGCTCAAGGTGCCGCGGATGTGCTGGGTGATCGCCTCTCTGGCGGCCTGGTGATCAGCAAAACAGGGCACCTCGACCCGCGCTGGTTGGCATCCTCCGTTTTTCTGGGTGTGTAAAGCAGTCATCCGGTGCCCGACCAGCGCAGTATCGATGCGGGTCGGCAACTGCTCGCGTTCATCGCGCAACAGCCGGAGCATGGCCAGTTGCTGTTTTTGATCTCAGGAGGGGCATCGAGCTTGGTAGAGGTGTTGCCCGAAGGTGTTGCTCTGGATGACCTGCAGGCCCTGAATAGATGGATGCTAGGCAATGGCTGGTCGATTGATCGGATGAATCAGGTGCGCCGGTCGGTCTCCCTGATCAAGGGGGGAGGGCTGCTCAATTATCTCGGTGAACGGCAGGTGGCAGGACTGCTGATATCCGACGTTCCCGGCGATGATCCAACTGTTATCGGTTCCGGTCTGCTGGTCAGCCCAACCGAACCGGGCCCTTCGTCTGCCTTGGCAGAGCTGCCGGACTGGGTCGCCCGGCTGACAGCGCTGGGCGCTGATCGACCGGTGGCCCGAAAAACAGTCGAACTGACGGTAGTCGCCAATCTGCGCCAGGCCCGCGAGGCCGCCGCGGAAACCGCCACACAGTTGGGGTATAAGGTCAATCTCAGCCATGCGATGATCTGCGGTGATGTCCTCACCGTGGCCCGCAGGATGGCCCTGGAGCTGTCGGATTCACTGCCGGGCGTCTTTATCTGGGGCGGAGAGACCACGATCACCCTGCCGGAACAACCGGGGCGGGGTGGCCGCAATCAGCATCTGGCGCTGGCTGCCGCGAGGGTGCTGGACGGGCATGATGATGTCTGCTTTCTGGCTGCGGGCAGCGATGGTACTGATGGTCCAGGTGAGGACGCCGGCGCCTTGGTAGATGGCGCGACCCTGGCACGGGGGCGGCGGCAGGGGTTGGATGCGGATGATTGTCTGGCCCGGGCGGATTCCGGGACATTTCTCGAGGCAAGCGGTGACCTGGTCAACACCGGGCCGACCGGGACCAATGTGATGGATTTGATGATTGGGATAAAGCTGTGAGCCTGGTGCAGACGAATGAATCAACCAATCTCTACCTCAGAGCGGCGCAATGCCTGCAAGCCTCCGATGTGGAGGTGAAGCTGCAACTGGCCGCACAACTGCGCAAAGACTGGCAATCCGGGCAGTTGAGTCGCCAGCCGGTGGAGCTCCCCGATATCAAACAGGCGGGACATCCCGCTGCCCCGCAACTGGTGCATCCACGTGATCTCTCAAAGCGGTCGCTGGCCAGTGACGAGGGCCGGTTGGCGTTGATCCATGCGGTGACCCATATCGAGTTCAATGCCATCAATCTTGCCTGCGATGCACTCTGTCGCTTTCAGTCGATGCCGGATGACTACTATTCGGATTGGGTCCGGGTAGCTGCCGAGGAGGCGGAGCATTTTGCTTTGTTACGCAATCGGTTACGCCAATCCGGCAGGGATTACGGTGACTGGCCCGCGCACAATGGACTTTGGGACATGGCCCAGCGAACGGCCCATGATTGCCTGGTCCGGATGGCGCTGGTGCCGCGCATGATGGAGGCGCGGGGGCTGGATGTGACCCCGGGCATGATGAAGCGCTTTGCCCAGGTGGGTGATGCGGAGACTGTCGAGGTGCTGGGGGTGATACTGCGGGATGAAATCGGTCATGTCGAGATGGGTTCGCGCTGGTTTCAGTACCTATGTCAGCAACGCGATCTTGATCCGGAAGAGACCTACTTTGCACTGCTCGATGAATATCTGCATGGGGAAATCAGATGTCCGCTGCACAAGGATGCGCGTCGTCAGGCAGGATTCAGCGAGCCGGAGTTGATCAGACTCGAGGCGATCTGTAAAAGAGGCAAGGCGTTATAGCCAGGGGTTGTGTCAACCCTGTGCCCTGTAGTCGTGGATGCTGACACCGTTGTTGTCGGCCTTCAGATAGCCGCCACGCGCCTCATGCCATTCGGGCAGCACAATGCGTTGGGCCGGCCGGCCATCGAGCGTGAATTGATGGGTATCGGGACGGTGGGTATGGCCGTGGATCAACAGCGTGACCTGATTGCGCCGCATGTAGGTTTCCACGGTCTGCTGGTTCACATCCATAATGTATTCCGCCTTCAGCGAGTTGATCTCCCCGCTGCGTTTGCGGAAGTCTGCGGCGATCGCGCGGCGCTCGTCGATACTCCGGGAGAGCATGTCCTTGATGAAGCCGGGACTGCGTAGAAACAGGCGGGCCTTCTGGTATTCCTGATCGTCGCTGCAGAGCAGGTCGCCGTGCATCAGGAGTGTCGCCACACCATTCAGATGGATCACCGCCGGATCGTCGAGCAGGGTGCAGCCTGTTTCGGCGGCGAAATCCTGGCCGACCAGAAAATCCCGGTTGCCGTGCATGAAGAAGATCTCTGCCCCGTGCGCACTGGCCTGTTTGATTCTTGCTTTAATGTCCGGCACCGGCGGGGTGCAGTCATCGTCTCCAATCCAGGCGTCTAACAGATCGCCGAGGATGTAGAGCCGCGACTGTACTGTGAGCTGTTCTTCCAGGAATCGGAAGAACAGCTCGGTGGTGCCCGGACGATCTCCCGACAGATGCAGGTCGGAAATGATCAATATCTCGGTCATTGGCTATCCGGTATTATTCCGCCAGCAGCGCCTTCTCGATAATGATGTCCTCGACCGGAACGTCCTGGTGAAATGCGCGGGTGGCGGTTTCTATCTGCTTGATCGCATCCACCACATCCATCCCTTCCACCACTTCGCCGAAGACGCAGTAACCCCAGCCATCCTGTCCCGGGTAGTCGAGAAACTTGTTATCCGCGACGTTGATGAAGAACTGGGCAGTGGCCGAGTGCGGATCCATGGTGCGCGCCATGGCGATTGCGCCATTTTTATTGCTCAAACCGTTTTTGGCTTCGTTTTCAATGGGTTCGCGGGTGGCCTTCTGTGCCATGTCGGGGGTGAAGCCGCCGCCCTGGATCATGAAATTGCCGATAACTCGATGAAATATGGTGCCGTCGAAAAATCCGTCTTTGACATATTGGATGAAATTTTCGCAGGTTTTCGGGGCTTTTTCCGTGTCCAGCTGGATGACGATGTCGCCTTTATTGGTTTTCAGAGTGATCATGGAGTCGTTCCTCAGTTGCTGTTGGCGATTCGCGTTACGTTTTCAATGGTGACCGTGGTTTCCGGGACGTTCTGCATCCCCTTTGTGGACGTGGTGTAGACATCCGCGATCTTGTCGACCACATCCATACCCTGGGTCACTTTGCCGAACACGGCGTAGCCCCAGCCATCGAAGCTGGGATAATCGAGATTGTTGTTATCCACATGGTTGATGAAAAACTGCGAGGTGGCGGAATGGGGCTGGTTGGTACGCGCCATGGCTATGCTGCCGCGCGCATTTTTCAGGCCATTTTTCGCCTCGTTCTTGATCGCGGCATGCGTCTCTTTTTTCGACATGTCGGCCGTAAAGCCGCCGCCCTGGATCATGAAACCGTTGATCACCCGGTGAAAGATAGTGCCGTTGTAGTAGCCTTCATCCACATAACGCAGAAAATTCTCGACCGACAGGGGGGCCTTGTCTGCGTCGAGTTCCAGTTCGATGTCGCCCAGGCTGGTCTTCATCAGAACGCGCTGCATTTCGGCAAAGGCGGGAGAAGCGACCGCCCATGCGAATGTCAGCAGAAGAATCAACAGCATATAGTTTCTTTTCATTCAATCATCCTCAGTAGCGGGCCCTGTTGCAGGAACGGGCACCGCATGGCTTTTATTTTCGGGTAACATTTAATCATAATGCCTAAAATCCTTGAAAAAAAGCCATTTTGATTGCCGATAGCGCCAGCACCCTTTGTCGACAGGGCGCTTTCGTTTACCATGCGCGCTGATTCCCGCAATCTGCAGCGGATTCAGCAGCCATGCTGAGATACTGAGAAAATTAAACCGTTCGGAGCCGTCATGCTGAAGATCTACAATGATCTCACCAACAGAAAAGAAGAGTTCAAGCCCCTGGAACCAGGCAAGGTCAGGATGTATGTCTGCGGCATGACCGTCTATGACCTCTGCCATCTCGGCCATGCCCGGGTGATGGTGGTCTTCGATGTGGTATATCGATATCTGCAGGCCATGGGCTACGACGTGACCTATATCCGCAATATCACCGATATCGACGACAAGATCATCAACCGCGCCAATGAAAACGGTGAACCCTTCTCCGAGCTGACAGAGCGCTATATCGCCGCCATGCACGAGGATGCGGGGGCCTTGGGTGTGCTGCTGCCGGACGATGAGCCGAAGGCGACCGCGCATATCGCGGATATCATCGCCATGGTGCAGAAGCTGATCGACAATGGCCATGCCTATCTGGCCGAAAACGGCGATGTCTACTATGACGTCAAGAGCTTTCCCGGGTACGGCAAGCTGTCCGGCAAATCCATTGATGATCTGCAGTCAGGCGCTCGAGTCGAGGTGGGCGACATAAAGCGCGACCCTCTCGATTTTGTGTTGTGGAAGTCTGCCAAGCCGGGCGAGCCCTACTGGCAGAGTCCCTGGGGTGACGGTCGTCCCGGTTGGCATATCGAATGCTCGGCCATGTCCACCTGCTGCCTGGGCGACACCTTCGATATCCACGGCGGTGGCGCGGACCTGACCTTCCCCCACCATGAGAACGAGATCGCCCAGTCGGAGGGCGCCACCGGTAAGCCGTTCGTCAATTACTGGATGCACAATGGCTTCGTGCGCATCAACGACGAGAAGATGTCCAAGTCCCTGGGCAATTTCTTTACCGTGCGCGAAATTCTGACCCGTTACCGGCCGGAGGAGGTGCGCTACTTTATCCTCACCAGCCAATATCGCAGCCCGCTTAACTACGACGAGGAGCATCTCGACAATGCGCGGGGCGCGCTGACCCGGTTTTACACCGCCCTGCGCGGCCTGGCCGAGGCGCAACCCGCTGGCGGCGAGTCTTTCGCCGAGCGTTACCAGGCGGCGATGGACGATGATTTCAATACCCCTGAGGCGCTCGCGGTGCTGTTCGATCTCGCCCGGGAGATCAATCGTGTGCGTGCCGAGGACGAATCCAGGGCGGTGGGTCTCGGCGCTGAGTTGCGCCGCCTGGGTGGCATTCTGGGAATTCTTCAGGATGATGCCGAGAGCTATCTGCGCGGTGGCGCAGCCCCAGGCGACGGGCTCACGGATGATGCCATCGATACAATGATTCAGCAGCGTCTGGATGCCCGCGCCAGCAAGGACTGGGCCGAGGCGGACCGCATTCGTGATCAGCTCAAGGATCAGGGTGTCTTGTTGGAGGATGGCCCCCAGGGGACGACCTGGCGCAGGAGCTGATTCTCAGCCCAATCTTCCCGCCCAGTCTCTGGCGAACTGCTGGGCGACGCGTCCGCTGCGCGAACCGCGCTGACGCGCCCAGCGCAGCGCCTCGGCGCGTGTCGGCTCATCATCAATGCCTGTCTTCGATCCCAGTTGCGCCAGCCAGTGCGCCACTATGTCCAGATACTGCTCCTGGTTGAACGGATAAAACGAGAGCCAGAGACCAAACCGCTCGGAGAGGGAGATCTTCTCTTCGGTGGTTTCACCGTGATGTATCTCGCCATCCACCACCTCGGCCTCGAGGTTTTCCCGCATATACTCCGGCATCAGGTGGCGTCTGTTGGAGGTGGCGTAGATCAGAACATTTTCCGGAGGCGCCGAGATCGAACCGTCAAGAATCGCCTTGAGTGACTTGTAGCTCGCATCGTCTGCCTCAAACGAGAGGTCATCGCAGTAGATGATGAAGCGCTCCGGACGACCGATGAGCAGGTCGACGATATCCGGCAGATCCACCAGTTCATGTTTCTCCACTTCGATCAGGCGTAAGCCCTGGTCGGAAAACCGGTTCAGAATCGCCTTGATCAGCGATGACTTTCCCGTTCCCCTCGATCCCCAGAGCAGGACATTGTTGGCGCTGTTGCCGCTGACAAACTGTTGGGTGTTACGTGTGATCTCGTTTTTCTGCCTCGCCATGCAGAGCAGATCATCGAGTCTTACCCGGTGCGGTTCGGCGACCGGCAGCAGTCCGTTCTTGCCGCGCCAGCGATAGGCGATATGGCCCCAGTCGATGGTGTTGGTTTGCGGTGCGAATAGCGCTTCGAGTCTCTGCAGGAGGCGGTTGGCTTTTTCGAGAAACTGCTCTGTCTGGTCCATCGTTGTCCAATTCCGGGTAGGGTGGTCAGGGAAAAGATACCAGATCTTTGTTACCTGGACACCGTGCCGGTCCAGATTCGATTTAAACCGCCCTGTCGCTCAAGTAATTACCCCAAAGGCCGCTAATCTTGTTTGGATTTTTTTATCGGCGGGCAGGTGATCTCATCTGCCGGTCATTATGAGGGAAAAGGTGTGATGCACGTGCCAAAAATTCGACTGGGCTATCTGTTGCCGGTGCTGCTGATCGGTTGCCTGATGATTGAGCCGTCACTGGCAGGCAATAAGTTTGAAACCATAGGGAAAGGTGTTAGTGGAACCGTGCAGCTGAAAAAAAACCATCTCCAGGTGATATTTTCAGTGGTCGGTGTGGTCATGCTGTTGTTGAGCGTGTTGACTGTGGTTATGCCGAGAAACAATTCACAGATGCTCAATTACACACTCTGGAAGCAGTCGGCTGCGATTTTTTTCATCCTGAGTCTGGCGGCCTTTGCTGGAGCCTTCTATATCTGACGCGATCCTGACTGGAGCGGGTTTGGTTCTGGTTTGAACAGCGGAAGTGGATAGGGGCAGCTGGGCTGCCCCTTGTTCGTGACTAGATTCTAAACTGCTTGGTGATCGACTTGAGATGCTCGGCCAGGCGTGCCAGGTCATTGCTCGCGGCAGCAGTCTGGTCTGCACCCACCGCTGTCTGTTCGGCCACTTCGCTGATGGTGGTGATGTTGCGGTTGATCTCTTCGGCCACGGAGCTCTGCTCCTCTGCCGCGGTGGCGATCTGGGCATTCATCTGATTGATCTGATCGACCGCGTTGTTGATCGCTTCCAGGGCCTGTCCGGCTTCCTGTGCCTGGCTCACCCCGGCCTGTGCGATACTTTGTCCCATATCCATGGCTGCCACGGCATTTTTAGCACCGGATTGCAGGCGACCGATCATCTCCTGAATCTCCTCGGTTGACTGTTGAGTGCGGCTCGCCAGGGTGCGAACCTCATCGGCTACCACTGCAAATCCACGGCCCTGCTCACCGGCGCGCGCGGCCTCGATGGCGGCGTTCAGGGCAAGCAGGTTGGTCTGTTCGGCGATGCCCCTGATGACGTCCAGCACCGTGCCGATGTTGATGCTTTCGGCCTCGACGGTATGGATTACGCCAGCCGTTTTTTCCACCTCCTGAGCGAGCTGACTGATGACATCCATGGTCTTTTTGACCACGAGCTTGCCATTGTCGGAGGAGTCGTCTGCAATCTTGGCGGCTTCCGAGGCATGCGAAGCGTTTTGCGCCACCTCATGAACCGTGGCATTCATCTGATGCATGGCGGTAGCCACCATCTCTGTTTCAGCGCGCTGGCGCTGAATGCCTTCGGTGGTCTGGGTGGTGACGACCGAGGTCTCTTCTGCCGCTGCTGCCAACTGATTGACTGCGTCAGAGATCTCGGTGACAGCCGATTTGAATTTTTCACCGACTACATTGAATGATGAGGCGATGTGCGAGATTTCATCTTTGCCGGCGTATTCGACGCGGGCGTCCAGATTGCCACTTGCCAGATGGGTAGCGGCATCATCCAGTAGGTTCACCGCATGAGCGATACCGCGGATGGTGATATAGGCCAACATGCCACAGAGTGCGATGCCTATCAGCAGCAGTACTACTGACCAGGTGAGTACAGAATCGTACTCCGCCTGCGCCTGCTCAAATGCGCCTTTCGCCTCTTCCTTCTGCATATCAAGCATTGCTTCAGCTGCGCCATCGGCCTTCTCAAAGTTAGTGTTGATCACGGACAGCAGCAACGAGTTGGCCTTTGTATAGTCGCCACTGCGCAGCGCCGCCACGGCGGGGTTGAAACCCTCATTTTCGGTTGTATTGATGGCACTAATCAGGGTCTCAACAACGACCTTCTCATCTGCATCGAGCGGGGATGAGGCCAGGCCATTGGCGCGCTTCTTAACCTCGATCATTTCAGCGTTGAGTTTGTCGATATGCATGCTCATTGGATGGTCATGCATCTTGGCAAACTCGCTGCCCGGTTCATGTTGCAGGCTGAGCAACAGATGGGCGCGCGACTGGCTGAAGTGGTCGAAGATCTCGGCCAGACGGGTGGTATGCCCGATACCCCCCTTGTAAAGATCTTCAATCGAGTGGTTGGCGTGACGCATGCCATTCAGGCCCATTCCGCCAACGGCGACTATAATTAAAATTGCCAGGGAAGTCAGGAGGATAAGGCGGGCTTTGATGGAGATGGCGGCTAAGATATTCATGGTCAGTCCGATAGTAGCTGAATGGAAAAGTGGAACACTGTAAACTATATCGGGTTAACCCGAATTTTCTTTAGGTGATATAATCTGTCCTGGATCAATTAAATAGTGATTTAGCCGTTGTTATAACAGACTTTAATTCGCTTTTTTTGCTGCTATAGGTTGTGTGTATGCGCCAGATTTTACTCAGCGGGCAGTTGGGCATACATGCCGGTGATGTCGTTCATCTGAACCAGAATCTTATCCAGCATGCGGGCGACCAGTCCGGGGACATACTCGCCTTCCTTCATACGGCTGCTGTATTTGAACATATCCCAGTTATGTGACACCTGGTTAAGCGCCTTGGCTATATCGGAATTGTTCTCCGGGGCCTGCTTGAGTTCGTTCAGGGCCTGCTCAAACTCGCTGATGGCCAGGTTGTAGTCGCTGCGGTATTGCTGTTTCTCAAAACCCCAGCTGAACAGGGTATAGAGATTGCCCATGCGCTGGGAGAGCATGCGCTGACGGCCTGCGATATTGACCAAATGCCCCTGGCTGGTACCGGACTGGTCTTCCAGCAACAGCACGACCTGGTGACAGGCCACCAGCAGCTGTTCGGCATTGCTTCTCAGCGCCTCGACCTTATTTTTGGAGACCTCACCGGTGGCGATCGCCTTGACCGGACCCCAGAGTCTTTCCACCTGTTGCAATGCCCGGGTGGTTTCGGCCTGCTTGTTGAACTGCTTCAGTTCTCGCAGCTGGGTCTCGAACAGGGCGACGGAATCATTCAAGTGTTGTTTGGCTACCAGGTAGCGAATGTCCTGGCCCATCTGGGCATAGGATTTGACAATCCGCTGGGTCAGCATGCGTTGCCGGCCCGCCTTGTTGATGGCCTCGCCCATGGATATCTCGGCGAATGAAAAGTCGCTGAATACGAGGAGTAACAGGGTTGTGAAGATTGCGGCAAGCGGTCTATGACGAAGCATTAAATATATTCCAAGGTTAGTGTTGACTCTGGATTAAATAATCGCGATGAGTGACTACTTCCCTGGGCGATTCAGTGCTTCCCTGAACAATTAGGAGTGTAGTGCCTATTTTTCTGAAGTTGATTGATTGCAGTCAAATTTGGCGGGATTGTTTACGTATCAATTTCGATTCCATTGATGGGAATTTTCTTCACAAAACTTAACAATACGAAGAACCTATCGTTGTTAGCCTCCAGTTCAGGGATTAACCCGATCAGTGTGCATTTTGAGTGGCACATTTATTTGTAAAACCAAACTGGGGAAACAGATGAAAAACAGAACATTGATTTCACTCAGCGCGTTGGCTCTCGTGACTGTAGTTAGTGGCTGTGCCACAACCGGGGGTGATGGGCGCGTTATGGAACTGGAAAAAGAGCTGCAGATGAAGGAGTCTGCGCTCAAGAACACCCGCGAGGAAAATGATTTCCTCGCCTCTTCAATCGAATCCATGAAGGCCAAGATGGATGCACAGCCTTCCGCCATCATGTCGATGGCGCACACGGATTCCAAGGGCGATCTGCTGCCACCCAACGCCAAGCCTGGCGAATGTTATGCACGGGTGCTCATCCCGGCGACCTATCAGACAACCACCAAGCAGGTTGTGAAAAGCGAAGCCACGGAAAAAGTCGAAGTGATACCGGCAAAATACGACTGGGTAGAGCAGCAGGTGCTGGTAAAAGAGGCCTCTGAGAAGGCAACACTGGTTCCCGCCCGCTACGAGTGGACGACCGAAAAGGTGTTGGTCGAAGAGGCGTCTGAAAAGCTGATCACTTCTCCGGCCGTCTATAAGACAGTCAGCGAACAGGTTCTGGTTCGTCCGGCCTATACCACCTGGAAGAAGGGCCGCGGTCCGATCGAAAAGGTGGATAACGCCACAGGCGAGATCATGTGTCTGGTGGAGATGCCTGCCGAGTATAAAACCGTGACCCGACAGGTTGAGGTTCAGTCGGCACGCACCGAGGCGGCAGTGATTCCTGCGCAATACAAGCAGGTCAAAAGACAGGTGATGGTTGAGCCGCCGAAGATGGTGAAAACCACGATTCCGGCCGAATACAAAACCATCCGGGTGAAAAAGCTGGTTTCCGGTCCTAACGAGAAGCGTATCAAGATCCCCGCGGTCTACACCACTGTGACCGAACAGGCCCAGGTGTCTGACAGCAGCCTGGAGTGGCGTTCGATCCTGTGTGAGACAAACACCACCGCGGATGTGGTCCGCAAGATCCAGAGCGCCCTGGACGGCAAGGGTTATTCCCCAGGCAAGATCGACGGCATTCTCGGTCAGGAGACCATGGCGGCGGTAAAGCGTTATCAGAGCGACAACAAACTGGCCATGGGTCAGTTGACCATCGAAACATTGAGGTCGCTGGGTGCTGTTCGCTAAGTAGTTTCCCCTGCTCCTAAGCAGACCTTGGGGCGACCCGCAATGGGCCGCCCCATTTTTTTATTAAAATCAGATAGTAAATCCGGGTTTGGCAATCAGATAAGTCCCTTCTGCCGCCAGAGAAATCTCCCCGCAAGGCAGCCGTTCTCAACACCACAAATTGATTTTTTCACTCCCCAGGGATCGATTGTCGATGTCACCGGCGGACACCTTGGTCGGCAGTCTGCGCCAAATCTGGCAGACTTGATTCCGGCAACCTGATAAAATACGTCCTTTTTTCTGGTCGGAGAAGGTGTCGATGTTCAGTAAAGATATGCAGATTAGTGGATACGACGATGAGCTATGGGCCGCGATTCAGGCGGAGGAGCAACGTCAGGAAGAGCACATTGAGCTGATTGCCTCTGAGAACTACACAAGCCCCAGGGTGATGCAGGCCCAGGGATCGGTTCTGACCAACAAGTACGCGGAAGGCTATCCCGGCAAGCGCTATTACGGCGGTTGTGAGTATGTCGACAAGGCCGAGCAACTGGCCATTGATCGCGCCAAGGCGCTGTTTGGCGCCGATTACGCCAATGTGCAACCGCACTCAGGTTCACAGGCAAATGCCGCGGTGTTCATGGCGCTCTGCCAACCGGGTGACACCATTCTCGGTATGAGTCTCGCCCACGGTGGCCACCTGACACATGGCGCCAAGCCAAACTTCTCGGGCAAAATCTACAATGCCGTTCAGTATGGCCTGAATCCCGATACCGGCGAGATCGATTACGAAGAGGTCGAGCGTCTGGCCCGTGAGCACAAGCCCAAGATGATCATTGCCGGCTTTTCTGCTTATTCACGGGTGGTCGACTGGCAGCGTTTTCGCGATATCGCCGATGAAGTGGGCGCCTATCTGTTCGTCGATATGGCCCATGTAGCGGGTCTGATTGCCGCTGGCCATTATCCCAGTCCAGTCCCGATTGCAGATGTCACCACAACCACCACCCACAAAACCCTGCGTGGTCCACGCGGTGGCCTGATTCTGGCCAAGGCCAATCCTGATATCGAAAAGAAGCTGAACTCGCTTGTTTTCCCTGGCACCCAGGGTGGCCCGCTGATGCATGTCATCGCCGCCAAGGCAGTGGCTTTCAAAGAGGCCATGGAGCCGGAATTCAAGACCTACCAGAAGCAGGTGATTGAGAATGCCCGGGCGATGGCCCAGGTATTTATCGACCGGGGTTATGATGTGGTTTCCGGCGGTACCGATGATCACCTGTTCCTGGTGAGCTTCATCCAGGCCGGTCTGACCGGCAAGGATGTCGATGCCTGGCTGGGTGATTCGAATATCACCGTCAACAAGAACGCAGTGCCGAATGATCCCCAGTCACCCTTCGTCACCAGTGGTATCCGCATCGGCACCCCGGCGCTTACGACGCGTGGCATCGGTGTTGATGGGGCAAAGGCGCTGGCAGGCTGGATGTGTGATGTGATTGACGAGCGCGGTGATGCCGCAACCATAGAGCGCGTCAAAGGGCAGGTGCTTGATCTCTGCAAGCGCTTTCCGGTCTATCAATAATCGCAAATGACAGACCGGGAGGCATTCTCCTCCCGGTCTGAATGACCCAGTCAAAACACTATGCGTTGCCCATTTTGTGGAGCCCAGGATACCAAGGTGATCGACTCCCGGTTGTTTGGCGAGGGTGACCAGGTGCGTCGCCGGCGTGAGTGCACCATCTGCAAAGAGCGCTTTACCACCTACGAAGGGGCAGAGCTGAATCTTCCGCGGGTTGTCAAACAGGATGGCAGTCGGGTTCCCTTCGATGGCCGCAAGCTGGCTTCGGGGATCATGCGTGCCCTGGAAAAACGTCCGGTCAGCACTGATCAGATCGATCAGGCGATCAATCATATCCGTCGCAAGCTGTTGGCGGCCGGGGAACGGGAAGTGCCGACCCGGCAGATCGGCGAGTGGGTGATGGATGAGCTGCGCGCCCTCGATCAGGTGGCCTATGTGCGCTTCGCCTCTGTCTACCGCAGTTTCGAGGACGTCAACGCCTTTCGTGAGGAGATCGAGCGCCTGGAAAAGCAACTGCCGCCGGATGCACGTAAAAAACAGCTCGATCTGCTGGGTGTGAGCAAAGATGACGAGAGTGATGACCGCTGACGATCATCGCTTCATGGCGCGGGCGATCAAGCTCGCCCGGCGCGGTCTGTTTACCACCCACCCCAACCCACGGGTGGGCTGTGTTCTGGTCAAGGACGGACGTATTGTCGGCGAGGGCTATCATCAGCGCGCCGGACAACCCCACGCAGAACGTTTGGCGATCGCCGCAGCCGGTGATCAGGCACGCGGCGCCACCGCTTATGTGACCCTCGAACCCTGCTGCCATTTCGGTAAAACCCCGCCCTGTACCGATGGCCTGTTGGAGGCGGGTGTGTCCCGTGTGATCGCAGCCATGCAGGATCCCAATCCACTGGTTGCCGGCAAGGGGCTGAAGTTACTTGCCGAAGCCGGTGTGGAAACAGACTGCGGGTTGATGGAGGCTGAGGCGCAGGCGCTCAATCCCGGTTTTGTCTCGCGCATGACTCGCGGCAGGCCCTATGTGCGCTGCAAACTGGCCATGAGCCTGGATGGCAGAACCGCCATGGCCAATGGCGAGAGCCAGTGGATCACCGGTCCCGAGGCGCGCCAGGATGTGCAGCGACTGCGCGCGCGCAGCGACGCGATCATGACTGGCATAGGTACGGTGCTGGCGGATGATCCTTCGATGAACGTCCGAATTGAATCCTCAGCCACAGACGGACAACCCTTGCCGCAGCCACTTCGCGTGGTGCTCGATGGGAATCTGAACATGCCTGCTGACGCCAGGATGCTCGGTCTTTCAGGCAAGACCCTGGTCCTCTGTTGCAGCGATGATCAGGCACGCCGGGAGGCCCTGGAGCAGAACGGCGCGGAAGTGGAGAAGATTGCGGGAGCCGGTGAAAGCGTCGATCTGCCAGCGGTTATGACCAGCCTGGCATCAAGAGAGGTCAACGAACTACTGATCGAGGCGGGACCGATCCTGGCTGGATCGGCATTATCCGCAGGTCTGATCGATGAACTGATAATCTATACCGCGCCCCTGATCATGGGTAACGCGGCCAGGGGTCTCTTTCATCTGCCGGGGTTGCGGCGGATGGGTGACGCGATCAGTCTGGACATTCGTGACTTGAGGATGGTGGGTCGGGATATTCGCATCGTGTTAACAGCCCCCAGGTAAAGATATGTTTACAGGTATTATCCAGTCAGTTGGGAAAATCCTCGGAATGGAGAGTCGGGGGGGGGATATGCGCCTGCATATCCAGACAGGGACACTGCCGATGGAGGATGTCCATCTGGGTGACAGTATCGCCACCAACGGTGTCTGTCTGACGGTAATCGAGCGCTCTGCCCAGGCCTACAAGGCGGATGTCTCCCGCGAAACCCTGGCACTGAGCACCCTGGCCGGCCTCAAGCCGGGCAACCCGGTTAACCTGGAAAAGGCGCTGACCCTGAGTACGCCGCTGGGTGGTCATCTGGTCAGTGGCCATGTCGACGGCGTGGGGACGGTGCTCGAACGGCGTGAGGATGCCCGTTCCGTGCGATTTCGAATTGAAGCGCCTGCTGAACTGGCGCGCTATATCGCCCACAAGGGATCGATCTGCGTGGATGGGGCCAGCCTGACGGTCAATGCGGTAGATGCTAACCGTTTTGAGCTCAACATCGTCCCCCATACGCTCAGCGAGACGATCATGGGCGGCTATGTGGCCGGAACCCGAGTCAACCTCGAGGTCGATCTGATTGCGCGCTACCTGGAGCGGTTACTCCTGGGGGAGAAGGCTGCCGAGTCCAAAGCGTCTTCCCAGGGGGTCAGTCTGGGCTTGCTCGCTGAGCGGGGGTTTCTCAAATAACGGCCTGTCCCAGAAACTTTTCCAGATTACTGATTATTTTTTACAGCCAGCTTTGGTAGACTTACCGGTTCCCTTCGTCTGGTGGTGAAACTAACCCTTGTGCGCGGCATGCGCGGTAGCAGTTATGGCATTGAATACAATTGAAGAGATTATAGACGACCTGCGTCAGGGCAAAATGGTCATCGTCATGGATGATGAAGATCGCGAAAATGAAGGCGATCTGATCATGGCGGCAGAAGCGGTGACACCGGAGGCGATCAATTTCATGGCCCGTTACGGCCGTGGCCTGATCTGTCTCACCCTCACCAAGGAGCGTTGCCAGCAGTTGCGCCTGCCGTTGATGGTTGGCATCAACGAGGCGGCTCACTCCACCAATTTCACCGTCTCCATCGAGGCGGCTGAAGGGGTAACCACCGGGATCTCGGCGGCAGACCGTGCGACTACAGTGCGGGCAGCCGTGCAGGACGATGCCCGGCCCCAGGACCTGGTGCAGCCGGGACATATTTTTCCACTGATGGCCCAGCCGGGCGGTGTGCTGGTACGCGCCGGGCATACCGAGGCCGGTTGCGATCTTGCGCGTCTGGCCGGAATGTCACCCAGCTCGGTGATTGTCGAGATCCTCAATGAGGATGGCAGCATGGCGCGCCGTCCGGATCTGGAGAAGTTTGCCAAACAGCACAACCTCAAAATGGGCACCATCGCCGATCTGATTCAGTACCGGGTGCAAAACGAGAAGACCGTGGAGCGGGTCAGCGAGTGCATTCTGCCCACGGAATTTGGTGATTTTCGATTGTTGGCCTATCAGGATTGCATCGACAACGAACTGCACCTGGCACTGGTGATGGGTGAGATGCACCCCGAGCAACCGGCGTTGGTGCGTGTGCACATGCAGAACACCCTGTGTGACCTGTTTTCAGTCAAGCACAAGGCCTGCTCATCCTGGCCGTTGCGAAATGCCATGAAGCAGATTGCCGCAGATGGCCGTGGGGTGATCGTCGTCCTGAGAAACCACGATACCGCCCGCGAGATTATCCAGCGGATGCGTGATGTGCAATTTCACGAGCTGGAGGATGATATTCCCCAGCGCGGCGGCGATTCCGGCAAGCATCTGCGCACCTATGGCGTTGGCGCCCAGATCATCGCCGATCTTGGGGTTAAAAAGATGCGCGTACTCAGCGCGCCCATGAGCCTGCACGGCATCTCCGGTTTTGATCTGGAAGTGGTTGAGTATGTGAATTGTCAGTGACCGGTTTTGCCGGCTGCTGAAGAAATAATCTGGATATTTCCGATTGGCTTTGTATTAGAATCGAAATTTAATCAATAGAAATAACTAAGGCTTTGAATTATGGCAATTAAAACCATCGAAGGGGCGCTCAACATCCAGAATGCCAGATTTTGTCTGGTCGTGGCACGATTCAACAGTTTTGTCGTGGAGAGTCTGCTCGATGGCGCCATTGATGCATTGAAGCGCCACGGCGCCGATGACTCCGAAATCACGGTGGTCAGGGTTCCCGGCGCCTTTGAGATGCCGGTGGTGCTGGACAAGATTGCAGCCAAGGGTGAGTACGATGCAATTGTCGCCCTGGGCGCGGTGATCCGGGGCGGAACCCCGCACTTCGACTATGTGGCAGGCGAGTGCGTCAAGGGCATGGCCCAGGTCAGTCTGCAGCACGGAGTACCGGTGGCTTTTGGCGTGCTGACGGTGGATACCATTGAACAGGCGATCGAACGGGCCGGAACCAAGGCTGGCAACAAGGGCGCAGAGGCGGCGATGTCTGCCGTCGAGATGGTCAACGTCCTGAGACAGCTCGCCTGATGAGCCGAAAAACACGTAGCCGTGCCAGACATCATGCGGTGCAGGCCATTTACCAGTGGCAGATGACCGGTCAGGACCTCAACGAGATCAAAAACCAGTTTTTGATCGAAGAAGATGCCAGCAAGTTCGAAATCGAATATTTCGACAAGCTGTTGCGCGGCGTGCCGAGCAATCTCCAGGCACTGGATGAGCAGCTGACACCCTGCCTGGACCGCTCCATAGAGAGTGTCGATCCGGTGGAGCGCGCCATTCTCAGGCTGGGGGCGTTCGAACTGATCCATCAGCTGGAAGTGCCTTATAAAGTGGTGATCAACGAGGCGGTTGACCTGGCCAAGGTCTTCGGAGCGGAACAGGGGCACAGGTATGTCAATGGCGTGCTCGATAAACTGGCCCGTACGGCCCGTAAGACGGAAATCGGTTAAATCCAGTGACCGGCGGCCCATGGTTTGTCCCGGCGCCAGGACCTGATTCAGGCGGCATGGCTCATGGCGCTTTCTGAATTCAATCTCATCGAGCACTATTTTTCCCGTCTCGGTTGTCAACGCGAGGATACGGTTCTGGCGGTTGGTGATGACTGTGCGCTTCTCAAACCACCACCCGGCAAACTACTCGCCGTCAGTGTCGACACCCTGGTGGCGGGTGTGCACTTTTTTGCCGACACAGACCCTGAAAACCTTGGTCACAAGTCCTTGGCGGTAAATCTCAGTGATTTGGCGGCCATGGGTGCAGAACCCGCCTGGGCAACTCTGGCCCTGACGCTGCCGCAATCTGACCCGGACTGGTTGTCTGCATTCAGTCGCGGTTTTTCCGCTCTGGCCATCGAGCACAATGTTCAACTGGTCGGTGGTGATACCACCCAGGGACCCCTATCCGTTACCGTGCAGGTACAGGGTTTTGTCCAGCCTGATCGCTATCTCAGTCGTGCAGCGGCCAGGCCCGGTGATCTGATCTATGCCACCGGTAGTCTGGGGGATGCAGGCCTGGCGCTGGCCGGGTTACGTGGACAGGCGTCGGCTGTTGGCTATCTGGACAAGCTGCAATCGAGGCTGGAGCGGCCGGAACCGCGAATTGCTGCCGGGCAGGCATTTGCCGGAATCGCCGGGTGCGGCATTGATATCTCTGATGGCCTGCTCGCCGATCTTGGCCACATCTGCGCGGCCAGTGGCGCTGCGGCAAGGGTGGAGCTCGATCGCATCCCGCTCTCGGCCGCGGTCCGGGCGTATATTGCAGAGACGGGTGACTGGCAGACTGTCGTCTCCTCAGGGGATGACTATGAGCTGTGCGTCACTGTACCCGAGTTGCTAAAAACCCGCTTCGAGGAGGCAGTAAGAAGTCTTGACTTGGCGGTGAGTCTGATCGGCCGGATCGAACCGGGCGCTGGCGTCTGCTGCGTGGATGGGCATGGCAATCCGGTTGATTTTACAGCCAAAGGGTATGATCATTTTCAGTCATGAGTGAACTGCGGCCCCAACCCAATTGGAAAAATCCCGTGCACCTGCTGGCCTTCGGCCTCGGTTCCGGTGCGGCGCCCAAGGCGCCGGGTACGGCGGGCACCCTGGCGGTGATCCCTCTCTATCTGCTGATCAGCGGTCTGCCCAGTTGGGGCTACATGGGTATAGTCCTGCTGATGTTTGTCGCCGGAATATGGATCTGCGAACGCACTTCACAGGACCTTGGCGTCCATGACCACAGTGGCATCGTCTGGGATGAGTGGGTAGGCTTTCTGCTTGCGCTGTGCAGTGCGCCGCCCGGTTGGTGGTGGATTCTCGTCGCCTTTGTCCTGTTACGTTTCTTCGATATCGTCAAGCCCTGGCCGATCAATCTGCTGGATGAAAAGGTGGGTGGGGGACTGGGCATCATGCTGGATGATATGCTTGCCGGGGTCTATGCCTTCGCATTTCTGCATCTTGCGGCCAGACTGCTGGGTTGAGCCACGCCTGGCCAGAGAGGGTTCTTAGGGTGAAAAAACAGATGCGTTCAGGAGATTCCAGCACATCCCGGTATCCCGTTGCGATAACGGTGCTGCTACTGTTTTTGATCACCAGTTCGGCGGTCTGGTCTGTGGAACAGGTCAAGGTGATGGCGCTCTTTTCAGACAAGGCGATGTTGCAGATCGATGGTCAGAACAGGCTGTTGAAGGCGGGGGAGAGCAGCCCCGAAGGGGTGCGGCTGATCGCCGCCGATCCCCACCGGGCGATCATCGAGGTCGATGGTGTGGAGGATAGCTACCCGCTGGGCAGTTCAGTGCAGAGCGCCTATAAAAAGCGCGAGATCCAGGAGGTGAAGATCTGGCGCGATACCCAGGGTTCCTACAACACCATCGGCACGATCAATGGCCAGAATGTCGATATGGTTGTGGATACCGGGGCAACCTCGGTGGCGATGAGTGAACGCCAGGCCCGGCGATTGGGATTGCAGTACCGGTTGAATGGCGAGAAGACCCTGGTGCAGACCGCCTCGGGCATCGCCAAGGCCTATGCGCTGATGTTTGACAAGGTGCAGGTTGGTGAAATCACCCTGACGAATGTGCAGGGTGTGGTGATTCAGGGTAACAGTCCCACCCGGGTATTGCTGGGCATGAGTTTTCTCGGGCGGGTGGAATTACAGAATCAGGGCGATATGCTGATACTGCGCAGCAAGTTCTAACGCCGGAATCAAGCGCTGCTGATTCCGGCGGCGCGTTCAGTCTTGGGTCTTGTCGCGCTCGATCAGGGCATAGGCCGAGTGGTTATGGATCGATTCAAAATTTTCGGATTCGACCACATAGGCGCTGAAGCGATCATCGTGATTCAGTCTGTCGGCAACATCCCGCACCATATCTTCGACGAACTTCGGGTTGTCGTAGGCGCGTTCGGTGACATATTTTTCGTCCGGCCGCTTGAGCAGGCCATAGAGCTCGCAGGAGGCCTCTTTTTCCACCAGATCAATGATCTCTTCAATCCAGATGAAGCCGTTGGTACGCGCCTGAACCGTGACGTGTGAGCGCTGGTTGTGGGCGCCCCGTTCGGAGATTTTTTTCGAGCAGGGGCAAAGGCTTGTAACCGGGACCACAACCTTGATCTGCATGATGGGTTGGCCGTTGTGGATCTCGCCGATCAGGCTCACATCATAATCCATCAGGCTGTTGACGCCGGAAACCGGGGCCCTCTTGTTGATGAAGTAGGGAAAGCTCATCTCGATATGGCCAGAGTCGGCCTCGAGGCGTTCGGCCATCTCCGTCAGCATGCCCTTGAATGATTCGACGCTGATCTCTTTCTCGTGACTGTTGAGAATTTCGACAAAGCGGGACATGTGTGTGCCCTTGAAATTATGGGGCAGATTGACGTACATGTTGAAGGTGGCGACGGTATGCTGCTCACCATCACTGCGGTCTTTGACGCGAACAGGGTGACGTATATCCTTGATACCTACCTTGTTGATGGCGATACGGCGGGTATCACGGCTGCTCTGTACGTCGGCAATTTCACACTGGTTTTCAACACAATCGGTCACAATCATCTTCCTCGAGAGCCTTCAGCATTGCTGATGCCCATACTGCTGCTAAGTTGCTTGGCCCTCAGGCTACCCCAATGGCGTACCCTCAAAAACAGAGAGTTTCTCCGGTTTTTGGCGCCAGTGCCGAGCAAAAGAACAGAGAATTATGACGCCAGCCTCTGCCAGACGCAAGCGCGTCAGTGCGAACGTTCGACGATATAGCTGGCAAGCCAACGCAAGGGGTCGGCATTTTGATCGAATCTGGCAAGGCTCGCCAATGCCTCCTCGGCCAGCAACTGCGCCCGTTCCCGGGCAGCCTGCAGCCCGAGCAGTGACGGGTAGGTCGGCTTGTCCTGGAATTTATCCTTGCCCTGGGTCTTGCCCAGGGTTTCCGTGTCGCTGGATACATCAAGGATGTCATCCTGCACCTGGAAGGCAAGACCGATGCACTTGGCATAATGGTCAAGCTTTTCAATGTGTTCAGCTGGAATGTCAGGGGCGCTGAGGATGGCCATGTTGACGCTGGCGCGGATCAGGGCACCGGTCTTGTGGATGTGCATATTTTCGAGCTGGGCGATGTCGAGGGTTTTGCCAATGGCATCCAGATCGATCGCCTGACCACCGGCCATGCCTCTTGAGCAGCTGGCGCAGGCCAGGTTTTCCACCATTTGCAACCGCACTGCGGGATCTGCATTCAGTTCCGGGTCCTTGCAAAGCACCTGAAAGGCCAGGGTCTGCAGGGCATCGCCGGTCAGAATCGCGGTTGCTTCATCGAACGCCTTGTGACAGGTGGGGCTGCCGCGGCGCAGGTCGTCGTCGTCCATCGCCGGCAGATCATCATGCACCAGCGAGTAGGCGTGAATCAGCTCTACAGCGCATGCGGCGCCATCCAACTGCTCAGGGACCACGCCCAGGGCGCGGCCCGCGGCATACACCAGTAGCGGACGTACCCGTTTTCCACCGTTGAAGGTGGCGTAGCGCATCGCCTGGTGGAGTTTCTCCGGTTGAATGGTCACCGCCGGCAGCCAGGTTTCCAAAGCCCGGTTGACGCGGGACTGGCATGTCTCCAGATACTGCTTGAATTGCGGATTATTCGTCACGGGAAAAGGCTTCCAGTTCGGCGCTGTCATTTTTCCCTGTGAGGATCTGGACCTTCTGTTCGGCCTGTTTGAGGGCCTGCTGGCAGGTCCGGGTCAGTTCAACCCCTCTTTCGAAGGATTTGAGGGATTCCTCGAGTGACAGATCGCCGTTTTCCATGGAATCCACCAGTGCTTCCAGCTCCGCAAGGGATTCTTCAAAGGTGCTGGGTTGCTCTTTTTTTCTCGCCACGTCGCCTCTCGCTGTTGATTGCCGTACTGAGGGGAAAGCTACCCCAGCCGGGGGTACAGGGTCAATGATTGATGATCAAATCTCGCTTGTCGCGGAGTGTGCGTGTAAACTTTGGGCCGGTAAAATACCCGGATTTAATTTGACGACAGACTCTATGACCAACAGCTCTTACGACGCTTCTGATATCGAGGTCCTCAGCGGGCTCGAGCCGGTACGCAAACGGCCAGGCATGTACACCGACACCACACGGCCGAACCATCTCGCCCAGGAAGTCATCGACAACAGTGTCGACGAGGCGGTGGCGGGTTATGCCAAAAGCATCGAAGTGATCCTGTTCAAAGATGGCTCCCTGCAGGTTCGTGACGATGGGCGTGGCATGCCGGTCGATGTGCATCCCCAGCAGGGTATCCCGGGGGTCGAGGTGATTCTCACCAAGTTGCATGCCGGCGGCAAGTTCTCCAACAAGAACTATCAGTTTTCCGGCGGCCTGCACGGCGTGGGCGTCTCGGTGGTGAATGCGCTTTCGAAACACCTGGAGGTCTGGGTAAAGCGTGGCGGCAAAGAGTACAACATGGCCTTTGCCGGGGGAGACAAGGTCTCGGCGCTGGAAGAGGTGGGTAGCGTTGGCAGGAACAATACTGGAACCACCCTGCGTTTCTGGCCTGATCCGGTCTATTTCGATACCCCCAAGTTTTCCGTTCGTCAACTACTGCATATCCTGCGCGCCAAGGCGGTGCTGTGTCCCGGACTGCTGGTTCGCTTCCATGATGAAAAGAGTGACGAGAAGTACGAGTGGTGTTACCAGGACGGTCTGAAGGATTACCTGCTCGATGCCCTGCAGGGGCTCTCCACGGTGCCGGTTGAGCCCTTCATCGGTTCCATGGAGGGCAATACCGAGGCGGCTGACTGGGCGGTTGTCTGGCTGGCCGAGGGTGGCGAGGCGATAACCGAGAGTTATGTCAACCTGATTCCCACGGCCCAGGGTGGCACCCATGTCAACGGTCTGCGCTCGGGACTCACCGAGGCGGTCCGCGAGTTTTGCGAATTCCGCAATCTGTTACCTCGTGGCGTTAAGCTGACCCCGGATGATGTCTGGGGGGGATGCAGTTATATCCTTTCGGTCAAGCTGGCAGACCCCCAGTTCTCGGGGCAGACCAAGGAGCGCCTTTCATCCCGCGAGTGTGCCGCATTTGTCTCCGGCGTGGTCAAGGACGCCCTCAGTCTCTGGCTCAATCAGCATACCGATGAGGGTGAACGGATCGCCGAGCTGGCCATCAATGCCGCCCAGGTTCGTCTGCGTGCCGGGCGCAAGGTGCAGCGCAAAAAGGTGACCCAGGGACCGGCGCTGCCAGGGAAACTGGCCGATTGCAGTACCCTGGATCCGCTGCGCAGTGAGCTGTTTCTGGTGGAGGGCGATTCGGCCGGAGGCTCGGCCAAGCAGGCGCGAGATCGTGAATATCAGGCGATCATGCCGTTGCGGGGCAAAATCCTCAACACCTGGGAGGTGGATCCGGGTGAGGTGCTCGCCTCGCAGGAGGTGCATGACATCTCGGTGGCGATTGGCGTTGAGCCGGGCTCTGACGATCTCGCCCGTCTGCGTTTCGGCAAAGTCTGTATTCTGGCCGATGCCGATTCGGATGGGATGCATATCGCAACCCTGTTGTGCGCGCTGTTTCTGCGCCATTTCAGGAAACTTGTGCAGGAAGGACATGTCTATGTGGCTATGCCTCCTCTGTATCGTATCGATGTCGGCAAGCAGGTTTTTTATGCCCTGGATGATGCCGAAAAACAGGGTGTGCTGGATCGCATCGCCGCCGAAAAGATTCGTGGCAAAATCAGTGTGCAGCGTTTCAAGGGGCTGGGTGAAATGAACCCGTTGCAGCTTAGAGAGACGACCATTCACCCCGATACACGTCGCCTGGTGCAGCTGGTTATCGAGGCCGGCGACGACAGCAACGCCATGATGGACATGTTGCTGGCCAAGAAACGCGCCAATGACAGAAAGAGCTGGCTACAAGAGAAGGGCAACCTCGCAGAGGTGTGATTAACCGATGCGACAACAGCGACTCAAAGGATCAACAGATGTATAGATATTGGCCAGCTATCGGATTCACTCTGCTCTGCTTGCTTGCTGGGACCGCCCCGGCGGCTGATCGTTTCTCCCAGGCCCCGCATCAGTCGGATAACCCGAATGTCGAGGATTATGAATGGTCCGAGATTCTGGTGGAATTACCGCCGTTTCCGGTGGAAGGCGATCTGTTAGAGGTCAATCTCGATCTGCCCAAGGCCAGGTTTCGCTATCTGATCGACGAGAAAAACCTGGTCTCCAACAAGGAGGATGGGACTGTTCAGTACACCCTGGTGATTCAGTCGCCATCCGGCGCCAAAAACATTGCGTTTGAATCGATCCACTGCACTCAGCGGGAATTCAAGAGCTATGCCTTTGGTGACTCCAAGGGGCAGTGGCGCCGTATGCGCAAACCTGAATGGCGGGAAATCAGGAACTATGGTCTGAACCAGTACCGTTACCAGCTCTGGAATGACTACCTGTGCAACAACAATTCAAGCACCCGCTACACCACTGAGGATATCATCGAGTCCATCAAACTCTATCGGTCCGACAATGCCATCAAGGCGCGGCGCTGAAACGATCGGCAACAGCAGAATCACTAAACCATGAAGCATATTGAGATTCTTCTCCAGGAGTCCGCGCCCAGTTATCAGCAGGCGGTCGACGCGGTTCGCCAACTGTCAGATTTCGATTTTGATGAGCTGATGCTGCTCGGATGGTATGACCGGTCGCGGGATGTGGGTTATCCGGAAGCCTATGAGTGTTCCGGCGACAAACCCGGCTGGCTGGCCTATGCGGAGGGACACGGAGCGAATCTGCGCGTCGATATCAATCAGGGGAGCTTTGTGTTGCTCTATCTCGATACCGCTCAGTGATCCCCCTAATCTGCACTGAGTTGCCCTGATCAGCCGAGTGCAGCGTACAGATGCAGCACGAGGGTATCCACAACCAGCATGAACAGGGTGAAGCCGCCATTCCAGCGTATGAAATTTCTTGAATCGATGTTGAAGCGGCCCTGCATGCCCAGATGCATTCCGGAAAAGGGAGAGGTTGATACCCCCAAGGCCCAGGTCATCAGAAAGGTGATGCCGAGCAGATTCGGGTCGCTCACCAGGGGGGCAAAAATCCCCCCGGCGGTGGCAATACTGATCACCGGATGTACACCAACCACCGAAATAGCCACCATGGCGAACAGCAGGTAGGTCGCCTCCAGAGCCCCAAACTGAGCGAGTGTGATATCGATGCCGCTGGTCGCTATCACTGTTGAAATGCCCGCCGCCAGCACCCCCGCCGCCAGAAACAGGCAGAGTTCACCCGACATACCGGGAAGGTTGGTTTCGATATGTCCGATAAACTTGCCGATTCCCGCTGTCCGGTACCGGATCAACAGCAGTGACAGGGTCAACCCCAGGGACAGCAGGGCGATCAAGGTGAGGATCGGGATATCCTGCTGCAGCTGATGGAGCAGCAGTACCGCGGATGCGAGCAGCCCTGGAATCCAGAGTGCGTCAAAGTGCATCGGGTAGCCGATAAACTGCTTCGCCTCGGGTTTGCGTGTCAGTGTCCAGCCGGTTACCAGCAGGGCAAGCAGAGTCACCGGCAAGCCCACGGATGAGAGCGTGATCAGCCGCGAGCCGGGGGCGTTGGTCAGGGCGATACCCATGGCGGCAAAAAAGGGTGACCAGTGCGATGCCAGGGCAAAGCCGCGGGAGAGCACCGTTGCCTGGAGTGGTGTGAGGGGTTGTTTGGCCGATTGCCGATCACCGAGAATCATCACTGCGGAGAGGTTAATCACTGCACCAAACAGGTGCACGCCCAGCAGGGTACGCCAGAGCGCGCCGGTGCCGATGGGTGTTTTTTCCGCCTTGTCTGCAGCCGGGAGTGTGACCAGTCGCAGAAAGCTGACCGCAGTCAGCATCGCCAGCAGTGCCTGGTTGGTGGCGATGGCCTTTTCGATCTGCGCCTGCTGGGCGGTGAACAAACCATATAGAAGGCCGGTCAAACCTATTAGAAACATGATCAGGGTCTGGGTGCGCTGCAGCCCTTTCAGTCGACTGACCAGCAGCAGACCGGCACCCCAGGCGGCGATTCCCGCGAAAAGCCTGGGTGTATACGGGTTCAGCCCGTGCAGTACAGAGAGCAACACCATTCCGAGAAGCAGCCAGCCGGCAATGCGTGATGTCGTCATGATCAGGGATGGATGCCTGGTTTGGGGTTTAGGGATGGCAAGTTTAACAAAAATCAGACATTACTTGACATGTACACTGGGTCGAATCATTGTGAACCTCCCCTCGGGCTTTTCTGACAGGAGCCGGATTATGGATGCAGAAGCTATAGCGAATAGATATTCTCTGGGAGAAGAGATAGCCCATGCGGTTACTCACGGCGTGGGCATAGCGCTGAGTATTGCCGGGCTGGTGGTGCTTGTCGCCTTTTCCACGCTGTATGGCGATGTCTGGCACATCACCAGCAGCGCCATATTTGGCGTAACCCTGGTGCTGTGCTACACCGCCTCTACGCTCTATCACGGTATTCCCATACCCCGTGTAAAACATGTTTTGCGGCAGGTTGATCACGCCTCGATATTCCTGTTGATTGCCGGAACCTACACTCCGTTCACCTTGGTGAACATGCGTGGCCCCTGGGGGTGGACGCTGTTTGGGCTGGTGTGGGGGCTGGCAATCGTGGGCATCGCCCTGGAGTTGTTGTCCCGGCAGCGTTACAAACGACTTTCTCTGGGCATGTATCTGGGGCTGGGCTGGCTGGTGCTGGTTGCGATCAAACCTATGTGGGAGACCATCGATACCGGTGGACTGATACTGTTGCTGCTGGGGGGGCTTAGCTACTCACTGGGCGTGATCTTCTATGTCTGGAAACGCCTCGCCTATCATCATGCGGTATGGCATCTGTTTGTCCTGGCCGGGAGTATCTTCCATTTTTTTGCCGTGCTGTTCTATGTCGTGCCGATTGACTAGCCGCTGTCTGAAAAGGTTACTGCCACTGACGATTGCGATTGCGACAGGGTTGCCAACCGTGCTGGCGATCGCTGGGGATAGTCCCGGTTCAGAAGAGAGTGGGGGAATGGATGGCTGGAAGATCGCCATGCTGGTCTTTGCCATCGGCATGGTCCTCTCGGTCATACAATCCATCAAATTACTCAAGGGCAGCTCAAAGCCAGGACCCGAATACTGGCTGAAACGCTTTGAACAGGCCTGCAGCAAACAGGATCCCAAGGCGGCGGAGCAGGCGCTGCTGTTCTGGGGCAAAACTATCTATGCGGAAAAGGCGCCCAAAACCCTGGAGGGTTTTGCCGTCCACATGCAGAGTGACGAGTCACGCCGACAGATCCGCATGTTACAGGATGTTCGCTACAAGAGTGATCCGCCGGTCTGGAGCAGTTATCTCTGCCGCCAGGTGGTCGGTGAGCAGCTGAGAAAACAGATGCCGGACCAGGACCCCAAAAGCTGATCCGGTTGTGACATTCCAGCCGGCATTTCGTATTATCCCCCCACAATTCGCCCCTTTCCGCTTCATCAGGATCATCTGAGTTTTATGGCTAACGGTATCGAACAGAGTTACGAAGGCATCGAGAGGATGCCGCTGAAGGAATTCACCGAGAAGGCGTATCTGGATTACTCCATGTACGTCATCCTCGATCGCGCCCTGCCGCACATCGGCGATGGCCTGAAGCCGGTGCAACGGCGCATTGTCTATGCCATGTCTGAACTGGGGTTGTCGGCCACCGCCAAGTTCAAGAAGTCCGCGAGAACCGTGGGTGATGTGCTGGGTAAGTTTCATCCCCATGGCGATAGCGCCTGCTATGAGGCGATGGTGCTGATGGCCCAGGATTTCTCTTACCGTTATCCCCTGGTGGATGGTCAGGGCAACTGGGGATCGCCGGATGATCCGAAATCCTTTGCGGCGATGCGCTACACCGAGTCGCGCCTGACACCCTATGCCCAGGTCCTGTTGAGTGAGCTGGGGCAGGGAACCGTGGATTGGGCGCCCAATTTCGACGGCACCCTGGATGAGCCGAAGGTACTCCCTGCCAGACTGCCCAATGTCCTGCTGAATGGCGGTACGGGTATTGCCGTGGGGATGGCGACGGATATTCCACCCCACAATCTCAGAGAGGTGGCCGCCGCCTCGATTCATCTGCTGGAGAATCCAAAAAGCACCCTGGAGGATATTACGCAGCATATCCTCGGCCCCGATTTCCCCACCAGTGCAGAGATCATCACGCCGCGTGAGGAACTGCTGAAAATCTACCAGAATGGCACAGGCAGCGTGCGTATGCGCGCCTGCTACGAACGCGATCAGGGCGATGTGGTGATCACCGCGCTTCCACATCAGGTGTCAGGGGCGAAGATCCTAGAGCAGATTGCCCAACAGATGCAGGCCAAAAAATTACCGATGGTGGAGGATCTGCGTGATGAATCCGATCATGAAAACCCCACACGCCTGGTGATCGTACCGCGCTCGAATCGGGTGGATGTCCCGCGCTTGATGTCCCATCTGTTCGCTACCACCGATCTGGAGCGGACCTACCGGGTCAACCTCAATGTGATCGGCCTGGATGGCCGGCCGGAGGTAAAAAACTTGCTCACAATGCTCAGTGAGTGGCTGGAGTTTCGTTACGATACGGTAAGGCGTCGTCTGGAATATCGCCTGGGCAAGGTCAACGACCGACTGCATCTGTTGGAAGGCCTGCTGATCGCCTTTCTGAATATCGACGAGGTGATCCGTATCATCCGTACCGAGGATGACCCCAAATCGGAACTGATGCGACGCTTCGGCCTTACCCAGATTCAGGCCGACTATGTCCTGGATACCAAACTGCGCCAACTGGCCCGTCTTGAGGAGATCAAGATTACCGCTGAACAGAAGGAACTGGCGGAGGAGCGGGACTGGCTGGAAAAGACCCTGGGATCGCGTCAGCGGATGAAGACCCTGATCCGCAAGGAACTCGAAGCCGATGCGGAGCAGTATGGTGACGATCGACGGTCGCCCATAGTGGAACGTCATGCCGCCGAGGCGCTGGACGAAACGGAATTGGCTCCCAGTGAAGCGGTTACCGTAGTGCTCTCAGAGAAGGGCTGGGCCCGTGCCGCCAAGGGGCATGATATCGATCCGACGGCGCTGAGTTATAAGGCTGGCGACTCTTTTCTGGATGCGGCGAAACTGCGCAGCAACCAGTCGGTGGTATTTCTTGATTCGGCGGGGAGAAGCTATTCCGTGCCTGCACACACGCTGCCGTCTGCCCGGACTCAGGGGGAGCCACTGACCGGTCGGCTGACACCCCCCAAGGGTGCCGTGTTTACCGCGGTGCTGGGCGGTGATCAGAATCAGTGGTATCTGATCGCCTCGGATGCCGGTTATGGCTTTGTGGTTCAGCAAAAAGAGCTGCTGGCCAAGAACAAGGCAGGCAAGGCGCTGCTCACCCTGCCCAAGGGGGCGAAGGTGCTGCACCCCAGCACAGTGACCGATCCCGCTACCGATCGTGTAGTCACTATCACCAATGAAGGCCGCATGCTGGTGTTTCCTGTTGCAGAGCTGCCGGTGTTGAATCGTGGTAAGGGAAACAAGATTATCAGCATACCAGCCAAGCGTGTCATCAGCCGCGAGGAGTACATTGTTGCCATGGCCTGCGTGCCGGAGGGCGGCAAGCTTACGGCGTTTTCCGGTAAGCGCTTTATCACTCTCAAGGGTAGTGACCTTGATCACTACCAGGGAGAACGGGGTCGACGTGGCAATAAGCTGCCAAGGGGATTTCAGCGGGTGGATACAATCTCGGTCGAGCCGGCATAACCACGGGTTATTGGGCATATGTCCATGTCTCGAACAAGGTTAGTTTGTTATAAATGGTTACGCCAGTGTCTAACCCGTGAAGTCTTACCTATAATCAAAAAATAACAATGGTTGGTTCAAGTGCTGTAGGACAAGGGATTGAGTGAGTTTATTACTGGTCAGGGTATCGACCAACAAGACCAAAGATGTTTGCAGGGCAGATAATAACTGAAGTATTTGAACGTTGGCTTAGTTATCGGCAACTCATATTTTTACAGGGGAGAGCATCACAATGGGCATGATGAAGGAATTCAAGGAATTTGCGGTAAAGGGTAACGTCATAGACATGGCGGTCGGAATTATCATCGGTGCGGCCTTCGGGAAGATCGTATCGTCTTTTGTTGCCGATGTGATCATGCCGCCAATTGGCGTGCTGGTCGGTGGGGTCGACTTTTCCGATCTAGCCATAACCCTTAAAGAGGCGGTTGGTGAGACACCGGCAGTTGTGCTCTCATACGGCTCGTTCATTCAAACGGTGATTGATTTCACGATTATCGCCTTTGCTATCTTTATTGCCATCAAATTCATCAACAGTCTGAAGCGTAAAGAGGAAGAGGCCCCTGCAGCGCCACCCGAACCTTCAAAGGAAGAGTTGCTGCTGACCGAGATCAGGGATCTATTGAAAGAGAAAAAATAGACGCACTGCAATGCCGTAAAAAACCGCGTGTAACAGCGCGGTTTTTTTACCCAATGCGCCGTAAAGCCCCGTCGTTCAGGGCGGGGATATAAGGCGCGATCAGCTATCCGGGAGTTTGCTGCTGTTCGATGTACTGGCGAATG
>PKUO01000107.1 GCA_002869585.1 Sedimenticola sp.
GATTTCCTTTTTGTTTTTCAATGGTTTGTGGTGAACTCATTGTAACAAAACAAGCGGGGTTTCAGGCCTTCTTATTCACTCCTTAACGGGACAGCAGTGTCCCGAACTGCCGAATTGATTTCAGTATTTATCCGATGTGATGGATCGGAATTTACTGACGAACAGAAAACAAGAATTATGGGCATGTCAATAAACTTTGCAGCAGCAATTCATGCGGAGGGTGCTCCCGCATTATTTTCTCAACTGGCAAAGAGTGCTATTGATACGTTGTCGGATGAGGACCTCGCATACTGCTCTAATGCGGCTAGAGAAATATTAATTACACATGGATTTAAAAACATTAGGAGGGGAGTAGTTGTAGAATCTGGAAACGCTTTTATTGTTATTGATAAATATTTTGCACCTCGTCCAAGGCCATTAATTAAAAAATCGCCCTATTATTTAGAAAATGCAAAAATTATTGGCCTAAAGTATTCAAGAGGAAATGCGGTTATATCCTCACCTAAGGAGGGGGTGCTGACAGTTAGCGTTTTGGAGGATAAAAGTATTCTTCTCGATCAGCTACATGCCGCTGGCAAGACGAGTGGACTACTGCAGTGTTTAATTCGTGAAGTGGTTAGCGCGCAAAATACAATAGACTATGAGTTGCTGTCAGTGCAATTGCAGTCGATTTGCGAATAACTATTATTGTCGGCTCTTCGGAAAAATTTGTGGGTAAAAACGTAGAAGAATAGATCTCCAAAAGTACGAATTTACAGATTCAGTTGGTGAAGGTGCATCCCGCCCCTTAACTCTGAGATGATGAAAGTGCGAACAAACATCAATCAGAAAAAAGGAACGGGGATGCAACTCAAGACTATCCTCAATCGTGTCCAGAAATTCAAATCTTTTGTGTACGGTCCCGTACGCTGGGTCGAGGCGGCACGGGACCCCATGATCGAGGCGGTGGTTCAGCCGCGCAGGGGCAGTCGCCCGGTCTGTTCGGGTTGCCGTCGGAAACGGCCGGGCTACGACACGTTGGCGCAGCGTCGGTTTGAGTTCATCCCGATGTGGGGCATCAAGGTGTTTTTCCTCTATGCGCCACGCCGGGTCAACTGTCCAACCTGTGGTGTTCGGGTAGAACGGATGCCCTGGGCCGAAGGCAAGCACCGCCTGACCGAAGCTTACGCCTGGTTTCTGGCAGGCTGGGCGAAGCGGCTTTCGTGGAAGGAGGTAGCCGAGGCCTTCAGCACCAGCTGGGACCACGTTTTCAACTCGGTGGAAATGGCGGTGACCTGGGGTCTCGCTCACCAGGATCTGTCCGGGACCAAGGCGATTGGCATCGACGAGATCCAGTGGCAACGGGGCCATAAATACCTGACTTTGGTCTACCAGATCGATGCGAGCTGCAAACGATTGCTGTGGGTCGGCAACCAGCGGAAGGTCAAAACCCTTCTAAGGTTTTTCCGCTGGTTCGGTAAGGAGCGAACGGCACAGCTGGGCTATGTCTGCTCTGATATGTGGAAGCCCTACCTGAAGGTGATCGCCAAGAAAGCGGGGGGCGCACTCCATATCCTGGACCGGTTCCACATCATGGCGCACCTGAGCAAGGCGATTGATGAGGTACGGGCCGGCGAGGCGAAGGAGTTGAAGGAGAAGGGCTATGCTCCGGTGCTGACGAAGAGCCGCTGGTTGTTGCTCAAGCGCCCCGAGAATCTGACGGAGAAACAGGAGACCAAACTGGCGGATCTGCTGCAGTACAATCTGAGGTCGATCAGAAGCTATCTGCTGAAAGAGGAGTTCCAGCTCTTCTGGTCGTACCAGTCGCCCTATTGGGCCGGAGAGTTTCTGGATAAATGGTGTACGAAAACGATGCGCTCGAAGATTGAGCCCATGAAGAAAGTGGCGCGCATGCTGAGATACCACCGGCCTCTATTGCTGAACTGGTTCCGGGCAAAAAAGCAGTTCTCCAGCGGCATTGTCGAGGGCTTCAACAACAAAGCGAAACTGACTACCAGAAAAGCGTATGGGTTCAAGACCTATCATGCGGCTGAAATCGCTTTATATCATGCACTTGGAGCGTTGCCCGTTCCGGAAGCAGCCCACGAATTTTTCTGACGAGGCNGAAAATATATCCAAAAACTGGAAAACAGACGCTACAGTGAGGGCACAGATTTTAGAAGAATATCAGGCAGCTGAGGCCGCCAGTAAGGAGATGATTGACATCGTCTCGCAAATGGCTGCTGAGAAACACACCTATGAGACATCTGACTCTAAAGCTGAGTCAGATATAGAACTGTTCTGATCACAAGTGAACCTAGGCCGGATCACAACCCCGCTTTCACCTCGTCCCACAGGCGCTGGTAGGCGCGCCCGGCAATACTGTTGAGGGCATAACTCCCCAGGGGCGAGCGATAGATACCCATGAGCTCCACATCGCTGGCGTAGGGAATATAGGTGTTCAGCAACTCGGGATACTGTATTGGCAGATCTTCCAGCATATCCAGATGCATGCGCTTGCGCCGATCGACCATGGAGAAGAACGGCATCAGTTTCACGCTCGTCACCTTGTGTCCCTGCAAAAACTCCAGCAATTGCTGATAGGTACGCAGGGACAGCGTGGTGGGAATGGTGGGGATGAGCAGGGCATCGGCCGCCCGGAAGATGTTCTCCGAGACCAGAGAAATGCTAGGCGGACAATCCAAAAAGATACGGTCGTACTCCTGGGATAAGGGGCGCAGCAGTTTCATCAACTGTTTCGCCGGCTTGTTCGCCTCTCCCAGCATCAGGTCCATGTTACGGTAGGAAAAATCCGCCGGCAGCAGATCCAGATTTTCAAAATCGCTGCCCTTGATCAGATCATCCAGTTCGCGTTTACCCTTCAGCATTTTCTTACTGCCACCCTTGACCTTGGGCTTGACCCGGAAGTAGTAGGTGGCGGCAGCCTGGGGATCGAGATCCCAGACCAGGGTTTTGTAGCCTTCACGCGCGGACAGATAGGCCAGATTCACGGCGGTGGCCGTTTTCCCGACACCACCCTTGATATTGTAAACACCGATTATTCTCATGCTACCGCCTCTGGCTTGGTCTTCCCCGCTGTAAACAGGCGTTGATAGTTTTCCCGGTTTTCGTCACTGGCGAATGAATCCAATCGACTGGAGAATACCTCCCTTGCCTGCTGTTGTCGTCTCAGCAGGCCGTCCACCAGCATACCCATCGCCAGCAGGGTATCGGCAGGCACCTCACCCTCGGTAACCATCTGGTGGGCGAACTCCCTGAGCTTGAAGGCCTGAACTTCGAGATCCTGGAAGTCTCCGAGGTTATCCAGCAGTTTTTTCAAGACCTTTACCAGCGCCTTCACCTCTTTTTCCGGGTACAGGCTTTGAAAGAATTCCAGGAGGTAGCGGAGTTTCTTACAACTCTTACGCAGTTCATGCAGCATCTCATGGGGTGAACCCGGCTCAATCTCCAGCCCTTCCTTGAGCACCCGTTTGAACATGCGATAGATGCGTTTGTCGGCCAGCGATTTTATCGGAGCATTGCCGCTGGCTGTCTGGGAAACCTCCGGCACCGGAGCCTCAAGAAAATCCCGCCACTCTTTCAGCAGCTTGCGAAAATGGGGGGAATTGATCTTTCGCACCAATGTCTGGTGCTCCTGCCTCTGATGGGTTACCAGAAATCGATGCAAGGGTTCAAGATCCGCCTGAAAGCGCTCTGGCAGCGTGGCCTGATAATCCCGAAAACCGAGCAGGTAGACATCCAGATCCCGGGTGGGTCCGGTAATCTGGCCTATCCAGGAGAGACGTGATTTGAAATGCTCCAGTTCCTGCTCGGGAAATACCCCTTTGATCTGGGTCAGTGCCGAACGCGAACGCCGCACCGCAACCCGCAAATCATGCAAAAACTCGGAATCGGTATCCGCCTTGGTCCCGGCTATGTTCAGCTCCAGGGTGTTGAGCAGGTGCAGGTGGATCTGTTTGGCGACGGTATCTGCCCGGCTCTCTGGTTCCAGGCTAAAATTCAGCTTGGAGCTGTAGTCCGCCGGTTGTCGGCCAATGGCGGCCAGGGCCTGTTCGAGGGATGTCGTCTCCGCCTCTTCAAGATCGAATTCATCCATCAGGTAGCGTTGCATGTTGCTCAGCCAGCGACCGTAGCCCTTCACCGGCATCAGGGTCAGCCAGATACCCAACGCGGCCTGCGGTTGCTTACCCGGAACACCCGCACGCCCCTCCTCGAGCAGCATGCGCAGTACTGTCTTGCGCTCCTCGTCCAGCAGGCGAATTTCTGTGCATCTCAGACGCACCTCGACCTGGGGAATCACAGCGCGCATTGCCAGCAGCCCCGCAAGTCGTTCCCGCAGCGCTGGATCAGGCACATCCCAGGCGAAACACGGAATATCCGTCGTCAGGTCAAGCTGCGCCAGAGGTGCTCTATTCTCCAGGGCACTCAGTAGCAGCTGCCGGACTGACCCCCTGGATTCCACTGCAAGGGCATACCCCCCCAGATAGAGGCGCCAGTCGAAGCTGTCATAAAAGACTCTACCCGCCAGATACTCAGGCTCAACCTCAGTGCTAAAACCGGAGCCAAGAAATTCGACACTCTTTTTGATATCCCAGTTATCCGGTAACTGATACTGGACGGGTGATATGGACATACTCTCTCGCTTTACGGATGTCTATGTTGCCTGTCAGACCCAAAATTCAGGTCCAATGGTAGCATAGCCACGATCACCCTTCTGCCCGTGTGCCGATTCAGTCGCTACTCTTCCTCAGATCAGGCCGCTATTCCTGCAGACTTTTGGACGCAATCTCAAACACATCCCTGGAAACACCCTGGGTGTCGAGTATGCGCTGCAACTGGGTGCGCATCAGTGCCTGACGCACCGGATCGTAGCGCTGCCAGCGGGACATGATTCGCAGCATGCGTGCTGCGACCTGGGGGTTCAGCCCGTCCAGCTCTATAACCCGGTCGGCAAGAAACGCATAACCTGCCCCGTCGACTGCGTGAAAGCGCGCCGGATTTCCCGCGCAGAAACTGCCGATCAGCGCCCGGACCTTGTTGGGGTTTTTTATCGAAAATACCGGATGCCGCATCAGCGATTGCACCCGCTCCAGGGTGTCAGCACGCTTGGAGGTCGCCTGCACGGCAAACCATTTATCCAGCACCAGCGGATCGTGCTGCCAGCGCTGATAGAAATCCCCGAGCAGTGCGTTCGCCTCCTGAGCATCCGTATCCGCAAGCAGCGACAAGGCGGCAATCATATCGGTCATATTGCCGGCCTGTTGATACTGCCCGGCACAGAGTTCTATGCCGACACCTGCATCCCCTTGCATGAGATAGCCAAGACAGAGATTTCGCAATGCACGTCGCCCGATGGAGCGCGGCGACAAATCATACTCTGTGGTCTCTTCTGCCGCCTGATACACACGAAGAAAATCACCCTGCAGCCGTTGCGCCAGAAGACCCATGAGTTGTTCACGCGCCCGATGAATACCTTCCACATCCACCTGCTCCATCTGATCACCCAGGTAGGATTCCGAGGGCAGGGTCAACACCTCGGCCAGCAACTGCTGATCCGATTGCGCATCGTTCAAGGCCTGCTGAAAGGCGTCAAAGTAACCGTTCGGCACCTGATAATCCTCAGATTCCACAAGCCGCAGCAAGATACGTTGTGACAGCGTCTGTGCCGCATCCCAGCGATTGAATCCATCCGAATCATGGGCCATGAGGAACATCAGCGCCTCATCGCTGTAGTCGAAAGTGACCTTTACCGGGGCGGAGAACCCGCGCAACAGTGAGGGTACGGGTTCCACCGGGATATCCAAAAAACAAAACTCGCTACGGGCCTCTCGCAACTCCAGCACCCGGGTACCCTTCACCACTGTCGTGTCGCCCTCCAGTCGAAGGGGTAAATCATTACCCCCGGCATCCAGCAGGCCAATGGCGAACGGGATGTGGAAGGGTTGTTTGGTTTCCTGTCCGGGGGTTGGCGGGCAGCTCTGATCGACCCGCAAGGTATAACGTTGACTGGCCGCATCGTATATCCCTGAAACCTGCAGTTGTGGTGTCCCCGCCTGGCTGTACCAAAGCTTGAACTGGGTCAGATCCCTGCCGCTGGCATCGGCCATACACTGCACGAAATCATCCGTGGTGACGGCCTCTCCATCATGTCGTTGGAAATAGAGATCGGTCGCCTTGCGGTAGAGATCCGTACCGAGCAGGTGGTGCTGCATGCGCACCACCTCGGCACCCTTCTCGTAGACGGTTACCGTGTAGAAGTTGTTGATCTCGATATAGGCATCCGGGCGCACCGGGTGGGCCATGGGGCCAGCATCCTCGGCAAACTGATGGGCGCGCAGCAGCCTGACATCCTCTATTCGTTTGACACCGCGCGAGCCCATATCCGCGGAAAACTCCTGATCGCGAAACACCGTCAGCCCCTCTTTCAGGCTCAGCTGAAACCAGTCACGACAGGTGATGCGATTGCCGGTCCAGTTATGGAAGTACTCATGGGCGATGACTCCTTCGATACCCTGAAAGTCCCTGTCGGTGGCGGTTTCCGGGCGCGCCAGCACATACTTGGAGTTGAATACGTTCAGCCCCTTGTTCTCCATGGCCCCCATGTTGAAGTCATTGACCGCAACGATCATGTAGATATCGAGATCATATTCCCGGCCGTACTGCTGTTCGTCCCAGGCCATCGCATGCTTCAGGGATCGCATCGCATGTTCGCACTTGGCGAGGTTTTCCGGCTCGACATAAATCCTCAGGTCGATATCCCGACCCGACAGGGTGGTGTAGCGATCACTGATGTGGCGCAGATCACCGGCGACCAGCGCAAACAGGTAGGCAGGCTTGGGAAAGGGGTCCTGCCAGGTGATCTGTAGAGTACCCTCCTCATTGTGCGTCTCCCCTGAGGGATTGCCGTTGGAGAGCAGTACGGGATAGCGCTCGCCATCCGCGCGAATAGTGGTTGTAAAGCGTGCCATCACATCGGGGCGGTCGAGATACCAGGTTATTTTCCTGAAGCCCTCGGCCTCGCACTGGGTGCAGAACAGATTTCCGGACTTGTAGAGGCCCTCCAGAGCGGTGTTCTCCTGCGGTCTGATCCTCGCCTGGGTCTCCAGTACAAAGCGGTTGGGCACATTCCTAATGGTGAGGCTTTCACTGTCGAGGTGATACTCGCTGTCGCTCAACACCCGATCATCCAGGCTGATGGAGAGCAACTCCAGTCCCTCGCCATCCAGCCGGAGATCCGCCGATGCCTGCTGGCTCTGGGGATTTCTCCGTATCTGCAGGACAGATCTGACCCGGGTTTCTGTCTCTTCCAGTTCAAAGGTCAAATCCACTGTATCAATGAGATACTCCGGTGGCCGATAGTCTTTCAGATAGATGGTATTGGGTGCTTCTCTAAGCATGGATAAACCTTGTTGAATAGCGGTTGTTCGATGGACAGGTTGCGGGATTATCCCGGATTGACCACAGGTAGCGCAGCACCCTATAACCTGACGATCTGTACTGGAAATAACACTGGGGACACCCCCCCGGGTTTGTTGAAATCAGCCGATAATGGCCCCATTTAGGGTTCATTGGTAGGATAGTCGAATTGCGGATTACCGGAAACCACCTTATGCCCAGCGTTGAGATCTACACCACCGGCGATTGCCCGTTTTGCGCACGCGCCAAGGCGCTTTTTCAAGGAAAGGGCGTGGCATTTTCCGAATACCGGATCGAGGGCAACCGCGAGCGCATGCGCGAAATGCTCAAGCGCTGCAGGCAGAAAACCGTACCCCAAATTTTCATAGCCGACCGTCATCTGGGCGGCTATGAAGAGATAGCCGAGCTGAACGCCACAGGCGAACTTGATTCACTATTGAACCTGAATGGTCATGGCTGATACTCAGGAATCAGGCGCCATGCGCCTTGACAAGTGGCTCTGGGCAGCGCGCTTTTTCAAGACCCGACAACTCGCCATTGAGGCAATCAACGGCGGCAAGGTGCATCTCAATGGTCAGCGCAGCAAACCGGGAAAAGAGGTCAAGGCCGGCTCTCAACTGCGCATCCATAAGGGCTCTCTGGAATGGGAGATCACGGTGCGCGTCATACCCAAGCAGCGCAGGCCCGCCGCGGAGGCCATTCACTTCTACGAAGAGACCGAGCAAAGCAGGCTGAAGCGGGAACAGATGATCGAAGATCAGCGCATTCTCAAGGCCGCCGCACCGAAAATGCCCACATACAAGCCCAGCAAGCGGGATCGCAGAATGATTCACCGATTTACCGGCAAAGAGTAATCATCATGGATCAGGACGCCTTCCGGAAAACCTATCGTGAAATCAATGAACGGGCCTGCGTATTCGAGAAGAGCATTCTCTCAGGGCTGTGCAAGTGCAGCCAGTCCGAGCGTTTTTGCCTGGCCGAGAGAGAGGGCGTGCACTGCAATTCCGACACCGCTCAACAGCAATGCAGTGATTTCGTCGCCCTGCTGCGGGAGCAGTCGCGCTTCGCACTTAAATCCAATCAACCCGGAGAAGTACTGTCACACGTCAAGACCATGCGCATACAGGTAGGGGGCATGCGCGGACTCTACACGCTGCTGCACGAGGAACAACCCCTGCCCCTGGCCATCGAGGATATCCACGGCCTGCTCAACCTGGCCATTGAAGCCTATGAGTCCCTCGACAAAATTCCACTTCAGCCGGTTATCCAGCAAATCGCCGCCTATAAGGGCAGACGGCGGCGATTTGACAAATAAATGCCGATTTGACCGATAAGTCAGGCAATATATTGATTGGTGTCATGGACGAAACAGCCATTTACACATTGAATATGTAATGGTCGAAACGGGTCATCACCAAGAGACTGAAACCGCCCTCACCTTGAGGTCACACAACAACAATTGATGAACCGACCCTCCAGAGACTAACCGATTTCGAAACATGGGGGGCTTGTACCCGCCATCAATAATTCTAGGAGAAACAAATGCATGCTTATACCACCCACGATATCCGAAATATCGCCCTGGTGGGCCAGTCAGGCGCCGGTAAAACGACGCTGGTTGAGGCCCTTTTGCACCGCGCAGGCGCAATTAAAACCCAGGGCAGTATCGAACAGGGCAGTACCGTATGTGACTTTGACCCCCAGGAGAAGAGCTATCAGCATTCATTGGATTCAGCGGTTGTATATCTGGAAAAAGACAAGACCCATATCAATCTGCTGGATGCGCCGGGACTGAATGATTTCTTTGGCAGGGCTTTCAGCATTCTCCAGGCTGCAGAAACCACAGCGGTTGTGATTAACGCCGAAGCGGGCATTGAGCCGGCCACTTTGGCAATGATGGAGCATGCCAAGGACGATGAACTCTGCCGCATGATCATCGTCAACAAAATTGACGCGGAAAACATCGACCTGGAGGCGCTCACCAATCAGATCAGAGAGACCTTTGGCAATGAATGTCTGCCACTGAATCTGCCTGCCGCCTCTGGGGACAAGGTTCTCGACTGCTTCTTCAAGCTCGATGGTGAGGCGACTGCATTCTCATCGGTTGCCGAGGCGCACACCACCATCATCGACCAGGTGGTCGAGGTGGACGAGGCGTTGATGGAGATCTACCTGGAACAGGGACAGGAGCTCAGCCCGGAACAGCTGCATGATCCGTTTGAAGTAGCGCTTCGTGAAGGCCATCTGGTGCCCATCTGTTATGTTTCGGCAAAAACAGGGGCGGGTATCGACCAACTGCTGAAGGTAATGGCACGGTTGATGCCCGATCCGACCGAGGGCAATCAGCCGCATTTCATGAAAGGCGAAGGAAAAAAGGCCAAGCCTGTTGAGGTTTTCCCTGACCCAGACAAGCATGTGGTTGCCCATGTCTTCAAAATCAGCAACGACCCATTTCGCGGCAAGCTGAGTTATTTCCGAGTCTATCAGGGCACGATCACCCCCAACAGTCAGCTCTATATCGGCGATGCCAGAAAACCCTTCAAGGTCTCCCATCTGTTGCGCATCCAGGGCAGTGAGCAGTCGGAGATGGAAAAGGCCATCCCCGGCGATATCTGTGCGGTTTCACGGATCGATGACATCTATCCCAATGCCGTACTGCACGACACGCACGATGAAGACAACTTCCACCTGCAGCCGGAACAATTTCCAATGCCGCTGTTCGGGCTTGCATTGACCACCCAGAAAAGGGGGGATGAGCAGAAACTCTCTGAAGCCCTGAACAAACTGATGTCGGAAGACCCCTGCCTGGTGGTGGAACACAACAGCCATGCCAATGAGACGGTGATTCGTGGACTCGGCGACCTGCAGATGCGAATAGTGTTGGAGCAGCTGGAGCAGCGTTACAACGTCCAGGTCGACACCAAACCGCCAAGCATTCCCTACCGGGAGACCATCAGTGCCGCCGCCGAGGGACACCATCGGCACAAAAAGCAGACCGGTGGCGCCGGCCAGTTTGGCGAGGTATTCCTAAAGATCGCTCCCCTGCCCCGTGGCGAGGGTTTTCAGTTTGTGGATGAGGTGAAAGGTGGGGTGATTCCCGGCCAGTTCATCCCGGCCATTGAAAAAGGCGTTTTACAGGCCATGGACGAAGGTTTTATTGCCGGCTATCCGGTGCAGGATATCCAGGTAACCGTCTATGACGGTAAATTTCATGCGGTGGATTCGAAAGAAATCGCATTCGTATCCGCTGGAAAACGTGCCTTCCAGGAAGCACTGGAGAAAGCGCGTCCAGTGATTCTTGAACCGATGGTCAATATTTTCATTACCGCGCAAGGTGAATCCATTGGCGACATCACAGCGGATCTCTCTACCCGGCGTGGGCGGATCAGCAACACTGAAGCGGTCTCTGGTGGACGCATGATCATCTCCGGTCTGGTGCCGCTTGCAGAACTGGAGAATTACAGCTCGCGCCTGAAATCACTCACCGGCGGAGAGGGCAGTTATGAAATCAAGCTGAGCCATTACGACCCGGTTCCTGGCAACATCCAGCAGGATCTGGCGAGTAAGTACGTGCGCAAAACGAATACGGACGATTAATCCGCTGTAAGCAGGAACAAGGGCGGATCGTGCCGCCCTTGTTCAGGCAACATCTCAGTCGCTTGCCAGCAGTGTCCGAATCTGTTGTGTATAGGGATCGAGTACCGGAGCCAGTTTTCTCCGCATCAGGCTGCCCACAGCCGTGGTACCTTTGAGTACAGGGCGCAATACCCCATAACCGCCCCCGGAGAGAATACGCAAGGCTCTCAGCTCACTCTGCAGAGCGGGGATCTGTTGAAGACAGGCAACCGCCTCGGCTGCCTTGGAAATATAGCGGTCGGCTTCCGCCGCCAACTCCTCGATGGTCAGATCCGGATCACCCTCATGCCGAACAGCCAGGCAGTAATCTCGTAGCACATCCAAGGTGGTATTGACGATATCCTGGGTTGGCGGCTTGTCCAGTATGCGCAGGCTGGTGCTTAAAAATGTCTGTCCTGGTGCAGACAACAGTCTCTGTAACAGGACCGCCGTCTGATTGCCCGTCTCTATCAGTGCAGTCAGTTTTTCTGTGGCATCGTCATAGTCTGCCCGGGCGGGCAGTTGGTCCGGCAGGTCGTTCGGCATAGCCGCAAGAAAACCCAGCAGGTAGGCCGTTTTGCGTGCCGATCGCTTCCAAAGCTCATTGCGCGCGTCGGAGTCCAGCAGCTCCGGCTGGAGCGCCAGTCGCACCGACTCGACCATCGTCTCGGTTTCGGTCTCAAACGGGAGGTAGTCGATCAGATAACGGGCCAGCTTCTTGCCAGTCTCCCCCCTGACCACCGCCTCCGTCTGCAGCAGGCGGCGGGCGTTTTCCGCCTCCTCAGCCGCCCACCAGGCACGCCGTCCCAACTCATCGGTCAGTCCGCCGGCACAGACCACAGCAAAGACAGCGGTTGGATCACCGAGCAACAGCAACTGTTCGAGACTGTCCTGACGCATCTGACCCTGACGCGTCCAGCGCTGGAGATAAAGGGGATATCCACCTGGACTGCCCAACGCCTTTTCCGACAGGAAGCCACGGACTGCCTTGAGGTATTTTTCATCACTGCCAACAGGCGTGAGCTTGACCGTTGCCTCACCCTCTGGCAACAGGCCGTAGAGGGTCATGCTCGACTCATGAATCCTGATTGCCAAAGGCTTGTTGGCCAACAAGACATTTAACCGCAGGGCATCTTCAGCGGACAATTCCATAAGGTTTTTCGATATTTCAGATCTCGATGGTTTGCCGAAAAAGCAAAGCACGCTATTGGGTCGTTTTAAGCCTTATTCAGATCGAGACAGAAACCATCTCTCAGTTGCGTTTTCTTGGAGGTGGTTCGTAGTTGGCGTCCAGCGGATTCATGAAGATAAAGCGGAAATCACCCGCCTCCAGCTCTACATAGTCCATCACCGCATCTTCGAGAAGAGGGATGAACTCTGGCGCCATGACAATTTCGACACCGTTGGAAATCAGACGAATATCCTCGTCATTTCCCTCATCAAATCCCATCAAGTAATCGATACTGCCGTCCTGCTTCATTTTTGCAGCCAAACGCAGGGACATACCCTCAGTACCTCCCTCTTTGGAGGCAATCCGCACCTGTTCAGCGGCGGATTCTGTTAATTCGAACATCTGAATTCTCCTTACCTGACCAATCAATTTGCACAACGCTGATCAGGTAGTCAGTTACAACGCATTCAATCCGGGTAATTCTATCTGATTTTTTTATCATACCACCTTTGGAAAAAAGTGGTTTAGAAGATGGAGGATAATAACCCACTGTTTTTATTTGAAATAAAAAATATTATTTAAAAATAGCATCAAATACACTCTATCCAGAAATTGATTTTTTAGGGTTTTGGAATTCATTCTGGAACGGCAGAAAGCCCTTCCAGGCGAGTTCTCGCTCCCTCATGCCCCTGCTCAGCGGCTTTTTTATACCAGATTCCCGCTTCGACCAAATCCTCCGGCACTCCAAGTCCATACTCATATACCTGTCCCAGTGCGTACTGGGCATTATCATAGTTCTGATCAACAGCCATACGAATCCATTTTAGCCCTTCTGCCCTGTCCTCAGACAGACCCTCTCCATTGATATACATCACGCCAAGCATGTTCTGGGCCTTGGCATCCCCTAACTCAGCTGCCTTCCGATACCAAATCGCCGCCTTTATCCCATTCGCAATGACACCATTGCCATCTTTATAGGCCTCTCCCATAGTGAACATAGCCTCGACATATTGCTGTTCGGCTGATTTACGTAACCACTCAATTCCAAGCGTTTTATCCATGGAAAGGCCTTCTCCTTCCAGATAACTCATGCCGAGCTTAAACTGCCCTTCCGGATCACCCTCTTCGGCCTGTTGACGAAAAGCCTCCACTAAACCCCAACGGGTAACTGTAGCTGATCCCTGTGTGGTAATCGTGGTCGTCGTTCCATCCGATCGCGTAATTGTTGTTGTAATACTGCCATCCTGATCATTGTCCATGTCCGGCAAAAACAATACGGCCACTAACAGAAGCCCCATCAAGACCAATAGGCCGACAATACCTCTCAGAATAAACCTCAATATCTTATTCATGGTTTATTTCCTTTCCGCCAGTCCTCAAACATCAATCCATCTGGCAAACAGCTTGAAAACAGCAGCGCATATTTCAACACTTTCCATGTTTTCTCCGAACCTACTGCGTTCTCGCAAAGACCATCTCTCCTGATTCATCCATGGCAATGACCAGTTGATTTTCGCTAATAACAAATCCATGTGTACTCATCTCTCCGGCATCACTAGTAAACTGGAGAGTAGTGCCAACAACTTTGGCTGTACCCTGCTCGGAGGTCACCTGATTACCCGTTTGAACCTGCATCACATAACGACCCGATGCATCAAGCACGAGAGTCAATGCCCCGCTATAACTACCCGAAGTTTCGTCATAGAGAAGGGAAGTCCAACTGCCTATCAAGCTGTTGGGCATACTTCCCTGTACCGTCTGATGCGTTCTACCAGGGTATTTTTCTATCGACAGCAATATGCCAGCCATCACCTCTTGTGGAAGTTCCTTCTGTAATTGACTCAATAACTCCTGGGTGATCTCTGTTTGGAAATCCAGTGGGGTTTTACTTATCACGAGACCGGCAATCACAGGGGGATACCCCAATTCATTGATCATAGCTTTGATTACATCGTATGACAGGCGTGCCTCTTTATAACGGCCCATCAAGCTGACCACCTCCTGATCGTTTGCACGCAACTCCTGAGCCCAGATCAGATGTCCCAAGGCAATAGCATGATACGCTGTGTAGTCCTTAAGAAGCCGCGAGATACCGAGATGCGCCTCAAGGGCACTTTCCTGACCCCAGTAATTGGCTAACATTTGCAGATAGAGGAGCAGCGCCCTATCCGGATTCTCAACCTGTTTTGACTGTGCTGACTGTGCAGCTTTCAGATAGGTTGCTGGTTGTGGCAGATTACCCAGTTTTTGTGAACGTTCTATTGATTGCAGATAACTTTCGAGCGCTTTATCCGGCTTTGCGAGTGCTTGATAGGCATCTCCAAGTGCTGACAAAACGGCAGGATACCCTGGCATGTCATCATTGATTTTATTGTACTCCAACAGGGCTCCCACTAACTTATCTGTACTTTGATAGTATCGCGCGATGCCCAAACGGGCATCCAGACTATCCGGTTGAATACGCAGTGCCTCCTCAAACTCGCGTTTACCCTCCCCGTAATGTTTCATGGAATAATAGGTCTCTCCAGCCAACAGATAAGGTGATGGAATTACCTTCTGGGTGAGTTGCTTGGCCTTTTCCAGGTCAACCAATGCCTGATCGAAGGATCGTGTTACAAGAAATACCCGAGCACGCATCTCATAGGCCTCTGACTCTTTGGGATGCGCAGCCACGAGACGATCCGCATACCCTCTCGCTTTCTTCGTGTCGCCCAGTTCCAGACAGGCTTGCGCCAGGAACATCAACGTAGGCTGGTGATCAGGTAAAACGCTCAGTGCGATATCAAGCTGCTTAAGACCTGCAACAACATCCTCCTGTGTTTTCGCCTGCTCCAAACGCAGTCGTCCCACCAGATAATGGGTGTCAGCGGAATCGGGGGCAGCCTTCAATGCGCGTTGTGCAACCATCAGTGCACCCTCTGTGGCACCCTTGGCTCGACTGTGCAATGCCACATCGTAGAGTTCCGCGGGATCGAGGTATTGATCCCTTTCCTTGCTGACCAGGGTAGCTAGAGGATATTCAGCAAGGGCGTAATCGATGGGTATAACACCAAAGTAATTCCAGAGATTCTCTTTGCCCTTGATTCCGAACGAGCCAAAGGTGTTTTGTCCAAAAACCCGGCCATGCATCAAATCGAAAGATGGACCACCACTGCTTCCATGCGCAATCGGAGCATCGACATAGATGGATTCCAGCTGTCCGGTGAAATCCTTGTTGAGTCGGGTCACAATACCCGAGGTTACAATGGTTGAGAGGGTTTCGATGCGGCCTCTATCTGGAAATCCCAGTGTCAACACAGGATCCGCCAATTGGATTTCACGGGTACTCACTAAAGGTAATGGTTTGTAGTGACGTCCATCAGGGAGTTTCAACAGGGCAATATCGATTCCCCAGCTCATGCCGCGTACCAGCTGCTGATAAGTGGGAGCCCAGCGATAACCAACAAGTTCGGCCTCTGCCTTCTGTATACCGGTATCCGAATCCCACTCGGCGGTGAACCGGGTTGCTGGCTGATCCTTTTCATCATCCCAGATGACATGGTGATTCGTGAGCAGGTAGCCATCCTCACGAACAACGAAACCTGTGCCATAACTCATAGCCTGATCACCGCGATAACTTGTTATGGAAACAATGCCTGTCTTGTGGTTTTCGACTACCTTCTGTGCCGGCAATGGCTCCGGCTGTCGCGCCGTGTTGACCTGAGTCAGGAAAGATGATTTCTGTAAAATCTGATCAAACTGTGGCTTGTACGCAGTAAACAGGTTTTCCGGTGACATACTAACCACAAGAATCATCTGTCCTTCCCGGAAGGCCAACACCATATCGCCTCTATATTGTCCAACTTTGTCCGATACTGTACCCACGAGCTGCAATTTAGCAGCGGGCAATTCGCCCAAGCGTATTGCCAATACATCACCTACCGGCCGTAATCCAGGTTCCTGCTCCAGCACCATAGGTAACATCTGCTGTATAACCTGACTCGGCGTCATATCGCTCATAATTGATTCCGGATCCAGAGGGGACGTCAATAATTGAAAGGCTACTTCAAGATCATCCGGATCAGGGACATTTTTTTCAGGCGTAAGAGTGTAAGACACATAATCACCATCGATATCCTTGAGCAACTGCCAGTCAGGTGGATAACGCAGCTTAAACAGGTCCAGAACATGGGGGTAATAGCCGGCATGAGGCATTGATGCTTCCATGCCGCCTGATTTCTCCGCATCCCTTAGGTACCTGACAATTTCAGCTGGCACGCCTGCCTGCAGCAAGTTGAGCATCTGGGCGGTTTCCAGTTTCACCGCCCCCGAATCCACTCCCAGCGTATTGATGATCAACAGTTGTGTACTTACCGGAAGCTTGTCATGTGCCATAGCCTTGATTTTTTCCAAATCAATAGCATGACCTCGCATGACGTAAATCAGCCATGTCGACGCCTGGAATCGTTTGTGAAAATCCAATAGCGCTCGTGGTGACGTATCGAAATCATGATCATTTTGCTGTATTTCCTTGAGTATCGCTTCAAGGGATAACCCGCGAGTCAGCATAGCTCCGACACTGTTGTTGTAGAGACGCCTGCGCAGTGCACGACTGCCTAGAAAATCAATGAATTCGGGAGAAAAGCCCGCCTTCCGCAAGCGATCAACATCACTCTCCGTGAATGTTGTATCCGTAGAGGATTTAGACAGTTCTTGTTTGATCGTTTCTTCCGTAAAACCGAGGTTCTGCAGTTCGATCAATTCGTTAACCGTTAATCCTTCACTGTCACCAGCTTGAGCGGCTAAACCTACAGGCCATGACACGACCAATAAAATGAACAGAAAAATACCTCGCAGCCTCTTGCCATATATAGTGTTATCCGGTCTTTTTCTGTTCATCTTTCTTCTCACTCATAACGGGTGAAGACAACCTCAGCACCTACTTGTGGCATATGAACAATAAACTGCTGGCCTTGAACTCGGAATGTATAGTTTTCAACCTGACCATATTCATTGCGCAATATGAGCGTATTACCTTGGACCTGATACGTCCCACTCCCTTCGGCGTAGCCCATGCTAGAGGTGCTCGAGCTTGCAAAAGTGCCATCATCCAACAGATCGAGATACATCTGTGTTGGATATCCGTAGTTACCTTGGTATAGGGTTTGCCACCCTCCGATCAACTGCTGATGAACGTTTTGATATCCTTGTACTCTGCCACCATCTTGCCGCACCTGCTGTGCCAGTAGCACCAATAGTTGTGCACTGGGTTGCCCGTCTACCGTGATACCACTATTCGCTTGAAAATTGCGTATCGCTGCTGACGTCTTCGATCCCATAATCCCGTCTTCAACCCCAGCGTTATACCCCAACTGATTAAGGTGTTGTTGGATTAGCAACACCTGTTCACTAAAAACCACCTTGGGAATGTCGGGTGTTACTGATGGTGACTGAGTGTTTTCCGGTGGCTCTTCAGCAGGCGCATTGATGGGATGGGGCGTTTGCGGTGAACCGCTGCCTGGCGATCCATCTTGCGTTTTCGATATGGGTTGCAGGCGATCCTGTCCAATACCCGCAGGTTGGTTATCAGTCTTGTGTACGGTTTCCTCTGGATGGCGTATGAAGTTTATCAATGCCTCACTAAATCCCGCATTTTTCAATGCAACAAGATCAACATCCGATAGGTTTACCGTGTGTCCTGACTGTATAATTTGTTCTTTAATCTCAGAGTCACTGAAACCCAACGCTTTCAGACCCACCAAAGAATCGACGGTCAATACCTCAGCATGTAGGCCCGTGCAGAAAAACACGCTGAACAATAAAACCAGCAAGCTTCTCATACCCACCTCCTGCTTTATCGGTCGAGTCCTTTCTGTTTATTGAAGATCCCTTAATGGAATGTGCTGGTAACGTTGATAACCAGCCGCCTTATTGAGACCAGCAACCAATCGATTAATATCGTACAAGGGAGCGTCGTAAAGTTCTCCAACCTCAAGATCAGCCACCCGGGTAGTGTCCGTATTGTATTCGGTCCAGTCGGCATGAATGGCGTCTAACGATTTTTGCCGCTCGTCATGCACCTGATCGATAATCCTGCCAACCTCCTTCAGGTCAGCGAACGACTTTTCAATTCGCTCCTGATACACACTGCTGGCAACCCGCCAGGATCCCCATATCCGCTTCAGGGTGGGGATGTTCTGCTGAAAAAGCTCCGTGGGCGATGAGACAGTTGAAAAATAATATGTCCACATCCCCGCATATCCAGGCTGCATACCAAATAACGTGATGCTTCGATATACCCTCGGATTCGCACCACCCAATTCCCACTCAACATCCAGCATGGCTGCTTGACCGCCAGGCCAAGCTATCGGAGCATGCTCAATAGTACGAAGTACACGCTGGGATGGCTGCTGTTTTCCGAGTATTTGCGCCATAGAGTTGGGCCACTCTTGCCAGAAGGTGGTAAACGTTGTTACTGGATCCGAAAAAGGAATGACCAGTAATCCGGCCCCATAGGACCCCGGATTCCCTACAGAACTCCAGAGTTGCTGGGTTTGGGAAATCCCTTCCGGTGTAAGTGCAGTCCCATGAATACCTAATGCCAGCATGCTGCCATCCGGTCCTACGGCATCCACCATACCCTTATGCGCGCTCGTGATACGCCACCCCATCGGCAGTCCAATGCTGCCACTGCCATCGGGAAGTCCTGTCTGTTGCAGAGGCTGTACCTCTGCATTTCGACTCTGGCGGTGCGGTAACCTGGGTAGCCGCGTTTGCAGCGCCTGTACCATACCCGGCAATGAATGCTGAAAATGCCGGGTCTCATCATAAGCTATGGCCGTAAACGCCTCATTCCCGGAAACCAGGACAATCATAAGACCTTGCACAGAGACAGCGTTGCGGCTTGCATTGAACAGCACTTGTATCTCCCTTCCTTCCGGATCACCAAAAGCCTGGAGTAAGGAAGGTCTTCCGTCAAAATAACCGGCAAAACTATCAAGCGCATCACGAACCATTCTTGTTGTGTTGGCACCATAATCTGCCTCTTTTTTCAGCAATAGTTCCCCGCTTGCTGATCCATGGGGCGTTGTTTGAAATGATGCAGGCAGCTTCTTCGGAGACTGTCGATCTGATGGAATAGACGGCGACTCAGGAGGAGTCAAAGATGGCGATCTGCTTTGCGGGCTGGAAAGGGGCAAAGGTGGCAGACGACTGAGCTTATTTCTAATACCTTCAAGGTCAAAAAGAAGATTATCCCTGTCGCTAAGTTGTGCCTCAAATTGAAATTGTTCCTTACTACACTGAACCGTACCCTTCACAGCTTGTGCAAATGCCATTGATCCACTGGTTTTATTCAGACTCCGTCCAGTGAGTTCACAGACTTCAGACCCCATCTGGAGCGAACCGATATACGCATCACCTTGGCGACGCAATTCAACACTGATCAACGATCCTTCAAACCGTCCCTCATACGGTGCATGGGAGGGTTGTGTCTGCAGATTAGACGAGGCCGGTGACGGTGTTTGCACATCAAGGGAAACCTGTGCATTGGGAAGTTCAAAATCATCAAATTCGAAGATACCCTCACCCAGCGCAATCAGGCCCACACCCGAGCCCTGAACCTTCGAACTCGATACATTACCCAACTCAACGCCATTGATCAGCAGGTAGATATCTTCACCTTTCAGTTGAACTTCCAGGCGATTTCTTCCAGCCCGTTTAATAGCGCTGCTACCACTACTGACCAAAGGCCTTAAACCCTCTGCATCGCGCCGATATAAGGCAAATGTCTGATTGTCCTGAAGTACAAATGCATAGTAGTGACCTGTCGCCGGCTCAAACCTGAACAACAGACCAGCACCCGAATGAAAGTCACCGCCAACCAGCATTCCACCTACATCTACACGAATGGTGTCCCCGGGTTGTGTCCATGTGCTCTTGCCCGGCATGACGTAGTAATAGCGGACATCTGTAGGATCTGTACGATTTTCCAGCCGATAGAAACCACCCTGCATGTGTGCAGTCCAGCCACTCATCTCACCGACCGGCATAACACCGTGCAAAGCAGAGGTTGGAGAATCATCATCGGGCTCAAATCGCTCAATATAGCCAACGGCTGTGGCCGGGAGAGAAAAAAACAATAAAACAACCAGCATCACACCAAGCATTACCGGAAGCCAACTGTTCAAGAGAAGTGATTTATTCATACCATCAGCCCTCCATGCCGAATACACACCCCCTTTCGGAAATTATCTAATCCATAAACCCGTTTTGCTCCCTTATCTACATTAATTCTAGGTCAGTGTGATCTTCAATACGTTTCAAGATATTTCAAAATATTTCAAAATAAATCGAAACCATCATCACTACATGTCGCATGAACATTGTGCTGTGTCATGCAATTTATGGCCAAGGATACCCATTCGATGTAGTGTGCTTCAGCCGTAAATCTGAGAATTTAGCTACGAATGAAATCATATGATCCTGCAGCAGTGCAGGGATGCATGACAGACCACTTCACAAAAAATGGCCTGGAAAGGACGTAAAAAAAGATCGCGATGAATCAGCCGCCAGAGGTACTGACAATGCCTTTGCATGCCCGGATATGCTCAACGAATCGCCGGGTCCAGTGGTTGTCACCTACATCGCGCATGTGGGTGTAGTTTGCCAGCAGATTTTTATAGACAAAGCCGTCATGCACGCCATCTATACCGGCGCCACGCTGCACAGCATAGGCATAAACGGTATCGCCCGGGAGATTCTCAATGGCAGAATAGTGGAACTCATGAGCCGCTATCACCGTCTCTGTTGTGGTTGATCCCGGCCAGGGCGACTTGCCGGTCTCCTGCAACTTGACATAGCCCCTGCCCTGGGGCTTTTTATACATCACAGCATCACCGGGAATTGCCCCGACCATTGCGTAGTTCAGACCATCCCAGGTCAAGGTTCTGGCCAGATACATCAAACCACCACATTCAGCATAAACCGGCCCGTCATTCTCGATGAATGATTTTATTTCATCTCTCAGACCCTGGTTGGCGTGTAGCTCCTGCATAGCCATTTCGGGGAAACCGCCGCCAATAAACAGACCGTCCACATTGGGCAGATGGGAATCCTGCAGCGTATCGAAAAAAACCAGTTCGGCACCATTTTGTTCAAGTTTCTGCAGGTCGCCAGGATAATAAAATCCGAAGGCCCTATCCCGGGGAATACCGATCCTGACCCTGTCTGAAGCCTTGATGCTCGGGTTCGGTATCTGATCTGCCGGGTCTACCGGCGGACTCTCGTTGGCGATGGTTAGCACGCTGTCGATATCCACCTGATTCTCAATTGCTCTCGCCAAGGTGGTTATTTTTTTATTCGCCTCGGCCGCCTCATTGCTCGGTATCAAGCCAAGATGGCGTTCATCAATCTCCAGGGAGTCCGAGAAATGCACTGCCCCGATCACCTTCACATCCGTGTAATGCTCAATCACCTGGCGCAGTTTCGACTCATGCCGGGACCCACCAATCTTATTGAGGATAACCCCCCGTATGCGAATATTTTCATCAAATGCCTGATATCCCAGAATCAGCGGTGCGATGCCCCGGGTCATGCCCCGTGCATCGATAACCAGGATGATCGGAGAATCAAGCAGCGTGCCCAAGGCGGCATTGCTGTTGCTGCCATCCAGATCGAGTCCGTCATACAGACCCTTGTTGCCCTCAATCAATCCGATATCCGCATCCGCCATATACTGACGGAATACCGATGTAATCTCGGCACTGGGCATGGTGTAGAAATCAAGGTTATAGCAGGGACGCCTGCTGGCCGCTGTCAACCACAGGGGATCGATATAATCCGGACCCTTTTTGAAGGTCTGGACATGCAAACCCCGTGCATTCAAGGCCGCTGTAAGGCCGATAGAAATCGTGGTTTTACCCGAAGATTTATGTGCCGCTGAGATATAGACGTAGGGCATGGATTATTGAATATCCTGAACAAGCCTCAAATGGCTGTCTGCCATGATATCGGTAACACCACAAAAAAATCCACCGCTGAACAGCGGTGGATTTCGGTACGGCACATGGGATCAACCCCGACGAACGCTAGGGACACTCGTCAGTTGGATCTTCCAATGTCTCAGGCAAGACCAGCAGCATGCGTGCACCGACGGCCACCAGTGTCATGGAGACGGCAATTCCACCAAAGCCCAGGAGGGCTTCTGGAAGACTGGGCACGTAACTGGCGACTACACCATCAAAGAACGCGCTTTGTATGACCTCTTTGCCCGGAAACAGACTCATAGGATAGGCCTGTCCGCCAATGACAATCACGTAAAGCTGAAAAAAGCCACCAATCAACACCAGCAGTGAGGCTGTCGAAACGGCCGTCCGCGAGGTAGCAAATGCTGGCGAGTAGAGCAAGAACAGAGGAATCACACCACCGACCAGAATCTGTCCAACCCATAACATGATGGTGTATATCCCGCCTTCCAGGAGGATAAAGCGCTCAACACCGTGGTGCTGGGTGATGTAGAGATTGGTCAAGTAATATACCAGCGCAAAGTACATGACTGAACCAACGAACACACCCAGGAGGTTTTTCAACTTGGCCAGACGAACATCACCCAGGGTTCGACCTGACCACCAGAAGGCGGATATCAGCGTCAATATAAAGAAGGCCAGACCATAACTGAAAGACATGATAATAAACATCGGTGCCAGAACAGCCGCATCATAGGCCTCACGGGCAACCAGGAAACCAAAGATGGAACCCGTACCCGTGGTCAATGCAAGACGCCAGAAGAATGCTGCAAAGCCAACCGGTCTTTTGAATCGCTCAACCTTGCGATCCAGCATAGTCCACAGATAGGCACCGACAATCACGAAGAAGCCGCTGTAGAGAAAGATGTTCCAGGTAAAAATCGATTTGAAATTGTAGCTGGTCATCGCCACGATCAGGCGGTCTGCGCGACCGAGATCAAGCACCAGTACCATAAGACCGCCCGCCAGCAGACCTATAGCCAGCAGACTGGAGAATGGCCCCAGAGGCTTGTACATGGGCCCACCAAATACTGAACCGATGGAGGCCACATTCAGGGCACCGGAAGCGGCAACAATCAGAAAAATGGCGAAAACATGCGGCAGACCCCAGACGATCTGGTTACTCATGCCAGTGACATAATGACCGCTGTGCTCCATATAGAAGGCAGCGCCCAAGCCAATCAGGATGATGAACCCGAGAAGAGACAAACCACCCCAGTATCTGGGTGAACTGCACCATAACTCACGGTAGTGCATCTTTTTCATTTACTTCCGTCCTCCAGGTTATACGTTGGTGTAACGTACACCGGTGTTCAGTTCAAGATCCGCACGAATCTGGCGGCTGCTTTGCTCTTTCAGCGCCTTGGATATATCACTGTTTGGATCTTTAAGGTCACCAAAAACGATGGCGTTATGGCCTTCGCTGCTGCATGCATCCTGACAGGCCGTTGTCGTCCCGCCATCATCAATGCGGTGGACGCACAGAGTGCACGACTCCACACAACCCTTACCCCGTGGCGCTCTGACCAACTGATTGGCGACCTCCTCATGAATGAAGGATCTCGCTTTGTAGGGACAGGCCATCATGCAATAGCGGCAACCGATGCAGATATGCCGATCAACCATCACTATGCCGTCGGCACGCTTGAACGAGGCACCAGTAGGACATACGTCGACACACGGTGGATGTTCACAGTGTTGGCACATCAAGGGCAGATTGGTCTGTTCACCGGTCAGTTTGTCCTGGAGTTTGACCTTGCGAATCCACTGAACGCGCTGCTGCTCCCACATGGCGTCCGAATGACCTTCGGGTTTCTCCTGCAAATCAATACCATTTTCCGTATGGCAGGCATCGACACAGGATGTACAGCCATCGGCACACTTGTTGGTGTCGATCAGCAGGCCCCAGCGGACATCACTGGTGACGCCTTTCTGTTCAGGACCGGCCTTGGCCACACTCAGCAGTACGCCCGGAGCGACGGTGGCTGCGGTTGCAGCAACAATCGTCTTGCCCAGGAATTCACGCCGGTTCATTTCAGGCTGGTCAGTAGATTTACTCATGATCAGTCCTCCTGTATCAGGGCGTGGAGTTGTGCAAACTCAGCGGGGCTAAGCATGGGCTGTTGACCGGCATCAAGCAACAAACCAAGACTGTGACCTGCGCGGGCTTTATCGTCCAGGGCATCACCCAGAGAAGTGGTTTTATCTTCCGGGGTTTTTCGATGACACTGAAAACAGGCCAAACTGACTGCCATGTATTCATGACAGCCTGCACAGAATTGTCCCGGTGCATTGATCGGAATCGGCTTCTGCTGTTCATCTTTTCCAGCATGGCAATCCACGCATTCAGCCAGACTGTACTTCACCCCACGAATCCCTTCGTGGACAGTCAGATCACGATCATGTTGCAAATAGTCCATATGGTTCCGACGCATCTCTTCTGTGGGCGCAACACATGCACCCAGGTCTGCTGCCTTCGAACCTTTGGTAACAGCCGATTCACTGAGTACCGCTGTTGAGAGAGCCAACAAGAGCCCTCCCACCAGCAGACCAGCCAGCTGTTTGATGCCGGTTGAACTACGCATTACAGCTCCTATTCACCAAGACCCATCTGGATGTAGCCGGTCGGACAAACATCGTGACAAACATGGCAGCCGATACATTTCATGTAGTCGGTATCGACATAACGGCCAGTGGTTGACTCGTTTTTCCGAACCCGGAATACAGCATCCTGCGGGCAGAATACAACACAGTTGTCACACTCAAAGCACATGCCGCAGCTCATGCAGCGTTTGGCTTCGGCAACCGTCTGCTCTTCACTCAAACCGCTCATACGCTCTTTGAAATGATGCAGAACTTCCTCGGCAGTAGGTACATCTTCAGTACGCAGAAGACGTGGCGTGTAGTTGAAGTGCCCGAGGTACAACTCGCTGGAACCGATCACTTCTGAGTTTGAACGGTCTTCATAGTTGTGAACTGCAAACTTCGCTGAAGCGGTTCCGCGCAGATCATCTTCCTTACTGTTGAAATGCGCGGGATCCAGCCCTGCTTCATGCAGTTTCTTGAGCAGATCGAAGTGATGCACATCGACCTTGGGACGCTTGCCCTGCTCCACATGATTCATGTAGTGATCGATACTTTCAACAGCGACTGAGGCATGCCCAATGGCCGTGGTCAGCAGATGCGGGCGAACGATATCACCAGCAACGAAGTGGCCTGGTTTGCCAGGTACCTGATAATTCTTATCTGCATCAATCAGGTTACGATCATTGGCCATATCTTCCACACCGACCATGTCACCACCCTGACCAATTGCAGCAACAATCAGATCAGCTTCAAGAATACGTTCGGTACCCTCGGTTGGAATCGGCTTCATGCCGTCCATTGTACAGTCACAGACTTTCAGGCCAGTCGCACGGCCATCAGCGCCCAGAATAACTTCCAAAGGCATGACACCATCCAGAATGGTACAACCTTCATGCAGCGCATCATGGATCTCGTGCTCAGCGGCAAACATCTTGTCCTTGGTGAACAAGGACGTCAGCGTCGCTTCGGCCGGGCCGGCATTGTCTGCGATGGCTTGGTCATGATTGATGCTGGTATCCAGAATCACATCTTCTGGATTCCCGATCGCCGGATTGTGTCCAATACGGCGGGATACAGAGATCACGTCGATAGAGGTATCACCACCACCGATACAGACAACCTTGGCGCCGGTGGCTTTCATACGGCCTTCATTGAAGGCCTTCAGGAATGCCACACCGCTGAGACAGTTGGAGGTGCCTTCCCAGCCGGGAACAGGCAGACCACGACCGGTCTGACAACCAAGAGCCCAGAGAATGGCATCGTAGCCTTTTTCCAGGTCGGCAACAGGAACGTCCTGACCGACACGGACACCGGTTTTCACTTCAACACCCATGTCGAGGATGCGCTGAACTTCTGCAGCGAGTTTCTGATGAGAGATACGATAGTTGGGAATACCGTAGCGCATCATGCCGCCAAGCTCTGGATCTTTCTCGAAGACGGTAACGCCATGACCCAGGCGACGCAGCTGATAGGCAGCCGCGAGACCTGCAGGGCCGCCACCAATGACGGCGACTTTTTTGCCGGTATCCGCACCTGCGCTGAACTTGTAGCCCTTCTCCAGAGCCACATCACCGATGTACTGTTCAACGGCATTGATACCGACGAAATCCTCGACATCGTTACGGTTACAACCGGTTTGGCAAGGTGCCGGACAAACACGCCCCATCATGGATGGAAAAGGGTTTGCATCCGTGGAACGCTGGAAGGCGTACTCTGTCCACTCCATACCCTCGGGTGACTTTTCCTGACCCCGTGCGATGGCAAGATAGCCACGAATATCCTCTCCGGATGGGCAACTGCCCTGGCAAGGTGGCGTTTTATGAATGTAAGTTGGACACTTGTGGGAAGTATCTTCCACGAAGATCTTCTGTGACCATGAACCCCAATCTTCATCACCTTCTTTGTAACGACGGAAATTCAGTTTCTTATCCATCTCTTGAGTAGGAGTTGCCATTCTTTCGTCTCCTCAACCTTTACTTAAATTCGATCATTCCCAAAGGATTATTCCTGCTGGGATCGTGTTATCTGCATAAAACCGGGATTAACCCTCGGCTTCCTGTTCTTCGCTCTCATCATCCTCGGTTTTTTGCCCAGTGAGGACGATGGCATTACTTACCAACTGATGGACACTGACAATCTGGTCCATGGTCATTCCGTAGTACGGCAGTACCTTGGTGAACTGACTTTTACAAATGGCGCAAATTGCAGCCATATGTGTCACTCCCTGTTCTTCAACAGCATTTTTCAGTGCCGTCATTCTTGGCAGTGCACCTTTCACACGGATCTCCATGAGATCGTCGGTCAACAGACCACCGCCACCACCGCAACAATAGGTCTTTTCACCGATTGTCTCGTGATGCATGTCCACGTAGTTGTTGCAGACCGCCTTGATAACGGCACGTGGAATTTCGAACTGCCCGCCGGGTTTGTCACCCATCCGGGTGGCGCGCGCCACGTTGCAGGAATCATGGAATGTCAGCGTCATGTGATCGTTGGCTGACTTGTCAAAATTCAGCTTGCCCTTCTCGATCAGATCATTGGTAAATTCGCAGATGTGCTGCGGCACCGGATAGTCGGGATCGAGAAAATCAAAGGGTCCTGCCAGGGTATTCAGGAAGGAATAAGCCACACGCCATGCGTGTCCACACTCGCCAAATACAATGCGCTTGACGCCCAGTTCAAGTGCCGCCTCTCTGACGCGCATGGAAACGCGACGCATATTCTCGTAACTACCGATAAACATGCCGAAGTTGGCCGCCTCCGAGGCATGCGAACTCATGGTCCAGCTGACACCTGCTTCGTGGAACACCTTGCCATAACCAATCAGGCCATCGACATGCGGTTCCGCAAAGAAATCGGCAGAGGGCGTAACCAACAGGATGTCAGCCCCTTTGACGTCGAGCGGATACTTGACCTCGATACCAGTCTCGTCGAAGACATCCTCTTCCAGACCTTCAAGGGTGTCCGCCAGAGCGGGCCCCGGCAAGCCCAGGTTGTTACCAATCTTAAATACCTTGGCGATAATCTCGTTACAGTATTTCTGTCCGTAGCCGATGCTGTCGAGAATTTCACGGGCTGCCATCGAGATCTCGGCCGTGTCGATACCGTAAGGGCAGAACACCGAGCAGCGACGACACTGTGAGCACTGATGATAGTAACTGTACCAGTCATCGAGCGTCTCGCGGGTCAGATCCTCCGCTCCCACCAGCTTGGGGAAATACTTACCGGCAAAGGTAAAATAGCGGCGATAAACCTTGCGCAGAAGATCCTGACGCCCTACCGGCATATTTTTTGGATCTTTTGTACCCAGGTAATAGTGACACTTATCGGTACAGGAACCACACTTCACGCAGGCATCCAGATAAACCTGCAAAGAGCGGTAGCGCGATCTCAGATCATCCAGCTTGGCCAGTGTCTTGTCATGCCAGTCCTCAACCAGTTCTCCAGGAAAATTGAGCGGTTCCTGATGATCCGGTTTAGCGACAAATGGTGACAAATGCGCCATCACGCCTTCTTCTAATGCCGGCACATCCACGTATTCATGGAGTTCCGGTACCTCAAAATCTGTCTTAGCCATGTAATGCCCTCGTCGGCTATTTACAGGTTAGTCTATTTCTGTTCTTCCAATGCCTTGGCCCAGGGAGCCAGGTGACGCTTCTCACGTGGATTGTCCACCTGATTACGGCTTGGACTGAAGAAGACGCCCGGTACGTGCAACAGTTTACTGAAGGGGAAAAGTACCATCAGTATCACCACCAAGGTGAGATGCACGAGTAAAGGAAAGTCCATTGGCAGCGAACCCCAACTGAAAGTCCACAAGCCATGGAAAAACTGCTTGACCATAACCACATCGGTATGGGCGACGAATTTCATCATCAAGCCACTAAAACCAATGACTATCAGCAGGAGCAGCCAAAGATAGTCCGATGGCGCAGAAATATAACGCACCCGATCAACGAAGATACGGCGGACCAGCAGACCGGCCAGACCTAACACCATGGCAAAGCCGGCGTAGATGCCGAAGGGCTGGATCAACTGGATGGGCAGCCACACCGGATCGATAAAATAGCGCACATGCCGCAGCAGGACGAGGAAAAGGCCCATATGAAACATCCAGCCAAAAATCCAGGTCCACTTCGTGCTCTTGAAAAGACTTTCAAAGAACACCACTTCTCGGAACAGGCGCATAACAACACCGGCTTGTGTAGTCGGGGCCGGAGTCGTTGGAATCTTTAAAGGAGCTGGCGTCTTGGCATACTGGATGATCTTTCGTGCCAGGCCAATCACCAGAACAAGAGTCGCTACGATAAACAGCAACGCGTAGACAGTTGACATGTTCCTGTGTTCCTCAGTCGGTTAAAAGTGACCGGGAGAGAATCTCCCGGTCGATTCTAAACGGTGGTTTAGATACAGCCAGTCGGTTTCGGCAGACCGGCGAAACGGCAAGCCTGCTTACCAGGACCGTAAGGAAACAGTGAGTACAGGTACTTGCTGTTACCTTTTTCTGCGCCCAGTTTTTTACCAACCGCCTTGGTCAGAACGCGTACTGCTGGAGCGATCTGGTACTCTTCGTAGTACTCGCGCAGGAAGTTGAGAATTTCCCAGTGCTCACTGGTCAGCTCAAGGTCATCTTCCTTAGCCATTACTTCTGCGATACCTGGCTCCCATTCCGCCAGATTTACCAGGTAACCTTCTTCGTCAGTCTCGAAGGACTTGCCATTTACTTCGATTTCCATGATTACGTTCTCCTAAAAAAACACTTAATTCATTCAACAGTGGATCAGACCCAGGCCGAAACCTTGTCACTTTCAACAGACAGATCTACAAAGCCTGCATAATCCACTATAGCGATTCCATCGATTACCCGATCGTCAGCGATACCGCGTGCCTTCAAATCCGGCCCAAGGACATAAAACTTGATGCCCTGGGCAGCACTTTTCACCTTATCTTCCATGTTGGTGCCTTTTAATGCTGCGTACACGCCATCCTCATACAATAGGACAGCACTACCTCCCTTCGCATACTTCAAACAGCTGTCGAGGGAGCTCTTCTCGAAAGGTGATTTGTTTACCGTGTGAAGAATACTCATTATCTACTCCCCCTTAGAAACTGAAGATGACATCTTGGTCATCAAACAGATCAGCCAACTCAGCATCGGTTTTCACTTCAACATCGACGATCAGATCGTCAACCGTCAAACCACGTGCATCCATAGACTCTTTGGATACATACAACTTCTCAACGTCGTACATTTCAAGCGCACGATAGGTTGGTGAGAAGTTTTTCATATCGATACCGGCTGTTTCCTGATCTTTCTTCAGTTCGAAAACACCGTCATCCACGAATGCAAGACTCACGTCCTGGTCGAACGCAGCGCCAATCAGCACAACTTCCAATGACTCAAGGGCATAGATACTGCCATAGGGTGCACGGCGGTTGATGTACATGAATTTTTTGACAACTTCACCTTCCATCATTTCTTCGGACATCTCTTCTACCCCTTGATTTAGTCGCCAAACACCACGAGACGATCGGCTTGAACACCCGCCTCGATCAGTTGTCCCAGACCAGAGATACGAAATCCCGGCGCAATATTTTCAGCATCTTTCTTATTACGCTTGGCTTCGCCCTCATCCACAATACCGCGGCGCTGCGCTGCAGCCACACAAACCACCAGGTCAAGGCTGTACTTTTCAGACAGCTCCGACCAGCGATTAACGATATTGCGATCATCCTGAGGAGGAGTTGTCAGCTTGGTCGCGTTGTTGACACCATCGTGGTAGAAAAAGACACGAAAAACTTCATGCCCTTTCTCCAATACAGCCTTGGTGAACTGATAGGCACTGTCAGCAGCCTGATGCTGATAAGGGCCTTCGTTTACTTGAACAGCAAATTTCATTCGCCTTCCCTTAAATTAAGTTTCTAATGCCTGATCAAATCAGAAGCGGATGTGTGCAGAAGCATTCAGGTTTGCACGACCGCCACGCCAGTTATCGATGTGATACTTGGTGAACGGCAGTCCGGTCTTTTCAAAGAACCGCGGCCAACCGATACGCTCAGCCCACTCACCGATACGCTCCCAGTCCTTCGCATCCTGCTTGTAGGCGCTGAGGATCTTCATGACAACTTCAGACACTTCAGGCCAGCGAGGCGGATTGTTCGGGATACCAGCCGCTACCAGCTTGTGGAATGTGGGCTTGGAACGGGCATTGGAGTTCTTGCCACCTACCCAGATTGCAAACTTGGAGTGTTCCGGATCGTTGATCTGCATCGGAGGACAGGGTGGGAAACAGGCGCCACAGCAGATACATTTCTTTTCATCAACTTCCAGTGATGGCTTGCCGTTGACCATTGCCGGACGAATCGCGGCAACCGGGCAGCGCGCCACAACAGAAGGACGTTCACACACATTGGCAACCTGTGTATGGTCAATCTTGGGTGGCTTGGTGTGCTGAATATTGATAGCGATATCACCCTGGCCACCACAGTTGATCTGGCAGCAGGAAGTGGTGATGCGCACACGGTTAGGCATCTCTTCATTCACAAACTCTTCATACAGATCATCCATCAGTGCTTTAACGGCACCGGAAGCGTCTGTACCAGGGATATCGCAGTGCAACCAACCCTGGGTATGAGAGATCATGGATACCGAGTTACCGGTACCACCAATCGGGAAGCCTTCTGCATTGAGCTTGTCAATCAGCGGCTGAACCTTGGATTCCGCAGAAACCATGAACTCGATGTTTGAGCGTATGGTGAAGCGGACAAAACCTTCGGCAAATTCGTCAGCAATATCCATCAGCTTACGGATGGTGTAGACATCCATCTGACGCTGTGTACCAGCGCGTACTGTCCAGATTTCGTCGCCACTGTGGGCTACGTGATGCAGAACACCAGGACGTGGACGGTCATGATACTTCCAGTTGCCATAGTTTTTCTTCAGGACCGGGTGCAGATAAGGATCCATCTCCGGTACGCCGCTCTCAATAGGCATGCGAGGTGCGTCGGCCATTTTTACCTCCAATTCGCTTTAATTCGGTTACTGTTGGCGGACCGGTGGTCCGCACTTGGTCCGCTGACAACTATCAGCGGACCCCGTGTTGGTTACTGAGCGGCTTGGCGCTCCTGCCACTTGGCGGCTTCCTCATCCCAACCGTCGGTACGCACATAGGGATTCATGCGGGGACGGGTGATCATGTTCGGCTCGATCTCCAGACCGACACCTTCAAGGAAGTTCACCAGACCGATGCGCTCGATCATCTCACCGGTACGCTCGTGCTCCAGGGCGTTCTCGGCGAAGAAGTCCAGAATCTCGGTGGCCAGTTCGCCCAGCTTCTCGAAATCCTCGTCCGTCTCCAGCTTCATGAACGGCACGATCACGGTGCCCATCAGATCGCCGATCTTCAGGGTACGCTTGCAGCCACACAGCAGGGTCACGCCCTTGTCATCACCGGGCGACAGCGCCTTGGTCATGACGTTGATGCAGTGCATGCAGCGTACGCAGTTCTTGTTGTCCACGCTCAGGGTGTCGTCGTCGTTCAGCGACAGCGCCTGGGTCGGGCAACGGGTGATCACGTTGTCGATGATCTTCTTGCGGCCCATATCGGCGACATACTTCTTCACCTCTTCCTGGTCGACCTTCATGTCGTCACGCCAGGTGCCGATGGTCGCCAGGTCGGCGCGCTGCACCGAGTTCATGCAGTCGTTCGGGCAACCCGATACCTTATATTTGAACTTGTAGGGCAGGGCCGGACGGTGCATGTCGTCCAGGGCGTTGTTCACCAGCATGCGCATGGTGCGGCCTTCGTCGACACAGGACTGTTCGCAGCGGGCAGCGCCCACGCAGCTCATGCCGGTACGTACCGCAGGACCGGCGCCGCCCAGATCGAAGCCCATTTCATTGAGTTCGTCGAAAGCGGGCTGAACGTTGTCGGTGGTTGCGCCCTGGAACATGATGTCGCCAGACTGGCCGTGGAAAGCGATCAGGCCAGAGCCGTGCTTTTCCCAGATGTCGCACATCTTGCGCAGGGTGTTGGTGTCGTAGTGCATGCCTGGAGGCGGCATGATACGCAGGGTGTGGAATTCAGCGGCGGCCGGGAAGACCGGTTTGCCATTTTCACCCTTGAGTTCGGTGAAGCGGGGAATGATGCCGCCACCGTAGCCGATGACACCGACGGTACCGCCCTTCCAGTAGCCCTTGCGGGTCTGGTATGAGGTCTCCAGCTGACCAAGCAGGTCAACCATCATGTCATTATCGTTTGCGAGACGCTTGAGACCGGTTACGAAGCTGGGCCATGGGCCACTCTCTAACTGGTCAAGCATGGGGGTATCATGCATCGGTTTTGCCATCAGTAATTCTCCCATTGGTATATTCATGGGTTCCTGACTGCCGACCATCAGGTTCAGCATGCTGCAGATGTCTACTCTGCCACTGTCAAAAACCCTGGATTCGAAAACCTCACTCTAAGCCGGTAGTGAATACCGGGCTTATCAAAACATGAGAGGCATTTTAGGAATTACTAATGCAGGGAAATATCCCGCTAATGGGGGGGATACAGGTAATTACCTTATATCCATAAAGAGATATATCAAAACATGCTAATACATGAATATGACTGGAGAATGAAATATAAATGACTATCTATACAATAAGTTAGTGTGCTTTTTTATCTATCCACAAAAGAAAGTAACGGCAAGTATTTGCGGCGATGCAACATTAGAGAATATACAAATTGGGTTGCAAAGAACACGGTAATTGCGGTTGAATAGTAAAAGCATAGTATATTACTTGGTTATTATCCATTCAATATTAATTTAACGTTGCATTTGCATTGACCTGCCCCCATTTCCGGCTTGCACAATGAATGTTACAGGGCCATTGAATGACTCAAGTGGTGACTGACTGAATCATTAATATATAGAGGAATCCAGAATGCTCTTACTCAGCGAGGTTCTTATTCAAAACCCTCAGGTTGAAAACTTTGATCAACTGCTTGAGACGATAAAAGAACTCCGTAACACACAAATGTTTTTCCGGATTGATGTAAAACCCCAATTCAGTGACACTCCGGAAAACTGGGAAGACCGGCTAGAAGCCGCCTTCACCTGATCCTCTAACCTGAATCCAAGCGAAGTATAGGAAGTAGGCATGAAATATCTTCAGACAGAAGCGTTTATGGGCGATAACGATGGCTCTGAAGACGCCATTCACTCCACGGTCAAGCTCGAGATGTATGTCGAGGACCTGGAAAACAAGATCGCATCCCTGCCGGCCGATGCACCGATGAGTGACCGGTTGAAGCTGATCCTTGACCGCTGTTACGGTCTTTTGGAATTAAACCGCTTTGAAGAGGCCTGGCCCTTGGCGCGCCAGGCACTGGATGATGCGATCCAGGCGGAGCTCTGGCTACGTGCTGTTGAGGCCTGTGATGTGATGTTCCAGACCGAACAGGCCGATTCATTGAAGGCACTGGCCCATGGTGTCTGGCTAGGCGTTACCTTCCCGATAGACCCGGAACTGAGTGTCGCCATGTTGCAGCATATCGTCGACGAAAGCCCGGATCGTTCGGATGGCGCCGCGGTTGCGGCCGCCACGGCCGGCTATATCGTCAATCTGCGTGCCACAGGGAAACAGAAAAGCGACCTCGAATTCTTCACCATACAACTGCTCGGCGAGGTGGCCCGTCGCCATAGCCAGGTTGAAGAGCAGGAAATTTTTGATTTCTGGGTACAGCAACTGGAACTGGACGATCCCGCAAAATTTCTGCCCCGTCTGGCCCAGGTGATAGATGTACTGGCTGATGGCGACTGGTGGTTTGACCGTGATCAGCTACGCGAAAAGATCCCCGCTGAATAATCAGGGCCGCTAAGCGACCCCAGGAAATAGACAGATGTATTGGGAAGAAGAGACCAACGAAGAGCAGTATGTGGTACCGGATGATGTGGTTGATCTATTGTTCAAGATCAACTGCCCCACCCTGCCCGTCGATCATGCCTGGGACCTCTCCCGGGCCATCAACGAGCAACTGCCCTGGTTTTCACAGCAAGCAGGTGCGGGCCTGCACATCATCCACGGCGCGGACTCCGGTAATGGCTGGGAACGTCCCCAGGGCAGCGAAGACCTGTTGCATCTCTCCCGCAGGACCCGCCTCACACTGCGAATCCCGAAACACCGGATTGAGGAGGCCTCCACACTCTCCGGAAAAACGCTACTGATCAGCGGTCACTCGATGCAAATTGAAGAGGCCAAACACCGCAAGCTCGGCATGACCAGTGTGGTCTATTCGCGTTATGTGGTCTCCAGCCCGGAGTGGAGCGAGGACGAGTTCATGAGCTGGGCGGTGGCTGAGCTAAAAAAACAGCGCCTCAGATTTAAAAAGGTATTGTCTGGAAAGACCGCAGAGATCGCCACCCCCGATGGACCGATCAGCACGCGCACCCTGATGGTCGCCAATATGCCGATCGAGGATGCCGTAGCGCTGCAGGAACAGGGCATAGGAGCGCACCGCACCCTCGGTTGTGGTCTATTTATCCCGCAAAAAGACTTTTAGTGGTAAAACAGAAGGTAATTAACGTTCCATTTTCCACACATCACATTTAATATATTAGTTTTTTCTAACTTCCTTCATCAGCGGGCTGCCACCCTAATCCATAACAGGCAGTCAGACGGTTGGAAGGTATTGTTCAAGAAGGAGAGCAAAATGGCATATGAAATCAACGGTAAGACACTTGAAACCAACGCAAACGGCTATCTGGAAAATCTCGAAGACTGGAACGAAGATGTCGCCAAAGTCATTGCCGAAGAGGAAGGTGTGAACCTGTCAGATAAGGGATGGGAGATCATCAATTATCTGCGCGACGAATATTTCAATAACAACCAGAACCAGCCGAATGAGCGCAACATGGTCAAGCATTTCAAAGGCGTTTGGACCGACATGGACAATGTTGATGCCAAGGCGCTCTATATGCACTTCCCGAAAGGTCCCGCCAAGCAAGCCGGAAAGATTGCCGGTCTGCCTGAAACCAAGCGTAAAGGCGGCTACTAAGCCCTACCCTGCTGCAACCGGCGCTACGTGACAGTGGCGCCGGTCTGCGCATTCCCCCGACTACACATCCGCCCACATCCGCACCAGGTTGGCAAACGACTTGTCCACCAGTGCTGAGGCCTCATCCTGAGGATGGGTTTTAAGCAGATAGTCCCGGGCTTTATTCAGTTCAAACAGCAATTCACGCTGTGCCGGATCACGCACATGGCTCTGAATCCAGGCCAACGCCACAACACGCTCGCCCTGGGTCACTTCCGCCACATGGTGCAGGCTGGATGATGGATAGATCACCGCATCACCCGCCTTCAACTTCACCCGCTTTTCCCCAAAAGAGGTCCTGACCACCAGTTCCCCGCCCTCATAGGTTTCCGGGTCGCGCAGAAACAGGGTCATGGAAATATCGGTGCGGAAGCGCGGGCCACTGCCCCCCATAATCGGGTCATCGACATGGTCACCGTAGGTCATGCCCGGCAGATAACGGGCAAAGATCAGGTCGGCCATCTTGTTGGGGTAGACCGCACTCTTGAAGGTCTCGTTGTAGGAGAGACTGCTCATCACAATGCGCACCAGCAACTCCTGAATCTGCGGCACTTTCTGCAGTTCTTCGTTGTTCTTGACACGCTTTGCCGCCATGCCCGCCGTCAGCTTGCCATCGACGAATTGCGCCTTGGCCAGCACCTCATCAATCTTCTGCAGTTGCGCCACATTGAGCACACCGGGTATTTCCAGTAACACAGGTCACTCCTTAGTCTTCAGTCTCGACGGATCGCTTCCATTTAAATGATCACAGTCTGCTTATTGCCGGGCCTGCTGCAACAGCTCTGACAATTTTACCTCATCGATCGGGTAATCCAGGGCGCCAAACACCGCAAACCGCTACTGCAACTTGGCGAGACGCTGGCGATGGGTGGAATCGATAAAGACAATCACCTTGGTCACGTTCTGATAGCGTTGCAGTGTCGCGATCAGGGACTCCAGATTACTCATCCTGTCGCGCAGTTCCGGATCAAAATGAAACTCGGCAACCACCACCTCCGGCCGGTTCCTTTTCAGCCATGCCTGGGCCTTGCGCATGGAATGCACCTTCTCCACCTGGTAGCCGCAATCCCGGTACAGGGGTTCAAAGTTGGGGTATCCACCCAGTTCGACAATCATCAACAGTTGCGGCACAGACATCCCCTATCGTTCCTCATGGTTCACGGGCATGGCAAAGACCCACAACCATATGCCCTCTGTACCTCCTACAGCAAATAAGCCCCGGTGAATCAGCTAGAAATATTTTCTATGGTGAATCAGTCGCATTTGATCGATAGCCTTGCCATACTGGCTGAAAACCAAATCAACCGATGTGGAGCTGTACTATGGAGTTGAACATCATCATCGATGATTACTCAATGAATCTGAATATACCGGATGACTTTATCAGCGCCTCCCAGGACTCCTTCGAACGACTTGATGCAAGCATGGCAGAGGGCGTTCAACTGGGGCAGGACTGGATCGAGCAGCCGGACGTGATTCAGCGCTGCCGAGCCGCCGCAGACAAGCTGCTAGCGGCCCTGGAGAGCCACAATGAAGCACTGGCGATGCTCAGTGCCGGCTATATCGTCACCCGGATGCCCGGCACGAAACAGGTCAAAATCGATAACTCCGGGGAACCCAACGCCACAGTATTCGCCTAACCCGGTCCAACAGACGCGCATGCCGGTAATCCCGACTGCTTCCACGCCTTGACCAAATGGTTGATCGGTTCGGCCGCGTCGCCTCCGTACTCACGGTGCAGCGCCAGCATTTTTTCAGCCAGCGACTGCCAGTTTGCCCGGCCTCTCCTGGCCGCCTCGGAAAAGACCGAGGCATCACCGGTCTCACGCCAGTGCTGGTAGTGGGTGAACATCTCGGAAGAGAGCTCCTTGCGCATGCCGGTGAGATTGCCCATGTAGAAATGGATCGAGGACTCGCGCCCCATCTCCTCCAGTACCGGGAGCGTCACCAGACAGTCGGCAAGATGATCCCTTACCGCCCGGGCGAATAATTCGGCGGGGGTGAATGCCAGATCCAGCAGCATCTCGTTCCAGGCATTACCAAACAGTTCTCCGGCCTGGCGTTCGCCCTGCTCATGCAACAGCACCAGCGCGAGTTCATCATTGGTCATCTCATCCAGTGACTCTTCCAGGTGGTTTTCAAAGTCATAACAGGCGAATGCCCGGCCCAAGGCGTTATCCGGCCGGCTCCAGCGCCAGCTCTCCAGCTTTTCCCAGAGGATGCGCCGCAGCGATTCCCAGCGCACGAAAATCAGCTTCCCCTGGTTCATCGCCGGTGGCGAGGCGAGATCCCGGGCCAGTTCACGTCCCGAGACCAGAACACCCTCGCTGCTGAATTTGTCGAGATGTTTGAGCTCACCAAGAAAAAAGTGTGGCCTGCCCGAGGTGCCCAGGCCACCGCTGTAGACATAACCCAAAGGATTCAGGGCCTGATTGATCTGGTCGACGGCAAACGGATCATAGCCGACCTGATCGATCCTGATGGGCTCAAAATCGGCCGACTCCAGTGACGCCCACAACGCTTCGCGCGCCGTCAGCCAGTCACCCAGTTCATCCTTGCCCAGTGAATCGGAAAATCCCAGCCCCCGTTCCCAGCGAAAATACTCGCGCATCTTCATCAGATAGGTGCACAATCCATAATCACTACCGTGTCGGGCATCTGAGATGTGGCAATTGCGCTGGACCTGTTCCACTAACTGCTGAATATGTATCGGGCTCACAAGATTACCGCTCTATTTCTCAGGTTTATCACTGTTCTATCCTAGGTGTTTTCCGAGTAAAATCCTATGTTATTCTAAGTTACCATGCTCACCGGAAACACCAACCCGGTGAAATTTACGGTTTAAGCATAGTTCAGGAGTCGAAAGTGGCAGTACGTATCAAAAGCCAATGGCATGATGAGGATTCAACCCGTACCCTGGAAGAGATCGGCGGCGCAATAGCGTACAACGCCTGGAAACTTGCCCTGGACAAGGCGGTCACCCTGCACGGTGAGCACTTTGTCTACGAGAACGACGGGCAGCGTCTGGCGGTCATCGCTGAGTACCTGATCTTCCTGGCCCAGGTGGTCGATCGTCTGACCAGCGCCATGCTGGAGGATGATGAGCGTAGAACGCTGATCACTGCACTGGTGCTGAAAATGGCGGATCATATGGACGAGAATGCCCAGTCACTGCTGGGTGATTCCGATCACCGCTCCGCCTTCATCGAGCGCTTTAACCTGCGTTCAGGCGAATATGCCGAATTCAGCATCACCGATGACGGCCCGAGTTACCCCTTCCTGCGCCATCTGGGATATGAGATACAGCAGGTGATGGGCGACAGCCAGGAGAATCGCTGGGTCATCGACCAGGTCATGGACATGGATGGCCCGGAGGTGTTCAAGCAGATGAAACGCATCGTACGCAACCTGTTCATGTAACCCGTCAATCCAATAATCAAGCAGTAGGAAGTTATCATGCGCCCAGCTCAACTCATGACCGTCCTGGAACGTGAATTCAACAGCACCCGGGAAGGTCATCACACCCCGGTGATGCTCTGGGGTCCTCCGGGGGTGGGTAAATCGCAGATGGTGGCCCAGGTCGGCGCGAAGCACCAGGTACCGGTGATCGATATCCGTCTGTCACAGATGGAGCCGAGCGACCTGCGCGGTATACCCTTTCGTAACAATGACCGGGTTGAGTGGGCAATACCCGCCCTGCTGCCCGACGAGCAGCGCCACGGGATGCGCGGCATCCTGTTTCTGGATGAGATCAACGCCGCCCCGCCAGCGGTCTCCGCAGCGGCCTATCAGTTGATCCTCGATCGTCGCCTGGGTGAATACCAGGTGCCTGGCGGCTGGGCCATCTTCGCCGCCGGCAACCGCCAGGGGGATCGGGGGGTGACCTACTCCATGCCCGCACCGCTGGCCAACCGCTTTTCCCACTTCGAGGTGGAGACCAACCTGGATGACTGGGTGATGTGGGCCTACCGCAACAACATTGACGAGCGCATCATCGCCTTCCTGCGGTTTCGCCCGGAACTGCTGTTCGATTTCGATCCCGCGCACAACCCGGTGGCCTTCCCCTCGCCCCGTTCCTGGGAGTTCGCCCACCGCGGGCTGTACAAGTTCATCGATCACCCGCAGCTGTTGCAGGGCACCCTGCAGGCCTGTGTCGGGCCGGCCGCCGGTATCGAGTTGCATGCCTTCGTCAACAGCCTGGATGAGATGCCGGATCTGGACGCCATCATCGCCGGCGAAGAGGCCAGCGTCCCGGAAGAGATCGATCTGCAGTATGCGGTTGCCGCTGCCTTGGTGGGACGTGCCATCCGCGCCCAGGAGACACCCGATTCCAGCGCCGTCATCGGTCATATTCTCGACTATGCCGGACGTTTTCCCCAGCGCGAGATGGGCGTCATGCTGGTCTCGGATATGCACCGCGCCATTGGCAACCCGGTGTTCGAGGTGCCGCAGTTCGCCAACTGGGCAAAGGCCATTTCCGATGTGATGCTGTTCGAATAGCGGGGAGTGCAGTTTTGAGCGCAAAACCGGTTGAAACCAAGCTGGCGGCGGCACGCACCAAGCTGATCCTGGACAAGCCCTTCCTTGGCGCCCTGGTGCTGCGCCTGCCCATGGAGGCTGCAGATCCGCAGTGGTGCCGGACCACCGCCATCGATGCGCGTAAATTCTATTACAACGAAGAGTTCATCGATGCGCTGACCCTGGATGAGACCCAGTTCATGCTGGCCCATGAGGCGCTGCACTGCGCCCTCTCCCACTTTGCCCGGCGCCAGCACCGGCTCAAACACCTCTGGGATCTCGCCTGCGACTACGCCATCAACCCGCTGCTGGTCGATGACGGGCTCACACCCCCACCCGGTTCCCTGATGATGGATCTGTTCCACGGCATGACCGCCGAGGAGATCTATCCCATGCTGGAGGACAACCCGGACAAGGAGACCCTGGACACCCATGCCTACGACCAGGACAACGACAAGGGCAGCGGTTCGGGTAAAACCGAAAAGGATCTGCCGCCACGCGACCAGGAGACGCCCCCGCCCTCAAGAGGCGAGCAGAGCGACGGCAACCCGGGACAGCCCGATGAACAGCAGCAAGCCGGTGCCTCGGCGCCCCCGCCGTTGAGCCCGGATGAACGGGAGACGCTGAACATACAGTGGCAGCAACGCATGGCTGGCGCCGCCCAGCAGGCGATGCAGGTAGGGAAACTGGGTGGTTCCCTGGCGCGCATGATCGACCATCTGCTGCAACCGCAACTGCCCTGGCGCATGTTGTTGGCCCGCTATCTGAGCAACAGTGCACGGGATGACTACAGCTACATGCGCCCCTCACGCCGGGAGGGGGATTACATCCTGCCCAGCCTGCGCAGCCACCAGATAGATCTGGTGGTGGCGCTGGATACCAGCGGTTCGGTCAAGGATCGGGAATTTGCCGAGTTCGTCGCCGAAATCAATGCCCTGAAAGGCCAACTCCGGGCCAGGGTAACGTTGCTCGCCTGTGACGCCGCACTCGCCGAGGGAGCCCCCTGGGTCTTCGAGCCCTGGGAGGAGTTCCGCCTGCCAGACGCCTTCAAGGGCGGCGGCGGCACCAGCTTCACACCGGTCTTCGACTGGGTTGAGCAACAGGCGATGCATCCGCAGTCCCTGATCTATTTCACCGATGCCGAAGGCGAATTTCCCGAGCAGGAGCCGGCCTATCCGGTACTCTGGTTGATCAAGGGAAAAAATCCGGTACCCTGGGGACAGCGCATCCAATTAAACTAGTGTAAAACAGCCCCTAACACAGGAACTTTTACCGCCCGTCCCGGTCTTTTAAACCATGCAGTCAATGATGTTTTCTCCAGACAACCTCTCCAAGTCCCTGATCCGCGTCATGGCCTTCCTGCTGTTTATCAGCAGCATCCTGCCCGTGACCCAGGCCAATGAGATCCAGCTGCCGGAAATTGGTGACCCCTCCGGTGGCGTGATCACCCCGGCCGAGGAGCGCCGTCTGGGACAGGCCTTCATGCGCAGCATCCGCAGCAGCATGGAGGTGATCAACGACCCGCTCATGTCCAACTACATCGAATCCCTGGGCAACCGTCTGGTCTCCGGCAACTCCCTGGCCAGCCAGCCCTACAGCTTTTTTCTGATCAGCGACTCCCAGGTCAACGCCTTTGCCGGCCCTGGAGGCTACATCGGCGTCTATACCGGGCTGATCACCACCACCCAGTCCGAGAGCGAACTGGCCTCGGTGATCGCCCATGAAATCGCCCATGTCTCCCAGAAACATCTGGTGCGCACCTTTGACGCGGTCAATCGCATGAGTCTGCCGGCCGCCGCGCTGATTCTCGCGGCGCTGGTGGTGGGCGCCGCCGCGAAGAGTCCGGATGCGGCCATGGCAGCCGCCACCGGCATCCAGGCGGGGCTGATTCAGCAGCAAATCAATTTCACCCGCGCCCATGAGGAGGAGGCCGACCGGATCGGTATCCAGATCCTGGCCGATTCTGATTTCGACTCCCGCGCCATGCCGGTGTTCTTCGCGCGCATGGGCAAGGCGACCCAGATCTACGACAGCGGAAAAATTCCTGAATTTCTGCGCACCCACCCGGTGACCACGGACCGCATCGCCGACTCCTTTGCACGCGCCGAGGAGTATCCCTACCGCCAGCGGGCCGACAGCCTTGAATACCACCTGCTGCGGGCCAAATTACGGGTTGCCGCAATCGGCAACACCCGCGAGGCGGTCACGGAGTTCAGAAAGGCCCTGGAAGATGGCCGTTACCGCAATGAGGAGGGGCAGCGTTACGGTCTGGTGCTCGCCCTGATCAACAACAGACAATACCCCGAGGCGGAAAAGGAACTGAAGATTCTGCTCGAGTCCTATCCGGAGCAGATCGCCTTCCAGGTAGCCCAGGCGCAATTGGCGCAGCAAACCGGCCAGCCCGGTCGCGCTGTGAGCATCCTGACCGACAGCATGAAAAAGAATCCGGGCAACTACCCGCTCTCCATCTATCTGGCCGAGGCGCTACTCAGCCAGGGCCGCCCGGCTGAGGCCATCCCCCTGCTGGAAAAACAGTTGGAGGGTCGTCCCGATGACATCCGCATCTACCAGTTGCTGGCGCGCGCCGCCGGGGATTCGGGCAAAACCAGCCTGGGCCATGAATACCTTGCCGAGTTCTACTACAACTCCGGCAATCTCCAATCAGCCCAGCAGCAACTGGAAATCGCCCTGAAAGGCAAAGACCTGAGCTATTACCAGAGCGCAAAAATGGCGGCGCGGCTGAAACAGATCAGACAGGAACTGATCGAGCAGAAAAAACGTGAGCAATAGACACGGCATAATCCGCAGTGCGTCGGGCAGGGCATACTTTGTTAACGCCCGGCCATCGGGTATGCTTAGTGCCACCGAAGAGCAAGATATAACAGACTATCCCTGTCAAATGCTGGCATTTACAACCAGCATACGGCGTAGATTTAATACTCTCATCCAAAGGAGACAATAATGGATACAAACATGAAACGCAGAATCTTCCTGAAAGGTTCCCTGGCCGCCAGCGCCATTGGCGTTGCACTGGGTGCCGGCCTGCTGGCCCCCAAGGCAGTTCTCGCCGCCTGGTCGGAAGCGGCTTTCACCGCCAAGAAAATGCCTGACGCGCTGAATGCCCTGTTCGGTACCGACATGCTCGAAGAGAGCGGCAGTATCGCCATCAAGGCCCCTGACATCGCGGAAAATGGCGCGGTTGTGCCGATTACTGTCTCGGCCGAAATGGCTAATGTCGAGTCGATCTCGATCATCGCCGCAAATAATCCGGTTCAAATGATCGCCAGTTTCAACCTCGGTGAAGGTGGCGTACCGTTTGTTTCCACCCGTATCAAAATGGGCAAGAGCGGTGACGTTGTGGCTGTCATCAAGGCCGATGGCAAGCTCTATACCGCCAAGAAGGGCGTGAAAGTGACCATTGGTGGTTGTGGCGGTTAATACCGGTCTGTCAACCGCAGGGTACAAGCTGCGACAGACGTTACATCCGAACTGAATTATTTGAGGTAGACAGACATGGCAAGCACTTCCATTAAAATACGCGCAAAACTGGCCGATGACGAAGTCACGGTAAAGGCCCTGATGACCCACCCGATGGAGTCAGGCACCCGCAAGGATTCCAAAACCGGCGAACTGGTTCCCGCCCATTATATCCAGGAAGTAAAATGCGACCTGGGTGGTAAGAACGTAATGACCGCCTACTGGAATGGCGGCGTTTCAAAAAACCCTTACCTGTCATTCAAGTTCACCGGCGCCAGCAAGGGCGACAAAATGACCCTGACCTGGGTGTACAATAAAGGCGAAAGCGAATCTGGCGAAGCCGAGATCAGCTAACAGCCCACAATACCGTCCCTGACTGAAAAAGCCCGTGAACGTCACGGGCTTTTTCTTTTGCAACAAACGTTTCGAGACTATTTAAGATCATTCTCATCGAAATCCAGGGCGTCGCCGAACTCCTCATCCAGAGCAGCAAGGTCCGCATCGAGATCATCCGCCATTTGTGCCAGATCATCCCCACCCGGCTCTTCGGCGTGGATATCGGTATCAAGATCGGCAACCAGGGTCTCATCCAGCTCAGACACCGGCGGCGATGTCTCTTCCGGGATCACGTCATCCAGCAGGATCTCCTGATCGGAATCGAGGGGATCAACCGCTGATTCATCGGTTTCAGCCTTGGCCTCATCCACAACCGGCTCGGGCTGTTTTGCCGCCTCGGGTTCTGCTGTGGTCTGCACGGAGTCCACGGCAAACATCGCCGAATATTCATTGAGCATGCGCGCCATGGTCTCCATGGTGATTCCCAGTTCCTCAGAGAGTCGCTCGTTTTCATCATGCAGACGCTGCAACTCTTCACTCTGGTCGCCTTGTGCAACACTGTCGCCGCTCCCGACCGGTTGCGAACCGCTTTCCAGCTCAAGCGATCGGTAGGGTGCCACGGCCGCTTCAAAGTCCACATTGAGATTGGGCAGAGTGAGCGTGTCACGATTGAGGTAAATCTTCATAAAGGTCTGGTAGAACAACCGCTCCTCGCGACTGATCTTTTTTGCAGCCGCCTCGGCTGCATCGGCAGAGAGGCCAAAACGGCTGGTCAGGATATTCTGTGTCTCAAGCAGTCGGCGCGGATCATCCTTTTTGATGCTCTCGACCAGGCTTTGCGCGGCCATGCGGTCTTTGCGCTTGTTGCGCAGGGCTTTGATAAAAAACAGAACCGAGACAACCGTTGTCAGCAGTAACAACTCAACCAGGATCATCAACCATAGGGTACTGACTTCTATCATTTGGTCTCTTCCAGGCTATCCTCTTCGATAGCATCCTCATCGAGCTGAAACTCGTTCTCCGCGGTCTCTGCCGAATCGGCTTCGGTATGACTCTCCTGGCCCTTCGGCGTCTGCGGGTCGGACGGGGGGGACTCACTGACAGGGGCCTGTGGCTCAACGGCCTCAAACTCCTCTTCGCTGACCAGCTCCAGCGCATCTTTGGTCGGGCGACGGCGTATAAACCAGAAAGCCGCGCCTGCCAGCACGATCAGCAGCAGATTGCCCAGACCAAAGATGATCGAGTACTCCTTGACCCCGTACTCCGCCTCCTCAACCGGGGTCTCCTGCGGCTCTTCGGTAATGGGCGGCTCTGATACAACCGGCTCTGGCGCCTGCTCCGCAACAGCCTGGCCCTCGACAATGACCGGCTCCAGATCCAGCAGCAGATCATGGCCCGCGGCGGTTTTCGCAGTCACCCTGACCCCCAGTGTCCAACTGCCCTGCAACTGGCTGGTGTCTATCCAGGCCTCGGAGCTGATACCGTCGGCGCCGGGCAGAAACATCACGCCCTGCTGAGCGCCATCCCCTGCGACCAGTGAAGCGTCCAGTGAAAAGTTTTCCATATCCAGCAGTTCACTATCCGGCCTGATGTTGACTCGCAACCCGGGATTGCCCCCCTGTTGTTGCACCTCTGTCTCCATGATTACCGGATCAACGACTTCAAACAGTTGCCGCTGCTCTCGCTGGAAGGTCTTGCCCTCGACATTGACGATGTATTCAACCTTCCCAGGGGCAATACCTTCCCCGATTGCCACCGTGAATTCGCCATCGCCAGCGACTGCATCCGCCTCCTGGCCATCATCATAGATCGGGCGGGGTTCACCCACATCCACGCTGTCGACATGCATGCCGCGCAGACTGACCACCTCGAGAAACTCCTGACGGGTGATCTTTTTCTCTTCGTTGGTAAAATGCACCGCCAGCGGCACCTGTTCACCGGCGACGATACGCCCAGGCAGTTCAGAGACACGCATCTTCAGACTGGTAACCACCACCACCCGGTTATCCGGATCGATGGCCGCCTGAACCGTCCAGTCGCCCACCTCGGGCTGGCTGATGGTCAACAGGTCATAGCCCTCATCCCGATGCCAGCTCACACTCTTTGGGGCGGTTTCAGCGTCAAAACTCTCACCTGTCGGTGGGACCACCCGGGTGGCGGGTGCATCGGCCTGACGAAATACCAGGAGCGTTACCTCTTCGATGCTCGCATCAACGGTAAACTTGTTATCCTTCAGCGGCAGGGTGTCGGGGCGACCGACCTTTTCGAAGATACGCAGGAAAACCCGCTGCAGTTGTTCCGCATCCTCCACCTGTTCATACCAGCCACCGGTTTCACCGGCCAGGGCCTTCATCAGCTCATGATCGGCCCGCTCTGACAGGGCAATGGTGTGGACCTGCGCCTCCAGACCTTTGAGCTTGGGCAGCAGTTCATCGAGAATCCGCTGACGTGAGGCGGCGCTCTCGACGGGATTTTTCGAGACATCGACCATACCATCGGTCAGCAGTACCAGATGCCGGCGGTATTTGTCCGCAGGCTCGCCCCAGTCCCTGATCGAGCGCCTGATCGCCTCCTCGATATTGGTAAATTGACCGGGTGAGGCGATTTTCGCAGCGCCATCACGCCCGCGCTCTTTCCACGCCTTGTCCACCATCCCCAACGGCACCTGCATGTTGACGTACTTGCCGAAGGTCCAGACGCCAGCCCTGGACTGTTCCGGCAACAGTCCCACCAACAGACGCAGCGCCGGCCGGCGCAGGTTCTTCGGATCATTCTTTTTCATGCTGCCGGAGACATCAATCAAGATCCGCGTGTCGGCTGACTCAGGTGCATCGGCAGCCTGCAGCGGAAGGGCCAACAGCAGCATCCCCAGAAGGGACAGGATAAGGGATAGAGCCCGATGGGTTCTGGTCATGGTATCGCCGTTATTCGGAATTTAAATCTTTGATCTACCCTGATTAACGGCTTAGGAAGTGCAATACTTTAATTTTTCTTGCTTGGAACCACACGCTGGGGCCGAAACGGCTGTGGCTCAGCGACTCATTGATAAGGGGAGGACGTGCCGGGTGGCTGCTCGGAAAAGCGTTTATAGCTCCAGATATACTGCTCGGGACACTGGCGGATACACTGTTCGATAATCCGGTTCATGGCGGTGGCCGATACCAGAGGATCTTCATCAAGCAACGCCTCTGAGCCTTCACACCAATGGATGCTGAAACGCCCCGGCCTTTTCAGCCGTTCGGTGTAACAGAAGATCACCCTCGCACCGGTTCTCTTGGCGAGCCGGTTGATCATCACCATGGTCAGCGCCCGTTGACCGAAAAAAGGGGCAAACACCGCACCCTGCTCGCCGGTGGCCTTGGGCTGCTGATCGCAGAGTATACCCAGCATCTCCCCCGATTTCAGCGCCTTGAGCAACTGCTTGACCCCCTGTGGGGTTGCCGGCACCAGGGTTGCCCCGGTACGGCTACGGCCCTGGCGAACCAACTCGTCCAGCTCACGCAATTTCGGGGGCCGGTAAATCGCCGTCATCTTGCTCTGGGACGCCAGATACTGAACCGTCGCTTCCCAATTGCCCAGGTGCGGACCGGCGATAATCAGCCCTCTCTCCTCGGCGAGCGCTGCCTGGAAGATCTCGTAACCGTTGCCGACCTCCACCCGGTCAATCCAGTGTTGCGGAGGATTGAGCCAAAACAGCGGCATTTCAAACAGCGTCTTACCGTTCTCGATCAGGCTCTGCTTGAGCAGTCGCCGTTGGGCGGCTTCATCCAGTTCCGGGAAACAGATCCCAATGTTGATCCGTGCGTTGCGTGTCTCGCGGTTGGGCAGATAGTAAAAAAGCCGTCCCACCAGGCTGCCGAACCCCTGCAACAGCGGTAATGGCAAGCATCCCAGCAGGCGAACTAAATTAAAAATAATCTTGGCACGCATAAATAATACTTATAAAATAAAATCTGCAACCCGTAGTATACCGAGGCTATCCTTTAACCTACCAATTTTGTTACATATCCGATCCCATCGGAGTTGTCAGGAGCACTGTCATGAGCGACGAACCCAAAGGCCTGTCCCCCCAACAGGCGTGGCAAATGGCCTGCGACGATCCCCGCGCCCTGCTGGTGGATATCCGCTCCAGCATGGAGTTTCTCTTCGTGGGGCATCCGAAAGGCGCGGTCCATGTCCCCTGGATCGATGAACCGGACTGGACGGTCAACCCCCATTTTGTCACCGACATCAGAAAACTGGTGCTCGGCGGCGCGGTCTGCACCATCGATGACGGATGCGCACCGGTGATCCTGATCTGTCGATCCGGCAAGCGCTCACTGGAAGCGGGCAAGGCGTTGCTGCAGGGTGGATTCACCCGGGTATTTCACGTCGATGAGGGCTTCGAGGGCGACCTGGATGACGAGCATCACCGCAGCTCAAGCAACGGCTGGCGTTTTCATAACCTCCCCTGGGAACAGTGCTAGGGCCTGTTAACACTTGGCTATTGACCCCATGTTTAGCTAGACTGCGTATAGGCTGACTATGCGTGGCGGAATACATGTCGCTACGTGATAGAAAAAAACAACAACAGCCGAAAAATTACTTCAGCTTTGTATCAGCTTAGTCAGATCACATCAGATTCAACGGGAGAGAACGGTGAAGATAAAAAGGATAGTCAGGTTAACCAGCGCAATCATGATTTCCATGGCCATGGCTGGCTGTGTTTCCAATGAAACCAAGCTCGGGGGCGGCGCAACCAAGGTCACAGGCTCTGGCGGCAACGCCGGTAACCAGGGTAGCGCTCCGGAACTGGTGAAATGCGCCCGGCCTATTGGAACGGCGGCACTGGTAGAACCTGACCGCCCCACCTATTCCCAGTATGGTCTGACCAGCCCGGTGCCCCTGATCCGTCTGATGATGGCCCAGAGTAACTGTTTTCGCGTAGTCGACCGTGGCGCGGCCTCCAAGGCCCTGGAAAAGGAACGCGCCCTCGCCTCCGGGGGTGATCTGCGCAAGAACAGCTCCATGGGTGGAGGCCAGATGGTTGCCGCCGATTATGTGATCACGCCGAACATCATCTTCCAGGACGCCAACGCCGGCGGCGGCTTCGGCGGTCTCGGCGCCTTCCTGCCCGGCGTTGCCGGCGCAGTGGCCGGCGGCCTGAAAAGCACCAACCTGGAATCCCAGGTCACCCTGTTCGTCACCAATGTCCGCTCCGGTGTTCAGGAAGCGGTGGCTGAAGGCAGCGCCAGCAAGAAGGATATCGGGTTCGGCGGGTTTGGCTGGATCGGCGGGGTTGCCGGTGGTGGCGGCTCCTATGAAAGCACCGACATCGGCAAAATCACCGCCGCGGCATTCATGGATGCACACAACAAACTGGTCACGCAGCTCGGGGCAACCACCCCGGCCACAGAGACCATGGATGGCGGCGGCTATATGACCGCGGCAGGCGTCAACTTCCGCTCCGGCCCATCCACCCAGGCGCCGATTATCATGTCCCTGCCCAAAGAGACACCCCTGATGCCTACCGGACAGAAGGAAGGCAACTGGTGGGAAGTTGAGGCCAACGGCCGTACCGGCTGGATCCACTCCAACTTTATCACCCGTTAAACAACCGATGCACAGACCCGGGCTCTTCCGGGTCTGTTCCCCCTACCTGCCTGAAGAAATGACAACCATGAACAGCCCTTACTCAACGCCCGCCGATGTTGAAGACGCCTACTACGACGCCATTGACGAATGCGATCTGACACGGATGATGGCGCTCTGGGATGACGGGGACGACACCGCCTGTTTGCTCCCCATGCAGCCTCTGCAACAGGGCAAGGCGGCCATAGAGAAGGCCTGGGGGCAGCTGCTCAGGCCCGAGATGGGCATCGACATCGCCATTAAACACCTGCAGTGGATCGAAACCGACACACTCGCCATCCACATGGTGGAAGAGCAGGTGACGATCATTGCCAATGGCCAGAAGCAGCCGCCGATTTACGCCACCAACATCTATCGCAAGGGCCATGATGGCTGGCGCATACTGGTGCACCTCAACGCCCCGGCCCCGCCACCGCCGGGGATGGTCAACAACGGCATGCTCGGGCTCTGAGGCCGGTTTCAGAGATCGCTGTTTCCCAGCTCGCGATACTCCTGTTCATCCAGCTCGACCTTTTCGATCTTCTGGAAGCGGTCGCTGATCTTGCGCGCTGAGAGATTGACCTCGTCCACATCCTTCTGGGCCTGATGGATATGCTTGGCAAGGCGGTCCATGCGCTCCTGAAAACGCCCGAAATCCTTGGACAGCAGCCCGAGATGCTGCTGGATCACATGCACCTGCTCACGGGTCGCTGCATCCTTCAGAACAGCCCGTGCGGTGGTCAGAATCGCCATCATGGTGGTGGGTGAGACCAGCCACACCCGCCGGTTATAGGCCTCCTCCACCAGTTCAGGGTAGTGACTGTGGATTTCGGCAAAGACCGACTCGGAGGGCAGAAACATCACCGCCCCGTCGGAGGTCTCCCCTGGCAGGATATATTTTCCGGCGATGTCCTGGATGTGCTTGCGGATATCCTGCCTGAACTGCTGCGCGGCGCGCGCGCGCTCTGTCTCCGAGAGCTGATGATCGGTCAGGCGTTGATAGCTCTCCAACGGAAACTTGGCATCCACGGCGACATTGCCGGTGGGCTCGGGCAGATAGAGCAGACAATCCACCCGGGTGCCATTGGAGAGGGTATGCTGCAGGGCGAAACTGCTCTCGGGCAACAGATTGCGAACCAGTCCGTTCAACTGCACTTCACCAAAGGCGCCGCGCGAACGTTTATCCGATAGCACCTCCTGCAGACTCACCACATTGGTCGACAGTTCGGTGATGCGTTTCTGCGCCTCATCGATACGCGACAGGTGTTCAAGCACCCGCATGAAGGTCTCGGTGGTCTTCTCGAAACCCTCGCTCAGGCGCTTCTCCACCTGTCCACTGATCTGCTGCAGACGCTGATCGGTGGTTTCGGTCAATCCCTCGACCCGCTTCCCCAGCTCCTCGGCATGCCGGGAAAGTCCCTCGCCCAACTGCCGCCCGAGCAGGTCCATACCCTGGGTGAACCCCTCCTGCTGGGCAATACGGCCCTCCGACAGCGCCTGGGTCAACTGCTGCTGGACCGCATCGAAGCGGGCAATCAGTTCCGCACGCAGCCCCCCGGAATCTGCGGTGATATTGTTGCGCATTTCACCGAAACGGCGCTCCAGGGCCTGGTAGAGGCGCGAGACCTGCAGCAACACGCGGTTCTGTAACTGATGGGCCTGCTCCTTTTGCGATTCCCGGTCACTGGCCAGCTCGTGCAGCATCAGCCGCTCAAGCTCGCGCAAACGCTGTTCCAGCCGATCGGCAGACTGGACCTCATCACGCTCTCGCGCCTGTAACTGGCTGACCAGCCGGGACTGGCGCAACCACAGACCGATCACTACCAGCAACAGCAGGGCTGCCAGGATCAGGGTGATCAAAGGGTAGTAGGGGGAAATGTCGGTCATAACGGTTGTCCATGTTACCTGATCCCGCCAGCCTGCCATAGCCGGGGCTCATTGGATGAGCCCGACTCTTGAATTATCGCTATACTGTGACGCCGAAAACCGATTGAAACCGACAATGCGCATTCATCTGAAAACACTGGGCTGCCGCCTGAACGAGGCGGAGCTGGAAACCTGGTCGCGGGACTTCCAGGCACAGGGGCACCAGTTGACCTCCGAGCTTGGCGATGCCGATCTGGTGGTGCTCAATACCTGCGCGGTGACCGCCGAGGCGGTACGCAAATCGCGTAAATTCATGCACAAGGCCCACCACAAGAACCCCAGGGCAAAACTGGTGGTGAGCGGCTGCTATGCCTCGCTCGATCCGCGCGAAACCGCCCAGTCCCTAGGTGTCGATCTGGTGGTGAATAACCACGAAAAGGACCGCCTGGTGGAGATTGCCAGCCGCGAGCTGAATCTGCTTGCCATGCCGGAACTGGCCACGTTGCCCGGTGAAAACAGTCTGTTGTCACAGGGACGGCAACGCGCCTTCATCAAGGTGCAGGATGGCTGTCGCTACCAGTGCAGCTTCTGCATCGTCACGGTGGCGCGCGGAGAGGAGCGCAGCCGCCCGATTGCCGAGATTGTCAAGCAGATCAATGCGCTGCATGACCAGGGCTTGCACGAGGTCGTGCTGACCGGGGTGCACATCGGTGGTTATGGCAGCGATTGCGACAGTGACCTCTTCCAATTGATCGATGCGGTGCTGCACCAGACTGATATCCCGCGACTGCGGCTGGGGGCGGTTGAGCCCTGGGATTTGCCGGAGCACTTCTGGTCGCTGTTCGCCAATCCGAGATTCATGCCCCACCTGCATCTGCCCCTGCAGAGTGGCGCCGACAGTGTGCTCAAGCGCATGGCCCGCCGGGTCAAAACCGAGCAGTTCAGCCAGCTGGTCGAGCAGGCGCGCGCCCAGGTCCCGGATATCAACATCACCACCGATCTGATCGTCGGCTTTCCCGGCGAAACCGACGGTGAATGGTGCGAGACGCTGGCCTATGTCGAGCAGATTGGCTTTGGCCACCTGCACATTTTCGCCTACTCGCCCCGTCCCGGCACCCGGGCAGCCAGTCTCCCCGACCCGGTGCATCGGGATGTCATACGCGAGCGCAGCCAGCAGCTGCATGCCTTGGGGGAGCAGTGCAAAAAGGCGACCCTGGAAAACTATATCGGCAGAGAGTTCCCGGTGCTGATCGAAAGCCGGGTAGAGAACAGTGACTATCCCTGGACGGGCTATACCCCAAATTTCCTGCGGGTTGAGCTCAAAGGCGCTCAATCCCCCTCACTGGAGAACAGTATTCAGCAGGTCAAACTGGAAGCCATCGCAGAAAAAGGCGAAAGCCTGATCGCCCGCTTCCTGTAGGTACGGCAACTATCCCAGCCGTTTCGCTGCGGCCTGCAGGTCTTGCCAGGCCTTGGCCTTCTGATCCGGCGAGCGCAGCAGGTAGGCCGGGTGGTAGCTGACAATGACCGGAATCCCATCATACTCGAACTGCCGACCCCGCATGCGTCCCAGGGTCTCCTGGGATTTCAGCAGGTTCTGCGCCGCTACCCGCCCGACACAGAGAATCACTTTGGGCCTGACCAGTTGCAGTTGACGCTTTAGAAAGGGTTCGCAGCATAGCGCCTCGTCCGGGCGCGGATCGCGATTATTCGGCGGGCGGCATTTGAGAATATTGGCAATGAACACCTGCTCCCGTTGCAGACCCATGGCCAGCAGCATGGCGTTCAGCAACTGTCCGGCGCGACCGACAAAAGGCTCGCCCTGGCGATCCTCATCGGCACCGGGCGCTTCACCAATCACCATCAGACTGGCCTCCCGGTCGCCCACGCCAAACACGGTGTTCGTGCGGGTTTTGTGCAGTTCACAGGCCTGACACTCCGCCACCCGCTGTTCCAGCCCCTTCCAGTCGAGTCGGGCGATATCAGTTCGCCCCTTCAGTCCCTGCTCCAGATCCAGGGGGATGTCGTCATTCAGATCGGCCGGAATAAAATCATCATCAAAGGGGGGCGGCTCATCCATCCAGGCAGGGACTTCCTCGGCTCGGGATGGTGCAGGCACTGGCGCTTTATGCACCTTCTCCGCGGGTGTTTTCACCTGAACAACCGGTTGCTTCTCAGGGACCTGCACAGGTTGAGGAGTTGCCTCCTCCACCTGTGCTTCATCCGCATCGGCATCCCTGCGCATCCAGGTTTGAATGCCCATCGCCTCGAGATACTGTCGTCGCCGGTTCTGTTCCATTACCTTGACCGAAGGTTTATACCTGACCCTGCTGGGGATGCTGCTTGGGCGGCTCCTGCATCAGCTTGTTGAAGGCATTGATATAGGCCTTGGCCGAAGCGATCACGATATCGGTATCCGCGCCCTGGCCATTGACGATACGCCCGCCCTTTTGCACCCGCACCGTCACTTCACCCTGGGCATCGGTACCACTGGTGATGGCGTTCACCGAGTAGAGTTGCAGTTCCGAACGGCTTTGAATGATCGTTTCGATCGCCTTGAACGCGGCATCGACCGGACCACCGCCATAGGCATCGGCAGACTGCTCTTCACCATCGACCGAAAGCACCACGGCTGCATGGGGTGTTTCGCCGGTTTCCGAGCAGACCCGCAAGGAGACCAGTTTCACGCGCTCATTCTCGGCCGTGAAACCGGCATCGGTGACCAGTGCTCGCAAGTCGTCGTCGAAGATCTCGTGTTTCTTGTCGGCAAGATCCTTGAAGCGGCGAAAGGTCTCGTTCAACTCCTCTTCCGACTCGAAGACGATGTCCAGCTCTTCAAGGTGGGTGCGAAATGCATTACGCCCCGAATGCTTGCCCATCACCATTCGATTCTGTGACCAGCCGACATCCTCGGCGCGCATGATCTCATAGGTCTCGCGGCTCTTGAGCACGCCATCCTGATGAATGCCCGATTCGTGGGCAAAGGCATTGGCGCCGACAATCGCCTTGTTCGGCTGCACCGGAAAACCGGTAATGCTGGAGACCAGGCGCGAACAGTTGACGATCTGGGTGGCATCAAGATGGCTGTTGCAGTTGAAGAAATCCTGCCGGGTGCGCACCGCCATGACAATCTCTTCCAGCGAGGCATTGCCCGCGCGTTCACCAAGGCCGTTGATGGTGCACTCCACCTGGCGTGCGCCATTCACCACAGCCGCAAGCGAGTTCGCCACGGCCAAGCCCAGGTCATTGTGACAGTGGACCGAAAAGACCGCCTTGTCGGAGTTGGGAATGCGCTCGATCAGTGTCCGGATGGTCTCCCCGAACTGCTGCGGCATGGCGTAACCGACGGTGTCGGGCACATTGATGGTTGTGGCGCCGGCATCGATCACCGCCTCAAAGATACGGCAAAGAAAATCGATTTCGGAACGACCGGCATCCTCGGCGGAGAACTCGACATTCTCGGTCAGGTTTCTGGCCCGCTTCACCGCCCACACGGCCTGCTCCACCACCTGATCCGGACTCATGCGCAACTTCTGCTGCATGTGAATCGGCGAGGTGGCGATAAAGGTATGGATACGCCCGGAATTGGCTTC
>PKUO01000086.1 GCA_002869585.1 Sedimenticola sp.
TAACGGCATCACCGATGTCGTCTCCGGGTTTACCGGGGGTGCTTCTATCGACCCCACCTATAACGGTAACCATGCCGGTCATTATGAGGCCGTCGAGATTACCTACGATCCGGACAAAATCACCTATGAACAACTGCTTGAACATTTCTGGGTAAACATTGACCCTTTTGATGCACGCGGACAGTTCTGCGATAAGGGAGAGAGTTATCTCAGCGCAATTTTCGTCGCCAATGACGCGGAAAAAAGAGCCGCTGAATTATCACGAAGCAAAGTTGTTGCACAATTCCCCGATCACAAGGTCATCACACCGATACTGATGGCGTCCACTTTTTACCCCATAAAAGGTGATGAAAGTTATCATCAGGATTATTATAAAAATAACCCTGTAGGTTACAAAATATATCGCTGGAACTGCGGACGTGATCAGCGTCTTGAAGAGATCTGGGGCGATAAAGCAGCGCATTAACTCTCCTGACTGTTTTCTTTCCGATGCCCTAGTAATTAGATTTCTAGTTTTTCAGTCTGCCAGCAACAAACTGAGGAAACAGTGTGATTTATTGAGGGTTCATTGACAGCAACTAGATAGAGGATGGATTGCCCGTAATAATGATGGTGGTTGGTCTCTAAGGCATTTTCCCCATAACCCGATGACTATCTCTACAAGGCAAAGTCAGCAGGCCGTAATCAGGTCTGCTCACCATTGTTGGATTCTTGTTCCGCGAATCATTCAGACAGTTGAGTTCCTCTAATATTATTCCCCCCAAAACAGCAAATATCGAAACACGCTGTAACCGACATGCCGAGTGTCGCCAGATAAATAGATTATTGCTATTTTCTTAGATTCTATTTTTTATTTACCCTATACTATGCAAAATTCAATATTATCAACCCACTGCAGAGAGCAACCATGCCAAGACCTAAAACAGCGAAAAAGAAAATCGCAAAAAAAACCATGCGTAAAACTATTGCCACCAGTTCATCAACGGCTGAACTTGAGGCACAGATCATCTCAGCAAGAGCAAAACTCTCCAAAGCTCATACCAAGGAGACCTTTACCCAAGGTAAAGTTGTCGCTCAACTTCAGAAAAAACTCTCAAGCCTGCAGGCCAAACTGAAACAGTTGCGCGATAAAAAGGCGACTTTAACCTCTAAAATCAAAGAGAAACCTACAGCCTCTTTGAAAAACCAGCTGACAAAAACCAACGACTCGCTGAAGACAGCCAACGAACAGGGCCGTCTGCTCAGAGCTGAGCTGAGTGCAGCTAAATCTGCATTGGCCGATGTTGTATCTGCACAAAAGAAATTTCTAGCCCAGGAAAAAGCCCTCGCAAAATTTGATAGGGATTTCGCAAAGGCCAGTGCGCCTAAGAAGCGGCGCGTAAGACGCACAGCAAAGCAATCCGCACAGACTGCAGCTGAATAAGTCATTCACGATCAAGTATAATCTTCAAGATTTTGGATAAGCCCCAGTTTTTTTCTGGGGCTTTTTCTATATCACCAAAAGTTGCAGCTTCTACGAAACCTATTTATATAAACGTGGCCTAATAATGAGTCGTTATTCGCCAAATACTGCGGCTCATCATTCTGTTTCTGCACATATGACTAGGGAATTCATACCTCATGAAAACCTTGAAATCACTCCCGATTTTTATCCTGACAGGGTTGATTCTTTCAGGCTGCTATTCTGGTAAAGACTGGCGCACAGCCAGTCGTGAATCAGCCGGTATTGCGCCTCCGGCCTCAGCGACCAATGAGGCCATCCTGCAAATCTACGGTGCCGACACATGGGGCTGGCGCGGCATATTTGCTATTCACACCTGGATTGCCGCCAAACGTACCGGAGAGGCCAACTACACAGTCTATGACGTGGTCGGCTGGCGCGGCAAACGCGGCCAATCAGTACTGAGAATTTCCCAGGATATCCCTGACCGGCTCTGGTACGGAGAACGGCCCAGCATTCTTAAGGAGCATCGGGGCGCGGGAGTCGATAGGCTGATTGACGCGGTTGACAAGGCTGCCCATGCTTATCCCTGGAAAACAACGTACAAGGCCTTTCCCGGCCCCAACAGCAATACCTTCACCGCCTGGATCGCCAAACAAGTTCCTGAACTTAAACTTGACCTGCCCTTTTCTGCCATTGGCAGCGGGTATGTGAACTAGGGCCTGTCAACTCTATCCGAATATTTATCAATGTATTCAACTATTGATAATAGTCATTAATATAAGAGGGTAATGCATGTAAAAATACCCCGTGGAAAGAACTAAAATTAAATCCAGTGGCTTCAGTTTTCCGTTGATTAAGGTCATCGATCAGTGGATAGGGAGAATGGTATGCAGTGGGCTTCCCGCAATTCATTACCTCTATTAGCAGTAGTTTTGTTCGCCTCAAGTTTCGGAGTACTTCCCGCAGTTGCGGGTGAAAGTGCCAAATGCTGGCAGCTTGTCGATATACAAACCCGATCGCAACAATGGTCATCAGGAGAACTGGTCAATCTACCCCCTGAGAAGATCAGTTCGCATCTTGCATTGGATAGTCCCCAGCATTGGGTTGAGTACGACAATCCTGACTATTCTGGCGGGAGAGCCTATGCGCGTGCCATTTGGTCTGCACCACCTCAGCGCTTTTGCGGGGATGATAAAATTTCCTATCAATTCTGGCTGGAAAACAAGGCAATTGGTAAAGGAACCAATAATTTCGCCTCTGTATCCTGGGGACCTGACGACAACTATGGAAAACGCGCCTTTGGCCGGCTAACACTGGCACAGAACAAGGCAAGTTCTTCACGGCAGAGAGAGACACAGATGCGGCGAGGACAATCCTCGCTCGAAGACGCCGCGACCTGGAATGCCAAAGTCGAAATTGGTGATATGAGCGCGCATATCAATTACCGTTATCTGCCAGTGACACATGAAGCGGATCGGAGAGCGCCAAACACAGAAGGGAGAGAATTCATCGCCGCTGAAGAACAGGCAAAACGAAAACTGGCAGCTATAGAAAATATTGATCTTGAAACAATCTCAAAACAACTGCTTCCACAAGTCAATCCAGGCCGGGTTGAGATTAAAAAACATAAGGATACAGGGAAGCCCGAGTCACTCTCGTACAGCTTCGCTGCAGAAAATATCGAGCAGGATATCTATGTGGATACCACCGTGCAATTCGATATCAACGGAGATAAGGCACAACCCTCGATACAGTGGGTTATACGCAACGAATCAGATCAGAATCGGCAGGTAACCTATATCGCTGATCTGCCAAAATCCTTCGCAACCACAGTGGCAAACATTAAATTCAGCATGCCGCCAACAGAAATTATCCGCGATGACCCACTGGTAAAGTGGTTGATAGACACCTCTGCTACACTTCACCAGCGAATAGAGGCACGCTCTATTCTGATGCTAACGCTCTCACACCCAGACAACATGCTGGATCTGCTGGAGCAGATTCGCCCCCAGCTGATGGATATCCAGTTCCGGAGGCAACTAGTTGCTTGCCAACGGATTGAAGCCCGCGACCACGGGGTCAGCACTGCAGTCTGTACGCTAATCGCTATTGCAAACAACCGCCACTTGGTAAACTCAAATATATGTAAGGGTTTGGATGACATAGATAACAATGGGCCAGATGAATTTGATGCCGTGTTTGTTAGCGCCTGCCATAAAATCCTCGACCCCAAAGGCCTTGATGAGTGTAAATATTACGGTGACCGGCCAGATTTGGGAAAGAAGTGCCGTATGCTAACCCAGCATGTTCTGGCAACGCACTGTGAGGGTTTAACCGGAATAGATAAGGATATGTGTCTTTACGATATCGCTGTGGTTTCTGGCTATCAGAATGGCTGCAACACCATCCTTAACAAGGATTTGGCGCGTGACTGCAGGGCAAAGTTAACCGGTGATCCGGTGATTTGCAAAGAAATAAAAGATCCTGACCATCGATCTGCTTGCTGTGAGATTTTCAAATCAGAAAAAGACAAATACAGTGTCTGCATGGATCTACAGGAGGTGAGTGACGGCACCGGCACTTCTGACACTGCTGAGAGCAAACAACCAGATGAGCCACCGTCGATGGATACTGCCCCGGTTATAGGTACAAAACCAAAGAACGTACTTCCAAAACCACTCATGCGCGCTGGATTCTTTGCAGACTACCGTTGCGTTGGCGACCAAGGGCAAGTTCGTATCGCCTGGAATGGCAATAATTTTACCTATGGCAGACCTGGAAAAGATGAAGTGCTTCAATTACCCGCGGACAAGATTTCATCAATGCCTCTGGATGATCATGGTGAATTTTTCATACAGAGTTCTATTTTGATGGCGGCTCCAAGCCTGTGGCTTCCACTGAGTGGCGAAGTTTACACCATACCCAAGCAATCAATTCAGAACACTGAAAACCATTATGTAGGGTTCGTAAAAAATTTCTCTGAACTGCGGTTTGAGCCATCCCCTGATACACAATTTGTCATGGGGAAGACAATCGACACGACTATTTACCGGGGGGACTACACTGAAGAGTATATTAACGATGACCGAGAGGGCAATGTA
>PKUO01000043.1 GCA_002869585.1 Sedimenticola sp.
ATCGGGTGAGTTTTGTGGATGCCCCATTTTAACAGTTTGAGCACGTCATTAATTGATAGAATGGGTCCACAGACAAACCTAAACTCACGGATTCAGGTTCCACTTAAACCCGGAGACCATCATGTGTGCACAAACCTTTGCACAACTGTGCCACCTGAATCTGGGTGGCATTGCCTCCGCGCTACAGCACCAACTGGAGTAGGTCGGCACCATTGAGGGCCTCTCTTTCGTTGACCGACTGTGCCTGCTGGTCGACCAGGAGTGTCTCAGTCAGGAACAGCTCAAACACGAACGGCTGGTTCGTTAGGCACGCTTCAAGCTCAGTGCATCAATCTAGGAGATCTACTACCAGCATCCGCGCAATATTACGCAGAAAAAGATTGCCGGGTTGGCGCAAGGTAACTGGATCAGTCGCGCTCAGAATCTACTGATCACCAGACCCTGCGAGAGCGGCAAAACCTACATAGGTTGTGCGCTGGGCCACAATCCCCGCCTACACGATCATAGCCTTCGCTATTATCGCCTTTCGCGGTTGTTGCTGGCATTAACCCAGGCCAAAGCGGATGCCAGCCACCACAAGCAGCTGACGTTGCTGGCCAAGGAGCAATTATTGATCATTGACGGCTGGGAACTGGAGCCGATAAAGCCAGCCAAGCACAAGGACCTGATGGTGATCATGAATAATCGTCATGAGAAGTACTCAAACCTGATAATCAGCCAACCCCCGACCGATTAATGGTATGGATAACACCCTGGCGAACGCTATTCTGGATCGGCTGACGCACAACGCTCACCGCCTACGATTGAAGGGTGAGTCGTTGATAAATACCCTCAGCCAGTTGACCGTAGGTGAACACTTGGGATAAAAACACAACCTTCGTAATGCGTTGAGAAATCAGGTGTTCACATTCACCGGAATGCGCACCAAATCTCTTGCCATAAAACCGTGAAACAACGCTCGACAAGACAGGAGGTCGACATGGAACCCATCACCAAAACTCTCATCATCAAGAAGAAAGGCCGCAAGTATTTTGACTGCGTGATCGGCGGCTACAAAGCCAAAGTGCTGATCAACGAGATTAGCAAGGATCTTGGAATCGACCGTGTTGTAAAACTGCACGTAAATGACCTCAGTGAGCGCAACAAATACGGAACAGTTCTGAAATTCGAGCCAGTGGCAATCCTGGACGACCGCGATGCGGAAGCATTACGCGAAGCTGCTAAAGCTCGAAATAAAGCTGAAAGATGGCTTAGTTATGCCGAAAATGATGTGAAATATGGCGGGAATGGAACCAAAGCCATCGCCAATGCGCTGCTTTTGTGCCCAAAGTATGAAGACATGGCAGAGCGCCTAGCCGCACTTAAAGAACGTGTACAAAATAATTCAGAAGCCTATGAGGCGCAAAAAAAGCAATGGGCCAAGGAAAATGCAGAACGAGCCGCTACCCAAGCAAAGCGCCGACAAATACGAGTTTTATTCCCCCACAGCATGCTTCCGGCGATGAACACACCCGTTTGCCATGGCAACCTTGTTATCGTATTCGAGTCAACGGGCAAATCGTTCCGCATTAGCGAACATCACCCCTCAACTGAGGGGGGCCACCTGCTGGGTTATGAGGGGGAGTACGGTTGTTATTGCTACTACCGTGAAGCCACTGCTGAGGAGATTTCCGCGCTGGAAACCCAAGAAGCAGAAACTCAGGCCAAGACCGAAACGGAGAAAGCAAGAAACCAAGCTGTTGAAACTGTTAAGTCTCAAATCATTGAGTATGGCGAGCGCCCTGACGGTTGGCATGATGTGGATGGAGAGCGCCTGTTTAACACCCAAGACATTTACGGCGGGGGCTCCTGGTTCGTAATCACTGATGCCCATATCTGGTATGTCCGCAATAATGGAATGGACGGAGATAACTGGTCAGCCAACAATATCCGAACGGGCGGTGCTGGCGCTATTGGCTATCGTATTCCCTACAGTATCGAACTCGCTGAACAGCTTCGAGAATTGCACAATTAATCACAAGCGTACAGGTACACCGGGGCTTTACTGATATTCCTATACGACAGGAAATGAGGATAACAACATGATCACAGTTCAGAATGACCGCATCAGAGTCACTGTCACCCAGGAAATTTGGGATTCTTTTTCTGATGCAGCGCAGAGATTAGCTCATAAACATGTTTTGCCATCCGGTGATGTTCACATCCATTCACCGGAGAAAATTCTGCGCGGACTGGTATTATCCGAGGCCATGACTAAGCTGGGGAGTGCTTCTGAACTGAAATCTCTGGAGAACGAGGAGCTGGACAACACCGAAATTACCAAGCTGGCAAAACTGACGCTAATGCGCAATTATCTAGAGAAACGTGGTCGTTATAACACTGATGACCTTATGTGGCGCTATGAGGGCGGGAAAATGATGTCGCCTGGTATGCAACATTTCGTGTTGGAGGCTGAGTCATACGCACAGGGCCTACTGTCGCCCCTTTCCGAGGATGATGCGTCGAAAGACCTTAAAAATTACATATCAAAGTGCATTGCATCAGGTACGGAACCTGCTGAGCATGAACTTAGAACTAAGAAAATATTGATGGACTTGAGAATGGGTAAGTTAGGCGATGAAGCGGCTGCGGATGCCGCTATGACTCAGGCGGAAGACTCTCTTAACTTTTGTCGTAATATTGATCGAAACTATCTTAAATCCCGTCCCGATATGGATGGGTGGCAGATTGAAGTAATTGGTGAAATGCCAGACCAAATTGGTCTGAGTCGTTATTCAACCGAGGTTTCTGCTTGAAACGAACCGCGCCCTCTTCGAAACCTCAACATGACGATCAGACTCTATCCGGAAATTGCAAAAATGGTTGAATAATTTCACGCTGGACGGGGGAATAATTCACTCAAATAGCTGGCTTAGTTGTTAGTGTTTTCTGCCAATGGCGGCTTGGTACGCCATTGGCAGCGTTGGTAAAAGGGTCAACATGTTACCAATCCACTTGGTAGGGAGTATTTCAACGCTCGCGACTATAGGCACATGGCGTTACTATTTTTTCCGATAATTTCTTTTATCGCAATGACCAGAGCAACATTCAGACCACATCGATACTGGAATTTAATAGAGTTTATAAGCTTGCAAACAATTCTTGGAAATCACAGATCAAGTGTTGTTCTGTATCATAATTTCTGTGCACATCCCGCAGATAGTCAATGGCAGTATTATCCCTATCGCAAAGTGTAACAATTAAAACACCTTCATCTTTTGCGGTGTCTATCATTCTAAACAAGTTCA
>PKUO01000104.1 GCA_002869585.1 Sedimenticola sp.
CATTCTGAAGGGTATCCGGAAGTTACCACCGGCGACCATCCGCGTGTACGAAAAGGACGGTAGACAGCGAGACGAAACCTATTGGCGTCTGCGGGTAGGCTCAAGCGAGGCGGACAAAAAGATTTCGCCTGAAGATTGGCAAGAGTGCGTTATCAATGCCCTTCGTCTCGCCGTCAAAAGACGTATGGTGGCGGACGTACCGGTCGGGGTGCTGCTCTCGGGCGGCCTCGATTCCAGCCTGATTGTTGGATTGCTGGCCGAACAGGGACAGACCGGGCTGGCGACCTTCTCCGTAGGGTTTGAAGAAGCAGGCGGGGAGAAAGGCGACGAGTTTCAGTATTCCGACCTGATCGCAGCACACTTCGGTACCAACCATCACAAGATCGAGGTGCCCTCGAAGGTGCTGCTTGACACGCTCCCGGAAACATTCGCGGCCATGTCCGAGCCGATGGTCAGCTACGACAACATCGGTTTTTATCTCCTTTCCCGAGAAGTGTCCCAACACCTGAAAGTCGTGCAGTCCGGCCAGGGCGCCGACGAAGTATTTGGCGGCTATCATTGGTATCCACCGCTACGGGACAGCGCCGATCCCGCAGCCGACTACAGCCGGCTGTTCATGGATCGGGACTTCGCCGAATACAGCACGGCGGTCCATCAAAACTATGTCGAGTCCGATTATGCCCGGTCATACATCGATCTGCGCTTTGGCTTTAAAGACGGCATCGAACCGATCGACAAGGCGCTCCATCTCGACACTACCGTCATGTTGGTCGATGACCCGGTAAAACGGGTGGACAACATGACCATGGCCTGGGGCCTGGAGGCCAGGGTGCCCTTCCTCGATCATGAACTGGTTGAACTGGCAGCGCGTATACCGGCAGATCTGAAAGTACGTGACGACGGAAAGTGGATACTGAAAGAGGCCGCCAGAAGTGTCATACCGGCCCAAGTGATCGACCGCCCGAAGGGTTACTTTCCAGTCCCCGCCCTGAAGTACATCGAAGGGCCATATCTCGAATATGTGGCTGACGCACTCAACTCGCAGGCCGCGCGAGACAGGGGGTTGTTTCAACGGCCCTATCTCGACAACCTGCTGAACAATCCCAAAGCGCATATCACGCCGCTACGCGGTTCCAAGCTATGGCAGGTGGCGCTGCTTGAATTGTGGCTGCAAACGCACCTCTGACAAGGACAAGACCGATGACGGCACACAAAAGCCAGTCACTTGATATCGAACAAATGGCGTCGCTGAAGAGCTGGGGTGAACCGCCAAGCGCCCTGGCAGACGACTTGAACAAGCAGTCAGTGGTCGACTGCGGCTGGGGGCGATTGTTGTTTGCACAGAACTTCAACTCCACCACGGAGCTGGCCGCACAACTACGCAACGAGGCTGAGGGACAGCGCGATGTAGCTCTGTACACCCGCAACCCCCAGGTGGTGCTTTCCCAAGCGCCGCAGGAGTTGTTTATAGACCCCTCACTGACATACCGCCTCGATTTGAAGAAAAACACCCTGACAGAAGCAGTCCCCGAGGGTCTGAAGGTCTGTCCCTTGCGCGATGTCGATGACGAATACCATGTGAACCGTATTTTCAAGACACGCGGCATGGTGCCTCTGCATGAGGGATTTTACGACCATTTCACCAATGAGCCCGCCCTGGAAACACTGGTGGCGATCGACAGACGGAGCAATGCCGTCATCGGTACGGTCACCGGCGTCGATCACCATGCCGCATTTCAGGACCCGGATAACGGCTCCAGCCTGTGGGCCCTCGCCGTCGACCCGCAATGCCTACGTCCCGGCGTCGGCAGGGCGTTGGTGGTTTCGCTTGCGCAACGCTTCAAGCAGGCAGGAAGATCATTCATGGATCTGTCGGTCATGCACGATAACCAACAGGCCATTCAGCTATACACCGCGCTGGGGTTTTATCAGGTTCCGGTCTACTGCATCAAAAAAAAGAACGCCATCAACGAACGCCTCTATATCGGACCGAAGCAGGAAGAAGATCTCAATATATACGCCCAGATCATCATCGACGAGGCCTATCGGCGCGGCATTGCAGTAGAGGTTGTCGACGCTGCAGACGGATTCTTCGACCTCAGCCTGGGTGGCAGGACCGTCAGTTGCCGCGAATCGCTGACCGATTTTACCAGCGCCGTCGCTCTGAGCCGCTGCGACGACAAGGAGATCACTCACCGGTTCTTACAGCGTGAAGGACTCAATGTACCAACACAGACAACGCTGGAAAACGAACTGGAGGCGCAGACATTTCTGGAAAAACATCAGCGCATTGTCATAAAGCCGGCCCAAGGCGAACAGGGCACAGGGGTATTCGTCGACCTGAAACAAGCCGACGAGGTTAGGGAGGCCTATCGCTTTGCCCGTGGACTTTGTGACAAGGTCATCGGCGAGCAATTCATCGACGGTCATGACCTGCGCATCATCGTTATCGACAACACCGTGGTCGCGGCGGCCATCCGCAAACCGGCCTCAATCGTAGGCGATGGTGTACATAGTATTCACGAGCTGATACACAAGCAGAGCAGACGGCGCAAAGCGGCAACCCAGGGGGAGAGCGAGATCCCGATCGACGCCGAGACAAAACGCTGCATTGCCGATGCCGGTTTCGGTCTCGATCAGATCCTCCCCAGCGGCACGGAACTGCGGGTGCGCAAGACCGCCAACCTGCATACCGGTGGCACGCTACACGACGTCACCAGTCAACTGCACCCGGTGTTGATAGACGCAGCTGTCCGCGGCGCCCTGGCCCTGAAAATGCCCCTGGTCGGTTTTGATTTTATCGTACAACAACCGAACCAACCGGATTACGTCATCATCGAAGCGAATGAACGGCCTGGCCTGGCCAATCATGAACCACAGCCAACCGCGAAACGATTTATCGACATGCTGTTTCCGCAAACAATCACAGAACCAGTCCCGGAACAAGAATAGCGCCATGAAAACACTGAATATCGACCACACCTATCTGCACGACACACTATTAGCGTTACTCAACATCGCCAGCCCGACAGGCATGACCGATAGCGTCGTTACATTTGTCTGTGAGCAATTGGATGCGCTGAAAATCGACTACGAAGTCACTCGCAGAGGCGCCATACGGGCGAATCTGCCTGGCCAGATCCACACCCCCGACCGCGCTATCGCGGCCCATCTCGATACACTTGGTGCAATGGTTAAAAACCTGAAAAAAAATGGGCGTCTTGAAGTTGTTCCCATCGGCACCTGGCCGGCCCGTTCCGCTGAAGGCGCCAGGATCACCCTGTTCAATGAACGTGGGGAGCAGTTCAGAGGAACCTTGCTACCGATGAAGGCCTCCGGCCATGTCTATGGCAAACAAGTGGACACCCAGGAGTCGAGTTGGAACAACCTTGAATTGAGACTTGACGAGAAGACATCCAATCAACAGGAGTTGGAAGGTCTCAACATCCATGTCGGAGATATGGTCACCATCGACCCAATGCCGGAATTACTCGCCAATGGGTTCTGGGTGTCGCGTTTTCTGGATGATAAGGCCGGCGTCGCCGCGGTGCTGGCGGCGGCCAAGGACATCGTCGACAACCAGCAACCCCTGCCGATGGACTGTCATCTTCTGTTTACCATCTCCGAGGAAACCGGCGCTGGCGCATCGCATATACTGCATGGCGATGTCGCGGAGTTGATCGCCGTGGACAACGGCACCATAGCCCCCGGGCAAAATACCTGTGAATACGGCGTAACCATCAGTATGCAAGACTCTACTGGACCTTTCGACTGGTACCTGACGCGCCGCCTGATTGCACTTTGCCAAACCCACGCGATTGAACACTCGCGGGATGTGTTCAACTATTATCGTTCAGATGCGGCGGCAGCTGTCGAAGCTGGTAACGACATTCGTACCGCACTGATCTGTTTCGCCCTTGACGGCTCCCATGGGTACGAACGAACCCATGAGGATTCCTTGCTCGCAGTCGCACAACTACTGGTCCTCTATATGCAAAGCGGCCCCCTGTTCTAGAGAGACAAACAGGCCATTGGACCCTTGGCAGACTTTCCCGAAGATCCTAACGACTGGGATGAGACGAATTTCACGGAATCCTGATCTGCGGAGATCCCTACATTTTGTCGAGTGTGCCGGGGGATATGTCAGCCCCGGCCCTTCCCTCTCTTTCCTGCGGCTGATTTTCTGCCCGATTGGCGTATACGCGATGAAGGGCTTTTAGACCCCTGCACCCTTTTTCGTCCCTCACCACCTGTCCCTGCAGGCTGCCAGGCCGGCACCAGATGTTTCTTGCCGTTACCGATCAAATCCGACCGCCCCATATTTTTCAGCGTTTCCCGCAACAGCGGCCAGTTTTCCGGATCATGGTAGCGTAAAAATGCCTTGTGTAACCGGCGCTGGCGCGTGCCGCTCGGCACACTGACAACCTCGGACCTTTTTTTGATCTTCTTCAGGGGATTGCGTCCGGTGTGGTACATCGCCGAGGCGATCGCCAATGGCGTCGGGAGAAAGGCCTGCACCTGATCCGGTCGAAAATCATTCTGTTTCAGCCAAAGGGCAAGATTGAGCATATCCTCATCCGAGGTGCCCGGGTGCGCAGAGATGAAATAGGGAATCAGATACTGCTCCTTGCCCGCCTCTTGCGAGTATTTATCGAACAGTTTCTTGAACTGGTAGTAGCTGTCGATACCCGGCTTCATCATCTTGTCCAGGGGACCACTCTCGGTATGTTCGGGCGCGATTTTCAGGTATCCCCCAACGTGGTGGGTGACCAGTTCCTTGATATATTCCGGGTCTTTTACCGCCAGGTCGTAACGCAAGCCCGAGGCAACAAACACCCTTTTGACACCGGGTATCTTGCGTGCACGGCGATAGAGCTTGATTAACGGCCGGTGATCAGTGGACATGTGCGGGCAGATGTCGGGAAACACGCAGGAGAGTCTGCGGCAGGCAGATTCAATCTTCTCATCCTTGCAACGCAGGCGGTACATATTTGCCGTTGGTCCACCCAGGTCGGAGATGTTGCCGGTAAACCCCGGAACCGTATCCCTGATCGTCTCGATCTCATGAATGACGGAGTCTTCCGAGCGACTCTGTATCACCCGCCCTTCGTGCTCGGTGATGGAACAGAAGGTGCACCCACCAAAACAGCCGCGCATGATCGGTATGGAAAAACGGATCATCTCCCAGGCAGGGTTTTTTGCATCTCCATAGGCCGGGTGCGGTTGGCGGGTGTAGGGAAATTCATAGAGACGGTCAAACTCCTTGGTTTCAAGCGGTATCGGTGGCGGGTTCAGCCAGACATCCCGCTTACCATGCCGCTGCACCAAGGCCCGGGCGTTACCCGGATTGGTCTCCAGGTGAAACACCCTTGAGGCATGCGCGTAGAGGACCGGATCGGTGTTGACCTGGTCGAAACTGGGTAGACGCACCACCGTATGCTCACGATCCATGCCTTTCGGTCGGCGATGAAAGCTGATTACCCTGGCGCCTTGCTTCTCACCCTCGGCACAAGCGGGTTCAGTGGCATAGGGATCGACTTTCGGCGCCAGTGGTCCTGGTTCATCCAGATGGGTGGAGTCGATCTCTGTCCAACCCTGCGGTACAGCCTGCCGCATGAAACCGCTGCCACGCACATCGGTGATATCGCCGATCGCCTCGCCATTGGCCAAACGATGGGCAACCTCGACGATCGCTCGCTCGGCATTGCCATAGATCAGCATATCCGCTTTAGAATCGGGCAGAATGGAACGACGCACCTTGTCCGACCAGTAATCGAAATGGGCGATGCGCCGCAGGCTGGCCTCGATGCCGCCAACGATAATGGGAACCCCCTTGAAGGCCTCGCGCGCCCGCTGGGTATAGACGATCACCGACCGGTCTGGACGCTTGCCGCCTTCGCCATTCGGGGTATAGGCGTCGTTCGAGCGAATTCTCCGGTCCGAGGTGTAACGATTGACCATTGAATCCATGTTACCGGCGGTGATTCCGAAAAATAGATTTGGCCTGCCCAGACGCTGAAAATCCACCGGTGAGGACCAATCGGGCTGGGCGATGATGCCGACCCGAAATCCCTGGGATTCAAGCAGTCGGCCAATCAATGCCATACCAAAACTGGGATGGTCTACATAGGCGTCGCCGGTAATCAGGATCACATCACAGCTATCCCAACCAAGACGCTCCATCTCTTCCAGGGTCATCGGCAACACCGGGGCGGTACCGAATCGTTTCGCCCAGTATTGGCGGTAGGAGAACAGATCTTGCGCTGTGAGCATAGTCAGAAAGCCGGGAAAAGGGAGTGAGAAGGAATTATAACCGATTAAAATCCCGCGAGGCTAAACGGCAAAGATACTTTCAACCCTTCAGTTTCAGCGGAAAAAAGTCGATCGCATCAGATTTTACGCCACACGAGGATGCGGTTATTCACCGGCATCTCCAGATCCTCGGACAATTCCATGCCGGACTGTTTCGCCAACTGTTTCAGCCAGACCAGATCACGCACCCCGCGATGGGGCGCCTGTATTCGCAACCAGTGATCAAACTGCTCATTACTTGGGGCGGTATGCTTCCCTGAATACATAAAGGGTCCGTAGAGCAGGAACTGCCCTTGCCTGTTCAGAATGCGACCGATGCCGGAAAACATTGCGGCTACCCCATCGGCAGACATGATGTGTGCCGTGTTGGCGCTGTATACAGCGTCGTATTGCTGATCAGGCCATTGCGATGCAATTTCCACATCCAGCGCGATGGGATTCAACACATTGCCGAGACCGGCCTCATCCAGCCATAACCGGATACCCGCGTGCATTTCGGGGAGTTCGCTGGTCTGCCAGATCAGCATTGGCATCGCTTCACCTAAATAAACCGCGTGCTGCCCGGTGCCGCTGCCTATTTCCAACACCGTTCGGGCAGTAGACAATCTCTCGGCCAATACGCGCAGAATCGGCCGCTTGTTCTCCTCACTGGACTCAGCAAATGGCTTTCGTATCGCGTCATTCATGCTGCTACTTTTACCGCCTTGCGTATGACGAAGTAGCCCGCCACAGCGGACACTACCGAACCGATGATAATCCCCAACCTTTCATCAAACAGCATGTTTTCACCTGACGACTCAAAGGCAAGCGAGCCGATGAACAGACTCATGGTGAAACCTATGCCACAAAGCAGCGAAACACCGTAAAGGGTCATCCAGTTTATATCCGCAGGCAGTTTTAGCAGACGCAGTTGAACACCCAGCCAACAGAACAGGAAGACACCAATCTGTTTACCAAAAAACAATCCGAAAGAGATACCCAGAGGCACGGGATGCAGCAGATACTCCATTCCCACACCTTGCAGCGAGATGCCCGAGTTGACGAAGGCAAACAAGGGAAGAATTACGAAGGCTACCATTGAGTGCAGATCATGTTCCATTTCACGTAGCGGTGACCGCCGGGCATCGAGGGGATCCTGAAGCGGGATGAACATGGCGAGCAGTACGCCAGCCAGTGTGGCATGCACACCTGACTTGAGCACGGCAACCCACATAATCAAACCGACAACGATATAGGGTGAAAATTTAGTCTCGCCGCGCCTGTTGTAAACGAACAGCAGGGCCAGACATGCCAGTGTGATGACCAGTGCGCTGACTGACAGCCCCTCGGTATAAAAGATTGCAATGATCAGAATCGCGCCTACATCATCGAAGATCGCGAGAGAGGTCAAAAAGACCTTAAGCGCAATGGGTATGCGTGTGCCGAACAGTGATAATACAGCCAGCGCAAAGGCAATATCTGTAGCAGCAGGAATAGCCCAGCCTTTGGCGGTCATCGGATCGTCCCAGTTGAAGGCCAGATAGATCAAGGCAGGTACGACCATTCCGCCTATTGCGCCAACCAGGGGCAAGGTAATGGAGCGCCAGTCAGACAGATTACCGTCCAGCATTTCGCGTTTCAGTTCCAGCCCGACAACAAAGAAGAACACCGCCATCAAACCATCATTGATCCATAGAATCAGTGGCTTGGCCAGTTCAAACGGACCTACTCTGATCTCCACAGGGACATCAATCAGCATGTCGTAGTAGAGCGCCAGAGGTGAGTTGGCGATCACCATCGCCAGTACAGCGGCGATGATCAGGATGATGCCACCGGCCGATTCCAGCTTTATGAATTCTTTGGGCGAGATGATGATAGGCATAAAAATAATATTAGAACTTCAGCAGCCAGCAAGACCGTTCAATGTGGAATTGATTGAGTTTTCATAACCAGTTTTTCCACCGAAACAGAAATATCTGGAGCACGACAATCACAAGCAGAATACCCATGAACACCCAGAAGGCCCAGGGGTACTCAGCCCCGGGAATACCCCCGACATTGATCCCCAACAACCCGGTCAGGAATCCCAGCGGCAAAAAGATGGCTGCAACTACGGACAATACATACATGCGCGAGTTCAACTGCTCTGATAGCCGGCTCAACAGCTCCTCCTGGGCAACCGCTGCCCTATCCCTGATAGCGTCGAGATCCTCAATATGCCTTAACAGGCGGTCATTGACTTCACGCAACCTGAGACGATGATCCTCATCCAGCCAACTGACCTTTTCAACAATCAGTCGTGCGAGGGCATCCCGCTGGGGCGCCAGATAACGCCTCAGGGTAATGATTTTACGGCGTATTATCGCCAGCTCGTACTTAAGAGAAGCAGCACCCGTACCCATGATCTGCTCTTCGCGGTCGGAGACACCTTCCTCAAACTGGTCAATGGTATCGCTCATGTGCCATATCAGATAATCGACCAGGTCAATCAGAAAATCAGCGGCATTTGACGGTCCCTTCGCTGTATCGAACTGCTTTTTCACATCGTTGATTGAAACAAGGTCGCGCCGGCGTGTAGTGATAATGCGTGTTTTCTCGATCCAGATGCGGATTGAGACCATGTCCTCAGGGTCAGCGCCAGGATTAAGATTAACCCCCCTTAGGGCAATCAAAAGACCATCATCCATTTCATGGATTCTTGGCCTTGTATCCTCGGTCAACAGCGCCTCAACCACCAGGGGGTCGAGCCCCGATGATTCATCGATCCAACGCACATCCTCGGCTGCCGAATAGTTGAGATGCACCCAGAGAACACCCTGTTCAGGCTGCCAGGCCGAGAGTTGACCACTGCTCAGCGGTTTTGCGCCACCCGCACCATCCAGCAGGTAACTCTCAAGAACAGACTTCTCTTGTCCCATTCGCTGTCCCCATTACTTCAGCCAATTAGTGAATACCTCGCCTGGATATCTAGTCGAGATGTATGAATTTCAACAGGATTATAGCCCAGAGCGTTTCTCAAAGTACAAATGCCAGGGTGATGGGGATAACAATGACACTGGCAAGATTGCCAAGCATGACGATTGATGCGACCCGTTGCGGCTCTTGAGTGAAGCGCTCCGAAACCATGTAGTTGAGTACCGCAGGAGGCAATGCGCCAAACACCAGTAACATGGCAAACTGCTCTGCGGGCAGACTCAGCACCAGGTTGATGCCCAAGGCCATGACAATACCGGTGAGTGGACAGACAACGGCACCGACAACCCCTATCCGCCAGTCGCTCCAGTCAACACTAAGCAGACGAACCCCCAGGGAGAAGAGCATCAACGGTATGGCAATCTGGCCCAGCATTTCTATTGGAATGGCAATCACCGATGGTATCTGGACAGGGGTGACTGCCACTGCCAAACCGGCAAAGGTGGCGATCAGCATCGGCAAACGTAACAGCCCCAGCAATGATGTAGTTGCATCCATCATCTTCATGCCGATGCTGAAATTGAACAGATTTTCGACGATAAACAGCACAACAGCTGCTGGGAGTGCCTGCTCGCCAAAGGCAAACAGAGCGAGTGGCAACCCCATATTCCCCGAATTCGAAAACATCATCGGCGGCACAAAGGTTTTCACCTGGAAGTTAAACAGCCTGGCGACAGGCCATGCCAACAGGCCCGAGCCCAGCACCACGACTGCCCCGCCCATCGCCAGAAACTGGTATTCTGCCAGGTAAAAATCCTTCCCGGAGAGCACATGAAAGATCAACGCCGGAGTGAAGATATCGATATTGAGCTTGTTGGCCGCAGCCATATCGGGCGCATGCCGGCGGGCATAAATAAACCCAACCAGAACAATGGAGAAGATGGGAAATACAATGTTGAATATCTGCCAGATCACTATCGCGCCCTGCCTATAAAACTGATTACCAGACTACTGAACAAACAGCGACCGGTGACAATTTCTTCTCGCATGGGGTTTATTTGACTACACTTGGCTGTTATGTTTTTGACCAGCAGTAAAGTCATCACATCGCCCCGCCGGACCTATCATGGACCATATACTATCCAGCGGGTAGTGGCGAGACAGAATGGACATCCCGGAGAAGTTTCAGGCAGTGTAGATGACTCAAGATCTGACAAGACACAGAGGACCATGCGGTTTGCACCGATGTGTATTCCGTAACTTATCCGATACAACTGTATAACACCATACTGACAGGCTGCTACATTGATCAACAACAAGCGCGTGTACCCGGACAAACCAACCAAAGTCTATTTCTTTGGAACCTGCCTGGTTGACCTGCTCTACCCCGAAGCAGGAGTGGATGGAATGCGACTTATCGCCCGAGAGGGCGTCAAGGTCATCTATCCACAGAATCAGACATGTTGCGGCCAACCGGCATGGAACTCGGGCTATCGGGAGCAGGCCCGTGCAGTCGCACGTCAGCAAATGTCCTGTTTCCCAAACAATCATCCGATTATCGTACCCTCTGGCTCCTGTGCCGGCATGATGCGTTATCACTATCCTGAACTCTTCAAAGGTGAGCGTGAAGAAACAACGGTTCAGGCCTTTGCGCAACGGATATTTGAACTCACCGAATTTCTCGTTCATGTGCTGAAAATCAACCGACAGGATCTGGGCAAGCCCATCAAGGTCGCATTGCATACCTCCTGTTCGGCGCGCCGCGAGATGGGCGTCGCAGAAGAGCACGAAAGGCTTTTGGCGCAACTGGAGAATGTCGAGATTGCCCAGCACATGCGAAAAGAGGAGTGTTGCGGCTTTGGCGGCACCTTTGCCATAAAACATCCGGAAATCTCGGCCGCCATGGTCGAGGAGAAAAGCGATGCCCTGCTACAGGAAAATCCCGAAAGAGTGATCAGCGGGGATTGCGGCTGCCTGATGAACATAACGGGTCATCTGAAACAGAGAGAGAGCCGATTACGCGGCCAGCATATCGCCAGTTTTCTCTGGGAGCGGACAAATGCAACAGACAGTTGATTTCCAAAACAGGTCACATAATGCGCTTGGCGACCCCCAGATCAGAAAGAATTTCCGCTCTGCGATGGATGGCCTGATCCAGAAACGTCGTCAGGCCTTCCCTGAACGGGAGGCATTGGAGCAGCTACGCTGGAAAGGCGAAAAAATCAAGGCAAATGCCCTGTCGAAACTGCCTGCACTCCTGGCCCAGCTTGAGGAAAACTGTGTAAAAAACGGCATACAGGTGCACTGGGCGGAGACCGTTGAGGAAGCGAATCATATCGTACTCGACATCATGAACAGGCACGATGCGAAACAACTGATCAAAGGTAAATCCATGGTCTCTGAGGAGATGGACCTGAACCATTTCCTCGAACAGCATGGCATTGAATGCCTGGAATCCGATCTCGGTGAATTCATCATTCAGCTGATCAACGAGAAACCCTCGCATATCATCGCCCCCGCCATCCATATGAACCGGTTGCAGGTTGCGAAACTGTTCAATGAAAAATTTCCCGAGATACCCTACACCGATGACGTTGACACGATGACACGCAACGCCCGGGATATCCTGCGCCGAAAGTTTTACGAAGCCCCTGTGGGTCTGTCCGGGGTCAACTTTGCCGTCGCGGAAACCGGGACCCTCTGTCTGGTAGAAAATGAAGGCAATGGCCGCATGTGCGCCACAGTACCGCAGGTGCATATTGCCGTTACCGGGATCGAAAAGGTGGTGGAAAAACTATCGGATATCCCCACACTATTGCGGCTACTGACCCGTTCCGCCACCGGCCAGCCCATCACCACCTATTTCAACATGATCAACGCCCCGCGCCAATCCGGGGAGAAAGATGGTCCCAAAGAGGTTCACCTGGTCCTGCTCGACAATGGCCGATCGCGCATATTTCAGGATGCCGAGTTGATCAGCACCCTGCGCTGTATACGTTGCGGTGCCTGCATGAATAACTGTCCGGTCTACGCACGCATTGGCGGCCATGCCTATGGCACAACCATTCCCGGCCCGATTGGCTCGATACTGGAGCCGCAAAAGAGCGGACTGGATGAACTCGGAGACCTGCCTACTGCATCAACGCTCTGTGGTGCATGTGCAGAGGTCTGCCCGGTGCGTATCCCCATTCCGAAGCTTCTGAATCGACTTCGTTTTGAAAAAAACCGTACAGACGAAACCGGTTCTGTCAAAGGTGCGGGGAGTGGCCGGGAATGGAAAGAGGCTACCCTCTGGAAACTCTGGCAGATACTGCATGCCACCCCTCCGCTTTACCGCATCGGCGTTAAAATAATCACCAGGCTGAGGGGCTTGATGCCCACACAACTCGGCCCCTGGACCAGTGTCAGGAAAGCACCGAGAATCGCCAAAAAGTCTCTGCATGAGTTGGCCCAAGAAGAGGGTTTTGACCATGAGTAACGCACGGGAACGGATATTCAGACGTTTACAACAGGCAGAAACAGGCATTCAGATCGATTACGACTCGACGTTTACAACCAATATCGAAATGACGAAAGCGGAGAGAATTGCTCATTTCTGCGAAAGAATGACCAGTGTTAGTGCCGAAGTGCACGTTACCGCGAAAGACCAGTGGCTCACAAAGCTAAAAGGTATTGTCAAAGAAAAACAGCTGAATAACCTGCTGTATGCTGCAGAAGGTCCACTGGGTGATGCATTAACAGCGACCTGGACCGACGAAGATCTTCCCCCCCTAATCAGCAAGTCTGCCGACATCGACGAATGGAAAGACGAGTTGTTTTTTGGCATTGATGCGGCCATCACATCCTCCAGGGCGGGCATCGCGGAAACCGGCACACTGGTTATCTGGCCCACGGAACAGGAGCCGCGAACCTACTCCCTCGTACCCCCGATTCACATAGCGGTCTTATATAGCGACAGACTCTACACCAGCTTCGAGGAGACCATTAAAAAGGAACAATGGCGAGGGGGTATGCCGAGCAATGTCCTGCTGATCTCCGGGCCATCAAAATCAGCCGATATTGAACAGACATTGGCCTATGGAGTGCATGGCCCTACGGAATTAATTGTTCTACTGATCTCAGAGTGACAACATACTCCAAGATTCAGCGTATTCACCGAAAAACACCAGGAGCTCGACAGATGATCACATCCATCATTCTACTGAATATCAAAAGAGGCAAGGTCAACGAGATTGCCGAACAGTTGGCAGGTATACGGGAAATATCGGAGGTCTATTCGGTCACTGGTAACTATGACCTCGTCACCATCGTCAGGGTGGAAACCAACGATGAACTGGCTGCACTCGTAACCGACCAGTTGGCCAAAATGGACGGCATTGAAAAAACGGACACAATGCTCGCTTTCAAGGCCTATTCAAAACACGATTTGGAGGCCATGTTTTCTATATAAACGCCATAGCAAAGCATACTTCAGACAGCCCTGTTCCGCTGCGCTACTCACCCAGCATAAGCATTGCCATCGGTTTTGTCCTTCGCCAAAATCGGCGGAGTTTATTCCTGTTTATTCGGTAAACCGAACCATCACAGGGATAGAGAAACAACTCTGCCTGCGGGCTCGCATAGAGGAGATCAACCAGGGGCTGGATAAAGGCATCGAGCTTCTGCAGGGCCTCACTCCAGTCATAAGGATCCGCTCGCCAGACAGGCCGGTGTAGCGCATCATAGGTAATCAGCTGATTGCCGGACAACCGATCCAATGTCGCCGGCAGACAGGCCTGGCTGACACCAGCCAATTTGGCCAGACCCCATGCCAGTGTGCTGTCGGTCAATACCGTATCGAATGGGGTCTGTACCGCATCAGGCAACACTCCACCCCCCGATATCCAGACGCCATTGATCGGCAGTTTGCCTGCACTCTCGCGTAATTGATTGACCTCGGCGCCGTGAAAAAGCATTTGCGTTTCATTGAGGATACTGTGCCAACGCAAGGCATCGATGCCTTCCGGTAGAAACCGGTCGATACTGCGTCCAAAAACCTCATCGATACTGCTGGTTGTTATGCGGGGAATTTCATCGACTGCCAAATACCAGCGATGAGGCGTAACCACTTCCAGATGCCAGCCCTCTGCGGAAAAATGCTGATTGAACAGTGCAGCCAACGCCTTTGACTCAGCAAGCGTGAAATCAAGATAGAAACTGTCAAACAGCAGCAGCCTGTCCTGATCAGGCCGCAGAGACACCGGATTGATCTGAAACCAGAAACGTTGATCTCTCTGGAGCCCGTCGGCTAACCCATTCACGGCGCCAGTAGGAAAATCTTTACCCGCAGCCGTAATACCAAAGAGCCTGAAAAGGGTTGATTGATAACGCTGATCTGCAAACGGCGATTTATCCGCCCTGGCAATCAGACGCTCGATCAAGGCTGCTGATGGCGGAGACTCCAGATCGGCGACATGTTTCATTGGCCCGAGCAGTCCAGGCACCAGTAAATGTATTTGAGTATGCGCCATTGACATGTGAATTTTCAGTCCCAATAAAAAACCGCGTATGCATGGCGATCACATATCGCACGCATACGCGGTTCATTCTGTTTTCAATCAGCCTGCGAGTTCTTCCATGCGAATACGTACAACCTGATCAGTCACAGTATCCAGCGATTCGATGGCGGCTATCGCCTGATTCATCTGCCGCTCCATCACCGGATGGGTCAACATGATCAACTGAACCTGGGTCTCTCCTTCAGCGGGTTCGACCTGCTTGATCGCCTCGATACTGATGCCGTGATCGGCAAAAATGCCAGCGATTTTCGCCATCACGCCCAGTTTGTCCACCACCAGCATGCGTACATAATAGGCAGTCGTCACCTCTTCCATATCCAGAATCGGCATATCAGACAACTCGTTTGCCTGGAAGGCCAGATGAGGCACGCGATTTTCCGGATCGGTGGTCAATGCCCTGACCACATCGACGACATCAGCAACCACCGCCGATGCCGTTGGCTCAGCACCGGCTCCAGCTCCATAGTAGAGGGTTGGACCAACCGCATCACCTTTGACCAGTACCGCATTCATCACGCCATCCACATTGGCAATAAGTCGCCGCTCAGGGATCAACGTTGGGTGAACCCGCATCTCGATTCCCTTGCCGTTTTTCCGAGCTATTCCCAAATGCTTGATACGGTAACCCAGATCACCCGCATAAGAGACATCCTGCTTCTCGATCCGGGTAATCCCTTCCGTATAGGTCTTGTCAAACTGCAACGGAATGCCAAAGGCGATTGAACTGAGAATCGTCAACTTATGGGCGGCATCAATGCCCTCGACATCGAAGGTGGGGTCCGCTTCTGCGTAACCCAGTGCCTGTGCCTCGGCCAACACATCATCAAAGTCCCTGCCTTTGTCTCGCATCTCGGTCAGGATGAAATTGCCTGTACCATTAATGATGCCGGTAACCCATTCGATGCGGTTTGCCGCCAACCCCTCGCGCATCGCCTTGATAATAGGGATGCCGCCGGCAACCGCGGCTTCGAAGGCCACGGTGACCCCTTTCGCCTGGGCCGCTGCGAATATCTCATTTCCATGCAGGGCAATCAGCGCCTTGTTCGCAGTGACCACATGTTTGCCGTTTTCGATGGCCTTGAGCACCAACTCCTTGGCCGGTGAATAGCCGCCAATCAGTTCGATAACGATCGCTACTTCCGGATCATTCACCACCTCGTAGGCATCCTGGGTGATGGTGATCTGATCCAGCCCCTGAATGGCATCAGCATCATAACGGTGTGCGGCGGCATGCGATATCACAATGCCGCGACCCGCCCGTCGCGCAATCTCACGCGCATTCCGGGCCAGTACATTGGCAGTACCACCGCCGACCGTGCCCAGCCCTAACAGACCAACCTTGACTGGTTCCACAATTAGTTCTCCTAGTAACGACTCGATGCTCAGGAACCCGCTTTGGAATCCTTGCGCATCATTTCCCGGATGCCGCGTATCGCTTGCCGGGTACGGTGTTCATTCTCGATCAGTCCGAAGCGGACGTGATCATCGCCATGCTCGCCGAAACCGATACCTGGCGATACCGCCACCTTGGCCTCGGTAAGCAGTTTTTTAGAAAATTCGATTGAGCCCATGTCACGATACTGTTCGGGTATGGACGCCCAGACAAACATCGTCGCCTTAGGCTTCTCGATGGGCCAACCTGCCGCTTGCAGGCCTTCGCACAAGACATCGCGGCGCTTCTCATACATGCCGGCAATCTCTTTGACGCAATCCTGTGGGCCTTCGAGCGCGGTAATCGCTGCAACCTGAATCGGTGTGAACATGCCGTAATCCAGGTAAGACTTCATTCTCGCCAGCGCTGCCACCAGAGTCTTGTTGCCGCACATAAAACCGACACGCCAACCGGGCATATTGTAGCTTTTCGAGAGCGAGAAGAACTCTACCGCCACCTCTTCCGCACCAGGCACCTGGAGTATGGAGGGTGCGGTATACCCATCGAACACGATATCGGCATAGGCGAGATCGTGAATCACCCAGATGTTGTACTCCTTGGCGATGGCAATCACCTTTTCGAAGAAATCCAGTTCAACGCACTGCGCGGTCGGATTTCCCGGAAAGTTCAACACCAGCATCTTCGGACGCGGCCATGAATCCTTGATCGCCTCTTCCAGTTTCTCGAAGAAATCCACACCCGGCACCATCGGTACATGACGGATATCGGCACCAGCGATGACAAAACCGTACGGATGGATCGGATAGGCGGGATTGGGCACCAGTACAGAATCACCCGGACCGATACACGCCAGCGCCAGATGCGCCAGCCCCTCTTTCGAGCCGATGGTCACAATCGCTTGGGTTTCCGGGTCCAGATCGACATCGTAGCGGGTTTTGTACCAGTTACAAATCGCCCGGCGCAAGCGCGGAATACCCTTGGACAACGAGTAACGGTGGGAGTCTTTACGCTGCGCCACTTCGACCAGTTTGTCGACAATATGCTGCGGTGTCGGCTGGTCGGGATTGCCCATGCCAAAATCGATAATGTCTTCGCCTCGCGCTCGCGCCGCCGCCTTCAATTCACCAACAATATTGAAAACGTAGGGCGGTAAGCGCTTGATTCGGCGAAACTCTTCCATTTCTGGCGTAGACACGTGGACCTCTTCTGTAAAGTAATGACTATCGAAAAAAGGGGTTAAAGTAACCGAGCATCCATTAAAATGTCAATGAAATTAAATGGATAGGCAAATAGAAAAACGACTTTGCAGTCTCCCACTCATCCTGATAATTTGACTCCATGAAAATCTCTATCGACAGCGGTGCCAGCGGCCACGTCATCAATGCCTATAGTGACGAGCACATAGTGGTCTCAGGCAGCCGTTACAACTCCAGCCTGATCGTTCTTCCGGATCAGATCATCGTCGACTGGCCCGTCAGCACATTTGAGCAGTTGGGCGCGGACTCCTTTGCAATGCTTGCAGAACTGGCACCCGATATTGTTATTCTGGGGACAGGGAGAGTCCAGCGGTTTCCAAGACCGGAGACATACAAGAGTCTGATCCAGGCGCATATCGGCCTGGATGTGATGACCACCTCTGCCGCCTGCCGCACCTACAATATCCTGATGTCTGAAGACCGCCGCGTGGCCGCCGCACTAATTCTCGATTAAATTAAGTCTGCGACAACTAATCGTCGTACTTAAACTCATCCTCAATCACCGCAATGCCTGGATTGGGGTATTTCTCCAGAATACTCTTCGGCAGGCGATGCTGTGATGCCTGATGCAAGGCATCCGACTCCATGATGATCTGGATCAGCACGGTCACCATCACTGGCAACACACCCATACCGCCAATGATTGCAAACACCGCCACCTCCATCATCCCCAGATAGGTATAACCCACCCAGCCTAGCAGGCCCACAGTTGCCAGCAACAGCAGCATATAGATGAACACAAGACTCCGTCTGGCGGCAATCTGCCAGTGACACATCACATACCAGCTGTCTGATTTCAGAGATTTGCGCGCGCGCCACAGGACATAGGCCAGAGAGGCAACGGATACAATCGGGACCAGCGCCATGGGCTGCCAATAGGTCTTTACCGTTCCCAGAGCAGCGACGAACCAGAGAATGTGGTTACCGATCAGGTTGGTCAGGAAAATCTCATGCGGAATTTTTGCCCGCTTGCTTTCCTCTGCACTGATATCAAACTTCATAAACCACAACCCCAATCCGTGTAAAACCGCCTACTCGGCATAGTAACCGGGCAAATTACCATTTGCCGGAAGGAATTTCACCTGAAATCGGGGAATTAGTGGCTGAAGGAAAATTCAGCCTGGCGGCAGTTGATCCTTTTCCGCCTTTTCTTCACGCGCTTTTTTTTCCTGGTTTCTGGCGTAAAAATAGACGACGAGATTCTTAGAGGCGAACATGATGGTTATAAAGGCAAGACCGATCAGAAAACCAAGCCAGGGCTTCTCTTTCAAGATGGTAATAAACCAGAGCGTATTGCCCATATACTATCCGCCATTTGTTGAACATCAATTCTAAGTTAAAATAGCACCCTTTAGTGCACCAAACGATGACAATTATCAACCATCTGCCTGCAGTTCCCTCCGCATCAGGATTATTTAATGGATCGAAAAACAGTATTCGGCTTGACCAGTCTCATCCTCATCATGCTTGCATTCGCTATCCTGATCCCTGGTGGGAAGGCGCCGGATACCAACCCGAAACTGCCCTGGGATATCCGGGTGACAAGCAGCGGTGCAGTGGAGGTATTTGGCCTCATCCTGGGTAAAAGCACCCTGAGTGATGTTCAGGCCATGCTCCGGGAGCGCGGAAAGACCAGCCTGTTTGTCTCTCCGGAAAACAACCACTACATCGAATCCTATTTCGAAAGCATGACCCTTAGCGGCATCAAGGCCTCGTTCGTCATCACCCTGAATGTTGACCAGCCGTTGGCGCAGGAGATGTTTAAGCGGGGCCTGCGCATGAAGAGCCTGGCGACCGGCAACAAACAGGTCAGTCTTACCTCTGAGGATATTGACAATCTCGGCAGCGCAACCATTGACCACATCACCTACATCCCGGTTGCGAATCTGGACGAGGCGATGATCCAGGGACGTTTTGGCGAACCCAAATTCAAGTTGCCCGACGAGGAAGCCGGGGTGATGCATTGGCTCTATCCGGATAAAGGATTGGATATCGCTATCCATACAGAGGGGAAAGAGGTAATCCAGTACATCAGACCAAGTGATTTCGGGCGGATACTTGAACCACTAAGGGCAATGCAGCAGGCAGTAAATACGGAGAACGGGGTGAACCAGTAAGCTCTCGCGTTCACTCACTGGAGGTTTTGGTTTCTGTGGTTTTGTGTTCTGTCTGCTCTTGCTTGCCAGTGGTTGGCGGCAGATCGTCATCCATAAGTATCCGATGCGCCTCGCCTTCCAGATCATCAAACTGACCGCTTTTGGCCGCCCAGAACAGAATGGCCACCCCAAGTAAACCGAGGATGATCATTCCAGGGATCAAACCGTAAATAACGTCCATTAACTCGCTCCAATAGCAGGAATTGCTTCAGGTAGTGCGGCGAAACATCATCCTGATTCTGGCCGCGTTGCCGATTACCAGCAGTGAACTGATCGGCATCGAAATGGCGGCAACCAGCGGCGTAACAAAAGACGCCATAGCCAAAGGTACCATAATCAGATTATAGGTGATTGAGATGCCGATATTCTGCCTGATGGTTCGCAATGTCCTGCGTGACAGTCGTGATGCCTGATGCACCTTCTCCAGCTGACTGCTCATCAGCACAATATCCGCACTGGCAATAGAGACATCGGTCCCTGAACCCAGGGCGATACCGACATCAGCCCTTACCAGCGCAGGGGCGTCATTAACCCCATCACCGACCATCGCAACTTTGTGGCGACTTTGCTGCAACTGTCCGATGACCCGGTCCTTGTCCTCCGGCAGTACATCGGCGATCACCTCCATGCCACCCAGACGCTCGGCGATCGCCATAGCCGTCTGCTTGCGATCACCGCTGAGCAGGGTGAGTTGCATCCCTTCTTCCTTCAACACCTGGATCAATTGCGGCGCATCGGGGCGGATACGATCTTCGACGGCAATCAGGGCAATCTCGCTGCCGTCTATTGCACAGCGAAACGAGCCTATTCCCTGTTCATCGAGACGACGGGCTTTTTCGGCGAGCACCAAGTTGGCTGCTACACCGTTTTTTTCCAGCCAGGCGCTATTGCCGAGCAATATGCGCTCTCCCGCCACCGACGCGGAAACTCCGAAGCCGGGGCTGGCGAGGAAATTCGCGGCCTTCACTCCGGAATCAATTGCATTGTGCGACTCGGCAATCACTACGATCGCCTCAGCCAGTGGATGTTCCGAGAGTCGTTCAACCGCGGCAAGCTTAGTCAGAAGCCCCTTTATCGGCTCCGGAATTCTCTCCTGATCCAGAGTCCATGATTCACCAGGGGTTTCAATCGAGGTGACCGCCACTCGCCCCTCCGTCAGGGTGCCGGTTTTGTCGAAGACAAAATGATCGATGGCTGAGAGGGTTTCCAACACCTCACCATTCTTGACCAGAATGCCATGCCGCGCACCGGCGCCTGAGGCTACGGCAATCGACATGGGAGTCGCCAGACCAAAAGCGCAGGGACAGGTGATGATCAATACCGCGGTGGCCGCCATCAGCGCCTGCTCGAAGTCGCTGCGCACCCACCAGAGGAAGGTAATCAGCGCCAGACCGATGGTGACCGCAACAAACCAGGGGACAATCTGATCGGCGACACACTGTATAGGCGCCTTGCTTGCCTGGGCATCCTCCACCAGGCGAATAATTCGGCCCAGGGCGGTATCCTTCAGCAGTCCCTCGACCTCCATGTAGAGCGCGCCCTGACCGTTGATGGTTCCCGCCGAAACGCTGTCACCCACCGCCTTCGACACCGGGATGGACTCACCGGTCAACATCGCTTCGTTGATACTGCTCTGCCCCTCGGTGACGACACCATCGGCTGGAATACGCTCTCCCGGCCGAACCAGCAGCAGATCGCCAATTTTCACCCCACGGATGGGGACGGTTTTCTCTTCACCATCGCGTATCACCCTGGCCACCCGGGGCTGCAGATCGAGCAGTCGCTGGGTGGATGCCACCGCCTGTTTTTTCGACATCGCCTCGAGATAGCGCCCCACCAGAATCACGAACAGAAAATTGACCACGGTATCGTAGTAGACCTCCCCGGTCGTTGACCCGGAAAGAGTCACGTACAGCGAATAGAGGTAGGTGATTGTTGCGCCGATAGCGATGGGAAGATCCATGCTAAGGTGCATATTTCTCAGGCCCGACAACGCCCCCTTGTAGAAGGGATAGCCGGAATAGAGCAACGTCGGGGTTGCCAGGCAGAAACCCACCCAGTGGAACATGGTGCGGAATTCACCCTTGTCTGCCCCTGAATAGAGGGCAATCGAGATCCACAGCAGATTCATCATGCCAAAACCGGCAAACGCCATGCGATACATCAGCTTGCGGTTTTCTTTCTGCAACTGCCCCTCCGCCGCCTCCGGATCATAGGGAACGGCGGCGTAGCCGATCTGCACCAATCGCTGGATGATGGCTGAGAGCCTGATCTGATTATTATTCCATTTTACATGAAGGCGTCGGCCGGAGAGGTTTACCCGCGCCTCAACAATTCCGGGATGGGCCTTGAGGGTATTTTCAATAAGCCAGACACAGGCAGCGCAATGTATGCCTTCGACCAACAGGTGGATGTCACGCAGATCACCCAGGGAGTCGACGAACTCTTCCTGAATCTCATCCAGGTCGTAAAGCGCCAACTCTTTCGGAAGCTCGGGTGGTGGCGCGAGGGGTGCACCCTCGGGGGTGCGCTGGTAAAAGCCCTGCAGACCGGCGGCGTAAATCGCCTCACATACCGACTTGCAACCGATACAGCAGAAATCACGCGTCTTGCCTTCGATCTCGGCCAGTATGTTTTCCGCAGGGTCTACAGGCAGCGCGCAGTGAAAACAGGAGGGATGCGCCGGATGGTCTTCGGTCGATTCAACCGGGCCTGCACTCGCCTCCCCAGCCATGGCCTATTTCACACCCGCACTGATTCGGCTGTCCTCATTGAGTTCGAACTCATCCTTTTTCACGCTGACCAGGATATCCCAGACTCCGAGCAGCGGAAAGGTGATATCTGCCTGGTAATAACCGGGCTCCACCAACTCCATCGGTACCGAAAAATCCTGTGAATCATCCGCCGGACGATAGACAAAAAAGGTGACCGAATCCGCCACCACTGGCAATCCCTGCTTGTCGGAGATGCGGAATCCGTATTTCACCGGCATTCCAATATCGGCATACTCGGGCTTTTCAATTTTCGTTTTCCAGCCCAGCTCACGCACCTTTGCCTGACGCTTGAGCATGTTTTTCTCATAATCCTGACCACGGTCGTAATAATCATCAACAACCAGACCCGGACGATCAATGGCCAGATAGATCATAATAATGTTGGCGATAACGAAGATGATCAGCATGCTGATCCAACCGATGATCCAGGGGCTTCGAAACGCCGACTGTTTTTTAGACATAACAGCTCTCTGTGAGAACTATTCGCAGGTTATTAAACCAAAAACAGGAAGGGCGAGCCATCCGGCCCGCCCTTCCTGGCTCATACTAGCCAAACTTACTTCTTCGGCCCGAAAAACACGCTTGACCGTTTGTGGCTGAATTTCTGACCTGATTTATCCGTCGCCTCAACATGGAAGACAATGGGTACAGATTCGCCTTTCAGGTTTTCACGGGGCACCCTGACAAATACAGTACGTGGGCTGACCTTGCCCTTGGTGGCTGACACAGCTTCTTCAGCCCCCACCAGCACCAGACCATCCAGTCCCGAAGCGCTGATCGTGACATCCATATCCTCGGTCATCTTGTTCAGCACTTTAAGCATGTACTTGTTCTGAATGGAACCGTCGCTCTGCTGAACAAACAGAGGCAGCCGATCATGAATAACTTTCAGTTCAACGGCATCAATGCTGCTAAGGCCATAGGCGATACCCGACAACGCAGCCAAAAGTATGCCTGCATAGACCCAGACACGTGGGCGTTTGTACAGGGCCCGTGCCTCATGCCCTTCAAGCTCATCAAGGGATTCATAACGGATCAGCCCCTTGGGTCGATCCAGCTTTTCCATCACCGCGTCGCAGGCATCGATACAGAGCGCGCACATGATGCAGCCTTCCTGCTGACCGTGTCTGATATCCACCCCGGTGGGACAGACAGCTACACACTGATTACAATCGACGCAGTCACCCAGATCACTGCCTTCCTGACCTTTTCTTACCCTGTCGCGCGGTTCGCCCCGATAAAAATCATAGGTGGGCACAGCAGTGGTCTGGTCGATCATCACCGCCTGGATACGGGCATAGGGGCACAGCCATAGACAGGTCTGCTCTCTGAGAAAACCGGCCAGCAGATAGGTACCTGCAGTAAACAGGGCGATGGTTCCCAGCGCAACAGGCCCGGCTTCAAAGGCCAGAAGATCACTCCACAATTGCCGGTCGTCAACAAACCAGGCGACAAATGAAATGCCTGTCAACACGGCTACAATCAGCCAGATCAGATGCTTTGTGGCTTTGATGCGAAATTTAGCAAAATTCCAGGGCGCCTCTTCCATCTTGCGGCGTTTCTGCGGAGTCCCTTCAAGCCAGTCTTCAACCCAGGTGTAGACATCCGTCCAGACCGTCTGGAAACAGAAAAAACCACACCAGACACGTCCAACCAATGCCGTTACCACCGCCAACAGAATTGCAAAAAACAGCAGCAGCAGCGACAGCATCCAGAAATCCTGGGGAAGGATTGTGATACCGAAGATATGAAACTGTCGATTGGGGATATCGAACAACACTGCCTGGCGATCTCCCCAGCGCAGATAGGGGCCCAGGAAGAGAATCATCCAGAAGGCGTTACCCACCCATTTCAGATTGCGCCACTTTCCGCCCATTCGCTTGGCATGAATGGTTTTCTCACCGGTATTGAGTTCAAAATGCCCCGCTTCGGCATACAACTCTTCGATTGCGGCGTCACGCTTGGATTGATTTTGATCGCTCAACTGAATCTCTCCTGTCAGTTCTAATCACCAGCATCTCGTCGCCTTCAGATGCGTGTCCGATAGTCGGCAGGAATCGAGGCCAGGGGATGAGATGTAGGACTGTTATACGATAGAAAAGTTTCTCACGAAACAGCTAGTTAACTGGGATAAAGTGTACAAAATACCCCGTTTAAAACCATTGCGATTTATCAATTAGTTACTGACAAATATCAGAAAAAGAAAAGGGGGAAATTAATCCCCCTTCTGCCTTGATACTACAAAATGTCTTATTTGTTATGACGTTCGGCGTCTTTCTTCATCAACTGACCCACTTTTACGGCCAGAAATCCAATGATGACCACACAAATAACAACTGAGATCACTGAACCCCAAAATACTGCATCCGCATTCATAGCAAACTACCCCCTAGTTTGTAGGCCCTGTACGGGGCGTGTTTTCCACCCCGTACAGAGTTAGTCAGAGTTACTGACCACCGCCCAGTTTGTAGACGAAAACTGCCAGCTTCTTGATGTCGTCTTTCGAGAGACGGTCACCGAAAGCAGGCATTTCAGCTTCGCGGGTCTGTGGATCCGTGCTGTCGTTAACGCCATGGGCAATGGTGTATTTGACACTTGCCAGCTGATCAGCTTCTGCGAAACGCCATACTGAGTCAGTCAGGTTGGCCGCGCCAAGGGCCTGCAGGCCTTTGCCGTCCATACCGTGACAGGCAATACATCCTTTCTGCAGGAACAGAGGATTGGTTGCCGGATCACCCTCCATGACTGACTGAGCCAGGGATTCAATCTCATCGGCAGAAAGAATCTTGCCATGCGCAGTCATCACACCCTTGCGACCCATAGCGATGGTCTGCTCGATCGTGCCAATTGCTCCACCGTAGATCCACTCATCGTCAGCCAGCACAGGGAAGCTAGGACCACCCTGACCACCTGAACCATGACAGGCCGCACAGTTGTCACCAAACAGTACTTTTGCAGACGCAATGGTGTATGCAGAAAGACCTTCGTCGGCCAGGATTTGATCAGCCGTCATGGCTGCGATCTTGGTCTCGAACTCTGCACGCACTGCCTCGACTTCATCAACGCCTTCCTGGAACTCCTTGATCTGCGTCCAGCCGGTAAAGCCTTTGGTAGACTCATGACCAATCGGATACATTGGATAGATGAAGCCATAGACAATGAACCAGATGATTGATGCCCAGAAGGCAATCATCCACCAGCGCGGGGGCGGATTGCTCAGCTCCCGCAGATTATCGTCCCATATATGCCCGGTATTGTTCTCACCCGGAAAAGGATTTTTATCCGCCATTTTTATCTCCGCTTTCTATACTTTCGTCATCGTCCATTGGAATATGCTTATGTGCTTCAAGCTTATCCTTGTTCTTTGGACGCAGGACGTAGACGTATGCCACAACCATCAGGAGGAAGATGACTACTGTCAGGATCGTACCGACCCAGTCATTGGTGGTCATCGCCTCCCAATCGGTGTGGAAGTAATCGCCAAGGCTACTCACGATAGACCTTGTTCTCGTCCAGTTTGGCCATAGTGCCCAGCACCTGAAGGTATGCCACTACGGCATCTTCTTCGTTTTTACCAGCCACTTGCTCATTTGCAGCAGCAATGTCGGCATCGGTGTATGGAACACCCATCAGCTGCATGGCGCTCATGTGATCAGCAATATTCATGCTGTCCACACTCGCATCCTTGAGCCAGGGGTAGTTGGGCATGACGGACTCAGGTACCACGGCGCGTGGTGCACGCAAGTGCTTGCGGTGCCAGTCGTCAGAGTATTTGCCACCCAAACGGGCGATATCAGGACCAGTACGTTTTGAACCCCATTGGAACGGGTGATCGTACATAGACTCTGAAGCCAGTGAGTAGTGGCCATAACGCTCTTTTTCGTCACGGAAAGGACGGACCATCTGAGAGTGGCAGGTGTAACAGCCTTCGCGAATATAGACTGCACGGCCGGCTAGTTCCAGCGGAGTGTAGGGACGGACGCCATCCCCTGGTTTATGATCAGCCAGGGTTTGACCTTCCTTGCGTTGCCATACGATTTCAGGTGCGGCATTGTGTTCCATCGTGCTCTTCATGGTGAACAGCGGAACAATCTCAACAATACCACACACTGAAAGCGCAATGGCCAGGATGAAGATCAGCGCCCAGATGTTGACTTCCATTTTTTCCTGGAAGCTTTTGGGTTTTACATTATTTGCCATTTTCCAATCTCCCCTTACGCGCTGGCTGCGGCAGTACGTGCCTGCTGCAGACTGCCTTCAGATACTGATTTGCGTACAGTCATCAGTACGTTGACCAGCATGATTACAGCACCCAGCAGGAAGACGATACCGCCTACTGCGCGCATGGCGTAGTATGGATGCATGGCTTCTACTGATTCCGCAAAGGTGTAGGCCAGAGTGCCGTACTCGTCATAGGCACGCCACATCAGACCCTGCATGATCCCAGATACCCACATTGCGACGATATAGATCACCGCGCCGATAGTAGCGGTCCAGAAGTGCAGATTCACCATCTTCGTGCTGTACATCTTGGTGTGGAATGTGCGCTCGATCATGTGGTAAATGGCGCCCATACCCACCATGGCAACCCAACCCAGAGCGCCGGAGTGTACATGTCCAACTGTCCAGTCGGTGTAGTGCGACAGAGCATTGACCGTCTTGATTGACATGACCGGACCTTCGAAGGTGGACATGGCATAGAAGGCCAGAGACATGATCAGGAAGCGCAGGACATAGTCAGTACGCAGCTTGTCCCAGGCACCAGACAGGGTCATCATGCCGTTGACCGCGCCACCCCATGAAGGAATGATCATGGCCAGGGAAACAGCGGCACCAAGAGAACCGGTCCAGTCAGGCAGTGCGGTGTATTGCAGGTGATGCGCACCCAGCCATACATAGCCGAACATCAACGCCCAGAAGTGGATAACCGACAGACGATAAGAGTAAACCGGACGGTTGGCCTGCTTGGGTACGAAGTAGTACATGATGCCCAGGAAGCCGGCTGTCAGGTAGAAACCTACCGCATTATGACCCCACCACCACTGGATCATGGCATCCTGAACGCCAGAGAACAGTGAATAGGAATCGGTCAGGCTCACAGGAACGGCCAGGCTGTTGACAACGTGAAGATAGGTAATCATCAGCATCATGCCCAGAAAGAACCAGTTCGACACATAGATGTGCGAGCTCTTGCGGGTGGCGATGGTCATCACGAAGTTGAACATGTAGGAGAGCCAGACCACAGCAATGGCGATATCAATCGGCCATTCCAGTTCGGCATACTCTTTGCCCTGTGTCATACCCAGCGGCAGAGTGATCACAGCAGCGACGACGATCAGATTCCAGCCCCAGAAGGTAAACCAGGCCATCTTGTCGCTCCACAGGCGAACACCACAGGTGCGCTGTACGCTGTAGAAGGCAGACGCCATCAGCACAGACCCGCCGAAAGCAAAAATGACCGCATTGGTATGAAGTGGGCGCAGACGCCCGAATGAAAGATAAGGACTATCAAAGTTTAGTACCGGCCATGCCAGTTCGGAAGCGATATACACTCCGACCAGGGCGCCTACAACCACGTAGACGACTGCCATGACGGCGAACCAGCGTACAACATCGAAGCTGTACTTCTGTTCAGCTGTGGCGTCCATGAACCCCCCTTGATTCTAGTTGAGGTAAAAACGTATAAAAATACAAACACGCGAGTAAAAAAAAGCCCAATACCCAATCGGGGATATCCCTCAATTAGGCGGGTGATATAACACTCTAAACCTTGACAAATGTCAAGATGACAAAGCTTGTTATGGGGCTATAAACCAGAAATGACGGAATTGTAACTTACTGTATTATATGAATATTTTTTAACGGCCGATATTACCAATTGACCTGCATCAAGAAAATGCGAATAAACTAATTCTACTGCTTGGAGATTGCTTCAAGGACGGCCAAATCCTGTATCCAGACCATTTTGTGATCCAGCTTGAGCAAGCCCCGGTTTTGAAATTTGGTAAATACCCGGCTGACGGTCTCGCTGGCCAGTCCCAGATAGTTGCCGATATCGCCACGTGACATGGTCAGGGTGACGCCCTGCTCAGCCATTTTTCGACGCTCGAGGCGTCGAAAAATATCCAGAATGAAGCCCGCGATGCGCTGTTCCGCGCTCTGGTGCACCAACGAGGCGATCAGTTCGCGATTAAACGCCACCTCCTGGCCCAGAAGTTTGATCACCGCCTGCTGGACCTCATCCAGGGCCTTCCCCGATTCCGGCAGTCGATCCAGGAAAAGTTCACAGACACTGCTGTTCTCAAGCGCCCTGACCGAATAGGGGTAATGGCCGCTCGCCATCCCCTCGGTGCCTATCAGTTCCCCGGCAAGATGGAAACCGACGATCTGATCGAGTTCATCCTGCTGGGGGACAAACGCCTTGAATGATCCGGATTTGACGGCAAAAAAGGAGATGAATTTTTGATCCCTGCGAAACAGCGTTTCGCCGCGCTTGACTGCCTGGCGTCTGACCAGTATTCCTTCCGGAACACCGCTCTCGGGCTCGGAGTATTCAAGCACCGCGCAGATCGGGTCGAGACCACAATCCTCACACTCCACCTCACGGCCGCGCGCCGTTAGTTTATCGCAGCGATTACAGCCAGATTGTATTGACGCCATGACCATATCTCATTTCAGAATATCCTCAGTATTGGCGGCATCCTGCCATCAACCCGTTGGGGCTGCACTGATTTATGTCATTTTTGTCACTTGAAGATGGTATCGACCGAAAACCCTTCCTTCTCCAGGATAATCCGCAGACGCCGCAGCGCATCCATCTGAATCTGCCGGACTCTTTCCCGGGTTACGCCCAACTCATTGGCCACCTGCTCCAGGGTCGAATTCTCGTAGCCATGCAGGCCAAAGCGCCGCTCGACCACCTCCCGCTGCTTGTCATTGAGCTTTTTCAGCCACTCATCCAGGTTGGCGTTCAGGCCGTCGTTTTGCAGGTTATCGGAGGGGTCCTTGCAATCGACATCGGCAATAGTGTCCAGCAACGGCTTGTCAGCCTCTTTGCAAAACGGGGTATCAACCGAGGTAATGCGCTCGTTTAGGCCGAGCATGCGTTTCACTTCATCCAGCGGCTTTTCCAGAAGATCGGCTATCTCCTCCGGGGTCGGCTCGTGATCAAGAGTTTGCGCCAATTGCCTGGCGGCGCGCAGATAGACGTTGATCTCCTTGACCACATGTATCGGCAACCGGATAGTGCGGGTTTGATTCATGATCGCCCGCTCGATGGTCTGCCTGATCCACCAGGTGGCGTAGGTGGAAAAGCGGAAACCGCGTTCCGGATCGAACTTCTCCACGGCGCGGATCAATCCCAGGTTGCCTTCCTCGATCAGGTCCAACAGCGCCAGACCACGGTTCATGTAGCGTCGGGCAATCTTCACCACCAGTCGCAGATTACTCTCGATCATCCGCTGCCGCGAGGGCAGATCGCCTTTCTGTGCCAGCCTGGAGAAATAGACCTCCTCCTCCGCAGTCAGCAGATTTGCATTGCCGATTTCGCTCAGATAGAGCCGGGTGGCATCCATCTGTGCGGCGAAGTCTGCCGCATCGACACGACCCGACCCGGTTACTTTCGCATCAGGAATCTCTTCCTCGTCGTTATCCGGTGAGACATCATCGTCCTCTGCATCCTCGGAAATAGTGAACTCCTCATCCAAATCCTCATCATCCACCCGACCACCTCGCATGATGGATACTCCTTCGAAACTGTATTTTTCAACTTCTTGGCAATAATATAAGTGGGTCTACTGGTGTGCCATTCCTTCGGATCTCGAAGTGCAGTTGGGAACCGCCCGTACTGTTGGTGCCCATCTCTGCGATCTTTGCACCCTTCGAAACCTGATCGCCTTCCTTGACCAGGATCTTTCTATTGTACCCGTAAGCACTCAGATAGTTCTTATTGTGTTTTATTATTATCAACCGGCCATAACCGATCAGACCGCTCCCCGCATAGACTACCTTACCAGACTCCGCGGCCAAAACCGACTGACCCAGACGCCCCGAGATTTTCACCCCTTTACGGGATGGATCACCCGGCAGATACTTCTCTTTGACAACGCCCTTTGTCGGCCAATTCCAAGATAACTTTACTCTCTCAGCAGGAGTTTGAACACTGCTGTCTTTGGGTGTAGGCCTTGCAGTTTCTGCGTTTTTCCCTGTTGGGCTCGGGGCAACCGGGATACTCTTTTTGTCCGGGCTATCCTTTCTCTGTGGTATTTTTTGTACTGTCGACCTGGGCGGCGTTGTCTTGGCAACCTGCCTGGGGCTACCTCTGGGCGGAATCAAGCGCAGTGTCTGCCCCGGATAAATAATGAAAGGCGCTGAGATTCGGTTCCAACTCGACAGATCCTCCTGATCCAGTCCGTTTTCCCAAGCGATAGAATACAGGGTGTCGCCCTTGCGCACCCGATAGAATGTGCGTTTCTTCGTCGCGACCGCTGCCGGTTTTTTCACCGAGAGGTCATGTGAAACAACCGGCGCCCTGCGCGGGGCGCTGCAGCCACTCAGCCCGCTGATGATCAGCAAACAGATGATGACAGGAATAACGAACAGGGACAGGCCGGCGTTTGAAAAAAAACGTCCTGAACGGTGATCAGCACCACCCTGCCTGTTGCGCAGCCTGTCACGCAAAACATCCTCCTTGTAAGTCCAGGATGCAAGATTTCATCTGCAACCCAACGATTGGATTAATCTCTGTTATCGGTAGCTGTAAACAAGAATAAACCCCACCAGAAATAAGACAACCAACCAACCGATTCGATCAATATATTTTTTCAGGCCGGCCTCCATACGCTCACCGCCCCAGGCCATCAAAGCCGCGACCAGAAAAAAACGCGCTCCACGACCAACGAATGAGGCGAGAACGAAGGGTAAGAGCGACATTGAAATGACGCCGGCGGTTATCGTGAACACCTTATAGGGTATAGGTGAAAAACCGGCGACAAAGATCGCCCAGAAACCCCACTCCTCAAACCAACCCTTGGCCTGCAGGTACTTGGGATAGTAGCCTGCATCATGCAGCAGTGGTTCGATCATCTCAAAGGCGAAAACGCCAATATAAAAACCCAGGACGCCACCCACGACCGAGGCCAGCGTGGTCAACAATGCGAAGTACCAGGCCCGCTTGGGATTGGCCAGGGTCATGGGGGCCAACATCACATCCGGCGGTATCGGAAAAAAAGATGACTCGGCAAAACTCAGGCCAGCCAGATAGCGCGGGGCGTGGGGATGCCGCGACCAGATCATCACCCGCTCATACAGTGCCGAAAACAGCCGCACTATTGCACGCCTCCAAGCAGTGGCACGAAGATGACCTGTTCCAGAATCTCCTTCTGATAACCCTCATTGGTCTTAAGCACCCGAACCAGCACCTGCTCACTCTGATTTCCCACCGGCAGCACCATTATGCCCCCGGGTTTCAGCTGGGAGACCAGGGCCAGGGGAATACCTTCAGGCGCGGCTGTCACCAGGATCCCGTCGAAGGGCGCATATTCCGGCAGACCCATGCCGCCATCACTGTGCCTAAGGCGGATATTGCGCAGGCCCAAAGCCTGAAAGCGTTTTCGCGCCTGGAGTTGCAATGCCTCAATCCGCTCCACGCTATATACCCGGTTAACCAGGCGCGACAGAATTGCCGTCTGATAGCCTGAACCTGTGCCCACTTCGAGTACGGTATCCAGCGGTCCTTTCTCCAGCAGCAACTCGGTCATGCGGGCCACGATGTAGGGTTGGGAGATGGTCTGGCCATGCCCGATCGGTAGTGCCGTATCCTCGTAGGCGCGACTGGCCAGGGCCTCTTCTATGAAGATATGCCTGGGGGTATTGCGGATCGCTTCCAGCACCTTGTAATCACGTATGCCTTCCTCCTTCAGACGCTGTATCAAACGCTCCCGGGTCCGCTGGGAGGTCATACCTATACCTCTATGAAAAGTACTGTTCATCTAGTTCAACCCAACCAGCCAATCGCCCATCTGATCCAACGCAGTATACCTGGTCAGGTCAACCTGGAGCGGGGTGACCGACACAAAGCCATTCTTGACCGCGTAAACATCCGTGCCCGGCCCGGCATCCTGCTCGGCACCCGCCGGGCCGACCCAATAGATTTTTCGGCCGCGCGGGTCCAGTGCAGCAACCACCGGCTCCGATTTATGCCGGTGGCCCAGGCGCGTAGCCTGAAAGCCTTTCAGGTCCTCAAAGGGCAGATCCGGAACATTGACATTGATAATGGTGTCGGGAGCCAAGGGTTTGCTCTCGATCTGCCTGATCAGCGCCGCAGCCACTTTGGCGCCAGTTTCGAAATACTGGGGATTATGCGAATTCATGGAGATGGCGATGGCCGGAAAACCCAGAAAGCGCCCTTCCGTGGCCGCCGCCACCGTGCCTGAATAGAGAACATCATCACCCATGTTCGCCCCATCATTGATCCCGGCCACCACCATGTCCGGCTCTTCATCCAGCAGACCGGTTATGGCCAGGTGCACGCAATCGGTTGGCGTGCCATCCACAAAGACAAATCCATTTTCCGCAACCTGGGCACGCACCGGGTTGTTCAGCGTCAACGAATTACTCGCACCGCTACGGTTGCGATCGGGTGCTACCACGGTGATATCCGCAATCTCGGCCAGGGCCAGGGCCAGGGCTCTTATCCCCGGCGACTGATACCCGTCATCATTGCTTATCAGGATTCTCATTCAACAAGGGCCTCTCACGGCTGATGGGAAACGGCTATTGACCAAACCCGCAAACTATACTTCAAATGATCCACTCTCTCATCTTCTCTGCCCATTTTTCCTCGGACCGCTGGTATACTTCGCGATCACACTGTCTCAAGAAAAACCATGAGTGAGAAGAAAAAACAACTACTTAGCGATGAAGACGCCTCGATTTTCCGACAGGAGGTGGAAGCCGACCGGCAACTTCATCACGACAAGGCCGAGCCTTTTCGCCGTCGCCGCAGACCTGTGCCCCTGCCTCCCAATCCCCAGGTAACCGGAGAGGAGGTGGAAGAGGGTTTTGTCGATCTGTCGATTGAGACCTCGGACGAGCTGAGCTTCGTACGCCCGGGCGTACAGACCCGGCTGTTCCAGGAATTGCGGCGCGGGCATATCCGGCCCGATGACCTGCTCGATCTCCACGGCCTGCGGGTCGCCGAGGCGCGATCCATCCTGGCTCAATTTCTGGCCAACGCAAAACGGCACAGATTGCGCGTGGTGCACATCATCCACGGCAAAGGCTACGGCTCCCAGGAGCAGCAGCCGATCCTGAAACAGAAAATCAACCAATGGTTGCGCCAGCGGGATGAGGTGCTCGCTTTCTGTTCCGCTCCCAGGTTTGATGGCGGGACCGGCGCTGCTTACGTGCTCTTGTCGAGAAAAAAGGGCGATGATGAGCGACGCTGACGCGGCGATCACTGCCCGCCGCGTCCAGCCTCCCGATAATCGAGCAGCTCCCTTAGCAGCACGGTCGCAAAGCTGCCTTTCGGCAGGGTAAACCCGAGCGTCAGCCGGTCACCGTCAAAATCCCACTCCAGGCTTTCAACTTTCGCCCTCAGACTGCGTCGCTCCTTCTCCAGCCCGAAGCGTTCCAGCCCTTCCATCCAGGCCTGATAATCGGCAAGCACCCGACTCTCGAGTGCGAGAACCTCGTCTGTAACGTCCTGATCACCGCGCCCCCAGAGTAATCCGGACGGGTGGATATCCATCTCCTGACAGCGCTGCGCCAGTACGTCATCCATCTGTTCGGCGATAAAACTGCTGCGGCTGCCATCAAGCAGACAACGCTCTCCGGGGAGAATCCGGTTCCAGCTGCCGTCAGCCACCCGCACTGCCAGCAACTGGTTGAATAGGAGCGAGCGCGCCGCAGACAGGTAATGACTGCGCTTGTGACGGGGCACGCGTTTGAGCTCCCCGGCAAATAACGCCTGCGCCGACTGGATATTGCCATCCTGATTGCCAAACCGTTGCTCGCCGAAGTAGTTGGGCATGCCCTGGATCTTTATCTGCTCCAGAACCCGCGCCAATGCCTGCTGATCTCCGGTAAAATCCCTCACAGTAATCGTGAAACGATTACCTCGCAAAGCACCCCGCTTCAGTTTGCGATTGTGGCGTTCGCACTGCAGCACACAGATCCCGTCTGTATTTAATGCAGCCCAATCCGGTTCAACCCGGCCTGCCATCCGGACAGAAAACCACTGGCGGGTGACCGCATGGCGATCCTTCTGGCCGGCATAACTCACATCTCGTGGATGCACCCCGGCGAGTCTGGAGAGCTGTTTGGCCACCCAGTCGGTATTGTTGTTCCGTTTCTGGATATGCAGCAGACAGTGCTCACCCTCTCCGGATGGCTCAACGGACGGGATCTCATCGACGATAAAATCTTCCGGTACTGTGCGAATGACACCGCTACCGACTGGTCCCCCGAAAGCACGGGGCAACTCTTCCACGAATGACTCTGACAAACTGATACCCTGGGTAACTAGATTTAGATGGAACAGATTCCAACCAGATGCTGGTATGACAATCAGGTCTGATTGAGTAACACCACGGCATAACAGGCGATGCCCTCTCCCCTGCCGGCAAAGCCCATGCCTTCTGTGGTCGTCGCCTTGACGCTGACATGGTTCAGCTCAACCCCCAGATCCTCAGCCAGATTCCGGCGCATATCATCGATGTGAGGTGCCAGTTTTGGCGCCTGGGCGACCACTGTGACATCAATATTGCCGATGCCCAGCCCAAGCTGTGTGATCTTGCCCACCACCTCACGGAGCAGGACACGGCTATCTATGCCGCGGAATTGCTCGCTGTTATCGGGAAAGTGCTTGCCGATATCACCCAGTGCCGCCGCGCCCAGTATCGCATCGCACAGGGCATGCACCAGGACATCGCCATCGGAATGGGCCGCCAGGCCGAAATCATGCGGGACATCGACGCCGCCCAGGATCAGCGGTCTGCCTGGGGCAAACCTGTGTGCGTCATACCCTTGTCCAATACGCATTTGCAACAACCGTCTTTAAACGTTGATCTCACAAGCTCCAGTTAATAACCCCATAAACTGGATCTTTTATATTCCCAGTATTCTACTAGATTTTTATTGAATCTATATGTTTTTTAGATTACCCGATTATAAATAAGGTCATTGATTGACCGCTTAAAACCACACTGGAGGAGACCGGCGATGACGAGAACTGACCCACTTTCCACAGAAACCATCAAGGTTCCTGATAATTTTAATGACTGGAATGAAGCCTATGCCCTTGAACTGGCGGCCGAGGAGAACATTGAAATGACGGACGAGCACTGGCGAGTCATCCATTTCATACGTAATCACTGCAAAGAGAATGGAACCTCATGCAGCGCGCGACTGCTGCTCAAGGCGATTACCAACAATTTCAAGACTGAGGGTGGAAAACGTTATCTCTACACCCTGTTTCCGAGAGGCCCGGTTGTTCAGGCCTGCAAGATTGCCGGGATTCCCCTGCCTGCCTACTCGCTGGACCTCTCCTTCGGCAGCGTCCATTAGTCAAAACAATACCTGGGAACCTATACGGTTCCCAGGTCACTCTGCCTCATTCCTCTTCTTGCTGCCGGAGATAGAACTCAGCCAGCAGCAGGTCTTCCGGACGGGTTATCTTGATATTGTCCGAGCGGCCCTCGACCAGCTGCGGAGAGTATCCGGCAAGCTCCATTGCGCTGGCCTCGTCAGTGACATCGAGCTGTTTTTCAAGCGCCGACTCCAGAGCGCGCCTCAATAACCCGATGGGGAACATTTGTGGGGTGAAAGCCCGCCAGAAACGCTCCCTGGGTAGCGTCTTTTCCACGCAAGGAGTGTCGGGTTTGGAAAGTTTCAGGGTGTCGTGCAGAGGGATCGCCAGAAGCCCTCCTGGCCCCACACCCGGTCCGCCAGCAATCACTGCCTCGATCAGACGGTCGATATCGCTGGCGTGCAAACAGGGGCGTGCCGCATCATGCACCAGCACCCAGTCATCAGGACTCGCCAGCCCTTCCAGGCGGCGCAGACCATTCAGCACCGAGTTCGCCCTCTCCTCACCCCCCTCGACCGTCAGGATCCGACTATCCGAGGCCAGGGACAACTGCCGCCACCAGAGATCCCCCGCGGAGAGTACAACACAGACCCCCCGTACTGACGGATGGTCAAGCAACCGCGAGAGACTCTGTTCTATCACCCGCCTGCCACCCAGTGGCAGATACTGCTTGGGAATCTCACCCCCCATTCTACGACCGACACCGGCGGCGGGCACCACGGCCCAGCAGGCTGGAGAACTCACTGTTTTTTCTCCTTGGGTTTCTCGATCACCTGATAGAAGGTCTCTCCCTCCCGGATCATCCCCAGTTCATTTCGCGCCCGCGCCTCGATCGCCTCGACACCCTTCTTCAAATCCTCGACTTCCGCCTGTAGCGCCTTGTTCCTCTGCTGGAGACGCTCAAGCTCCTGACCCTGTTCAGTGATCGCCTTTTTCAGGGAATAGACCTCGGCCAGGCTCCCCTCGCCAACCCAGAGGCGATACTGAAGCACAACAAGTATCAGGAGCAGAATGAAGGTCAGAATCCGCATGGGCGTTAAGCGCCTGTGTCTCAAGCAATCCCTAAACAATAAAAGGGGCGTGAAGATAGGGTCTCTGATTTCCAGACAACCTACCCGTCACGCCCTCGATCCCTGCCCGCTCAGGGGCAGAACTGCCAAGCGGATCAGAGCCCCTTGAAGGCGCCCTTTCCGGCGTAAACCGCTTCGCTGCCCAGTTGATCCTCAATCCGCATCAGCTGGTTGTATTTGGCCACGCGGTCCGAGCGACAGAGTGATCCCGTCTTGATCTGGCCTGCATTGGTGGCAACCACCAGATCGGCGATGGTGGTGTCTTCACTCTCTCCGGAACGGTGCGAAACTACCGCCGTGTAGCCCGCATCATGGGCCATCTTTATTGCATCTAAAGTCTCAGTTAGTGTTCCTATCTGATTGAATTTAATAAGAATAGAGTTGGCTATTTTCCGCTCGATCCCTTTCGCAAGAATGCTGGTGTTGGTCACGAACAGATCATCACCAACCAGTTGAATGCGCTCACCAAGCTTTTCGGTCAGCAACTTCCAGCCGTCCCAGTCACCCTCATCCATGCCATCCTCGATGCTGATAATGGGATACTGATCGACCCAGTTGGTGAGGTAATCGGCGAACTCGGCCGAGGTGAATTTTTTCCCCTCGGAGGCCAGATCATACTGGCCATCTTTATAGAACTCCGAACTGGCGACATCCAGACCCAGGTAGATATCCTGTCCGGCCTTGAAACCGGCCTTTTCGATCGCCTCGAGAATGACGTCGATGGCCGCGACGTTAGAGGGTAAATTGGGTGCAAACCCGCCTTCATCACCGATTGCGGTATTCATCCCGCGGGAGTGAAGAACACTTTTCAGGCAATGGAACACCTCGGCGCCGTAGCGGACCGCTTCGCGGATCGAGTCAGCGCCGACCGGCAGGATCATGAACTCCTGAAGATCCACGCTGTTATCCGCGTGCGCGCCACCATTGATGATGTTCATCATCGGCACAGGCATGCGATAAGGGCCGGAGGAGAGTGAGCGATACAGGGGCATCGCCCGCTCCTGGGCCGAGGCATGGGCCGCGGCCAGAGAGATGGCGAGCATTGCATTCGCACCCAGTCGCGATTTGCTCTCGGTGCCATCCAGCTCAATCATTTTGTGGTCGATGTCGGCCTGCTGGCTGACATTCATACCCATCAGGGCATCTTTCAGTTCGCCGCGAATATTGCCTACTGCCTTCAACACGCCCTTGCCCAGATAACGGCTTTTGTCACCGTCGCGCAACTCGAGCGCCTCTCTTGAGCCGGTGGAGGCGCCTGAAGGAGCGATTGCCCGCCCGATGGCGCCATCGGCAGTGATGACATCGGCTTCAACTGTTGGGTTACCGCGGGAGTCCAGTACTTCACGACCGCGAATATCGACTATCTCGGACATTGTTGCTCCGTAATGATTTTTATATCTAATAATTTACTATACATAACCAGGCTATATATTTGTTTCAGCTAAATTTTTTAACTTTACAGCCTGATCAATAATTTTTAATGTTTCCAGCAATTCAGCCATCCGGGCCAGCGGCCAGGAGTTGGGGCCATCGCTCAGTGCCTTGTCAGGATCGGGGTGGGTTTCCATGAATAAACCTGAAATACCGGCTGCAACCGCTGCCCTGGCCAGAACCGGCACAAACTCCCTCTGCCCACCCGATGAACTGCCCTGGCCACCCGGCAACTGTACCGAGTGGGTGGCGTCATAAACGACCGGGGCGTCAGACTCGCGCATCACCGCCAGAGAACGCATATCAGAAACAAGGTTATTGTACCCGAAAGAGACACCCCGTTCGCAAACCATGATCTGCTGATTGCCAACGCTGCGCGCCTTTTCCACCACATGGCGCATGTCCCAGGGGGCAAGAAACTGGCCTTTTTTCAGATTGACTGGTTTGCCCTGCTCCGCCACTGCCTTGATAAAGTTGGTCTGGCGACAGAGAAATGCCGGCGTCTGCAGCACATCGACGACACTGGCCACCTCGTTCAGCGGTGTGTCTTCATGAACATCGGTCAGCACCGGCAGGCCCAGCTGATCCCTGACCTTCTCCAGGATCGCCAGCCCCTGCTCCATGCCTGGCCCGCGAAAGCTTGATCCGGAGGAGCGGTTGGCCTTGTCGAAGGATGATTTGTAGATGAAAGGGATGCCCAGCTCCGCGGTAATCTCTTGCAGACGCCCGGCGGTATCCAGGGCCATCTGCTCGCTTTCAATCACGCAGGTGCCGGCAATCAAAAACAGCGGCTGATCCAGGCCTACTTCAAAATCACATAGCTTCATGCCGATTTCACCGCCCGGTTCTGATTGCGTTGATATTCCCGCGCAGCGCGGATAAATCCGCTGAACAGCGGATGACCGTCTCTCGGCGTGGAGGTAAATTCAGGGTGGAACTGGCAAGCGATAAACCAGGGATGGTCGGGAATCTCCACCATCTCCACCAGTTTGCCGTCTGTGGAGCGTCCGGCAATTCGCAGTCCGGCCTGTTGCAGACGGTCCAGGTATTGGTTATTGAATTCATAACGGTGGCGGTGGCGTTCGGTGATCACCTCTTTATCGTAGAGATCACGGGAGAGACTGCCCTCTTCCAGACGGCACTCCTGTCCTCCCAGACGCATGGTGCCCCCCAGGTCCGAGGCCTCGCTTCTGGTCTCCAGCTGACCCTCGGCGTTGACCCATTCCGTGATCAGCGCTATCACCGGATGTGGCGTCTCCTTGTTAAACTCGGTGCTTTGTGCGCCCGCCAAACCGGCGACATTCCGGGCAAACTCGATCACCGCGACCTGCATGCCCAGACAGATCCCCAGGTAGGGAATCTTTTTCTCGCGGGCCATCTGCACCGTGGAAATCTTGCCCTCGACACCCCGCTCGCCAAAACCGCCTGGAACCAGAATGGCGTCGACGCCATCCAGACAGTCCGTGCCTTTCTTCTCGATCTGCTCGGAATCGATATAGCGGATCTTGACCTTGGTCCGGGTATGGATGCCTGCGTGAATCAGCGCCTCCGAGAGCGATTTGTAGGCCTCGGTCAGATCGATGTACTTGCCTACCATGGCCACGGTAACCAAGCCATCGGTGTTTTCCAGCCCATCAAGCACAGCGCGCCATTCGGAGAGATCCGCCGCAGGTACATTCAGACCAAACTGCTGGACGACAATTTCATCGAGTTGTTGTTCGTGCAGCAACAGGGGGATGCGGTAGATATGATCGGCATCCACCGCAGAGATTACCGCTTTCTCCGGCACGTTGGTGAACAGGGCGATCTTCTTGCGCTCGCTCCCCGGAACCGGCTTTTCCGCCCGGCAGAGCAACACATCCGGCTGAATGCCTATGGAACGCAGCTCCTTGACGGAGTGTTGGGTCGGTTTGGTCTTGATCTCGCCCGAGGTCGGGATATAGGGCACCAGGGTCAGGTGCATGAACAGTGCATTGCTGTGGCCCAGTTCAACACCCATCTGACGGATCGCCTCGAGAAACGGCAGCGACTCGATGTCGCCCACGGTACCGCCGATCTCGATCAGCGCAATGTCGGCATCACCGGCACCCAGGCGAATACTGTCTTTTATCTCGTTGGTGATATGGGGAATCACCTGCACGGTACCCCCGAGATAATCACCACGGCGCTCTTTGCGGATCACGCTTTCGTAGATCTGCCCGGTGGTGAAGTTGTTGTTACGTCCCATGGTGGCGCGTATGAAGCGTTCATAGTGACCCAGATCGAGATCGGTCTCGGCGCCATCCTCGGTGACAAACACCTCGCCGTGCTGAAACGGGCTCATGGTGCCCGGATCCACATTGATGTAAGGATCGAGCTTGATCATGGTGACTTTGAGACCGCGCGCTTCCAAAAGAGCCGCGAGGGATGCAGAAGCGATACCTTTGCCCAGTGACGAGACAACACCGCCCGTAATGAATACAAATTTGGTCATGGAACCTACTAGATAGTGGCCGTTAGGATGTAATTTGGACGGGGTTCGAATCTACCAGAAAGCCGGCCATCCCTCAATCCAGCAAGCCCATATATATTCTATAAAGAAACCGCGAAATGCTTGCCATGTCACTGATTGACAAGTTTTTTAACATTTAATCGCACATAGAAAAGATATTTCCCGATCTCCACATAAAAATTTTTTTACCGTCACTATTGCGAAACGTGAAATCTCAACCATACTTTTTCAAGTGATGCCTTTTTACGATGCATACGCTAGGTCCCGATAATCCAACCATTATTTTCAAGGGACAAATCTGTTTCAAGGTTGAAACAACTTAATAAAATCCTAATCTGAGGAGCTTCACTTAATGAAAAACTACACAAAGATTCTCGGCACTGCAGCCATTGTTGGAGCCGCACTGGTATCTATGCAACCCGCCCAAGCTTGGTGGGGTGGCGGTCCTGGCGGCTGGGGTGGCCCAGGCGGCGGTGGCTGGGGAGACGATATGTGGGGTGACGGTTCAGGTGACTTCAACATGAACTTCAGCGGTAGCGGCCGTGGCGCAGGTAGCGGATATGGCCGTGGCTACGGTTACGGAAACCCCTATTACGGCGGTTACGGCTATCCCTATGGCGGCGGCTACGGTGGTTACCCCTATGGCGGCTACGGCGGCCCATACGGTGGCGGTCCTGGTTGGGGCGCTCCCTATGGCGCACCAGCCTATCCAGCACCTCAAGCGGCTCCTGCCCCGCAGAAATAACGATCGTCTGATCGATTGACCACACCCCCCATCAGTAACAACTGGTGGGGGGTTTTGCATTTCTGTCACGGGTTTTGTGAACAAATACAGCAACAAGCGGCGCTATCGAACAGAAACGCCAAACTATTGACCCACATCAAAAAAACACTTGATCCATATCAACTTGCGCTGCACAATATAACAATCAAAAAAAGAAGGTGGTGGTCGTGAACGGACGTAAAATTATATCGTTCGAAAATATCAAAGTTGCGTGTAGAAACTGCAGTCTTACAACCCTCTGTCTACCGATGGGGTTGGAGCCTGATGATGTTGAAAAGCTTGATGACATCGTCAAGCGAAACCGTCCGCTGCATCGAGGCGATCACCTGTTTCGTGACGGTGACCGCTTTCACAGTCTCTATGTAGTCAAAACCGGTTCGGTCAAGACCTACGCCCCCAGCGAAGACGGCGGCGAGCAGGTGCTCGGCTTCCATCTGCCAGGCGAGTTGATCGGTCTTGATGCCATCGAGCACGAGATGCACAACTGCTCGGCCAAGATCCTTGAGACCTCGGCAGTCTGCGAAATCCCTTTTGAACATCTCGAAGAATTGAGCAGCACCATCCCCAGCCTGCAGCATCAGATGTTCCGCCTGCTGAGCCGGGAGATCGGCCATGACGAAGGGATGCTGACCTTGTTGGGCAAAAAGAATGCGGAAGAACGGCTGGCGGCATTTCTGGTCAGCCTGTCGGACCGTTTCAAACGCCGCGGCTTCTCCTCCACCGATTTCTACCTGAGCATGTCACGCCATGAAATCGGCAACTACCTGGGTCTCGCTGTTGAAACAGTGAGCAGACTGTTTACCCGCTTTCAGGAAGAAGGCCTGTTGAATGTCGAACGCAAGCACATACAACTGCTGGATACGGATAAACTGCATAACATAGTTCAGGGCGAAGACAGCGACAGCAAGCGTCAATACCCGTAACACCCACCCCATAACCGACTGTTTTAATTACCCGCCAATACCTGAACCTCGGGCGCTATCAAGGCTGTTCGGTCTTTCGCCAGACACAGTGACCATCGCTTGCTTTTTCGATCGCCTGTAGCCGCTGTTCATGCAGCGCCAACTCTTCCGGGCTAACCCTTACCACCTTCAAGCGGGGACGGTCTACCGGTAACCGCTGAATGCCATCGGCGTTCGATTCCTCCCCCTCCGTCGCATCACCCTCCAGAAACAGGATGGTCTGTCCACCGGTCATCTCCAGATAGACATCGGCGAGAATCTCGGCATCCAGCAAGGCGCCATGCAGTTCCCGATGGCTGTTGTTGATGGTGTAGCGTTTGCACAGGGCATCCAGGCTGTTTCGCTGGCCCGGATGCAGCTTCTTTGCCATTACCAGGGTATCGATTATCACGCATTCGCTGGCGAGCTTTCCCCAACCCGGGTCGAGGCGTTTCAGTTCGTGCTCGATAAACCCGACATCGAAGGGAGCGTTATGGATAATCAGCTCTGCCCCGCGGATGTAGTTCATGAAGTCATCGACCACATCGGCGAATCTTGGCTTGTCCTCGAGAAACTCATTGGTGATGCCGTGCACCTCTATCGCCGCCTGATCGATTTCACGGTCCGGTTGGAGGTACTGATGGAAGTTATTCCCGGTCAGTCTCCTATCGACCATCTCCACGCAACCGATTTCGATAATCCGGTGCCCCTGCTGAGGCTCGAGACCCGTAGTCTCGGTATCAAGAACAATCTGTCTCATGCACGCTCCTCATGCAGATGTGGCTATAGGGATTCGATGCCTTTATTGGCCAACAGGTCTGCCAGTTCATTTTCCGGGTGGCCGCTGTGGCCCTTCACCCAATGCCATTCGATATCATGCTGGGTGACAAGTTGATCAAGACGCTGCCACAGGTCCACATTCTTCACCGCCTTTTTTGCCGCGGTGCGCCAGCCATTGCGTTTCCAGTTATGTATCCACTGGGTAATGCCGTTTTTCACATATTGCGAATCGGTAGTGATGGCCACCTTGCTGTTGCGCGTCAGAGCGCCTAGGGCACTGATTACGGCCAGCAGTTCCATTCGATTGTTGGTGGTATCCGCTTCACCGCCAAACAGCTGTTTCTCATGCCCTTTGTAGCGCAACAGTGCCCCCCAGCCCCCCGGACCGGGATTGCCTTTGCAGGCGCCGTCAGTAAATATCTCGACCCTGTCAGCCACGGTTACTGCTCCGCGCCGACGGCTCGGCCACCTGATTGCTGATGCCCCGGGTTCTCAGTTTCCAGGCCGCCCGCCGGGGTGTCAGCGGGGTCACACGTTTCACCGCCTGGATGACATAGACGCCAGAGAATAGTGGCCAGAACCTTCGTCCCCAGGAATCCAGGCGACTTAATCTGCGCATCAGCCCCCGATGATTGAACGGTGGTCTGAACATCAGCGGGCGCTTCTTCTCCACCTCAAACCCCAGCAGTGACAGCCAGTCCAACACCCTGGATGGAGAGACAAACTGACCGCACCAGGGAACCTTGCCACTGCGCATGTGGAACAGACGCCAAAGCCCCCACAGGCTCCAGGGGTTGAAGGCAGTGATCAGTACCCGTCCTTCCGCAATCAGGACCCGATCCACTTCCCGCAATACCTGATGCGGTTCTGCCGAAAAATCCAGGGTGTGGGGCAGAATCGCCACATCGATTGTATCCGAGACAACTGGCAACAGATCGAGCCGGCAACGGATATACGAGAGAGAGAGATCACTGGCAGGCCGTAGCCGGGCTGTATCCAGCAGCACCTGTGAACGAATCTTGCTGGCGGTCAGATGCCGCTCCTGCTGGCCCAGTTGGCCCACCTGGATCAGATGATATCCGAACAGATGGCCAAGCAACCCCTCCAGGCAGTCCCACTCCTGCTCCAGCAAGAACTGGCCAGCCGGTGTGCGAAACCAGGCAACCAGGCTATCGGACAGATCCGGCGCATTAAAGCAAAACTGTTTTTTTTACATTTATATAATAATCAATTAATTACCAAACTTAGTTGGTGATTTACTTAATATTCACTACAGACATTTACCGGTCCGCCGATACCTTATGCAGAGGATCTTTGTCTAGAAATGGATGCCGCCTTTGCGTATAGTCCAATTCCATGTTTCAGCCCCCCTCTGGTGGCTAAATCCCAGATATCCAGGACGAGTAGATGGCATCGAATAACAACACCCTAGTGGCCCTCGCCTTGCCAGTCATTCTCACCATTTCCGGTTGTAATTCGGTAATGACTAAGAATGCCCCCGAAGCGGCAGTGGAACCCCCCGCCCGGGAGACAACCACCGATAGAGCCAAGGAGACCATTACTCCTCCGCTGAAAAAGCCATCAAGCGGCACACAACTTTCTCTCAAGCCAAGACTCTCTATTGAGGATACCAGCAATACCAGCCTGCCAGAAGAACCCGCCAAGGCCCACGAGAAGCTCTGGCAAAGGATACAGGATAAATTCGCCCTGGATATCCCCGAGAATGACAGGGTTGAGCGTGAAATCGAACGTTTTGTTCGCTACGACAAACACCTGCAACAGGTTCAGGAGCGCGCAGTACCCTATCTGTTCTTCATCGCCGAGGAGATCGAGAAACGCAATCTGCCCGGCGAACTGGCACTGCTACCGGTAATAGAGAGCGCCTACCGGCCGTTCGCCTTCTCGGCCGGACGGGCTGCGGGCCTATGGCAATTCATACCCTCCACAGGAAAACTCTATGGCCTCGAACAGAACTGGTGGTATGACGGACGTCGTGATGTAGTAGCAGCCACGCATGCCGCACTGGATCACTTGAAGGAGTTGTCGGAGCAGTTTGATGGCGACTGGGAGCTGGCTCTGGCGGCCTACAATGCCGGCCCAGGCGGTGTCTCCCGGGCAATCCGCAGCAACAGCGACAAGGGCGAGCCGACCGACTTCTGGAGCCTGGACCTGCCGAAAGAGACAAAGCACTATGTTCCGCGTCTGCTGGCGCTGGCAAAGATGTTCTCAGATCCGGAAAAATACAGCCTCACCCTGTCTGCCATACCCAATCGACCCTATTTCGAAAGCATTGACACCCAATCCCAACTCGACCTGGCATTGGCGGCGGACATGGCTGGCATATCGATTGATGACCTGTATAGACTGAATCCGGGATTCAACCGCTGGGCAACCGCACCCGATGGGCCTCATCGTCTGAATATTCCGGTCAACAACTCTGGCACCTTCAAACAGAAACTGGCACAACTGTCTCAGAATGACCGGCTAAAATGGACCCGTTACCAGATCGGCCAAGGCGATAATCTCGGCAGCATTGCCAACAAATTCGGGACAACAGTGACTCTGCTCAAGCAGGTGAACAAACTGCGTGACAATCGAATCAGAGCCGGAAAACACCTGCTGATACCGGTTCCGTCACAAAACCCCGAACAGTACGCCTCTTTAGCAGAGTCATCCCCTACCCCGAAAGACAGGACCATCCACTACACCGTACGCGCCGGGGACTCCTTCTGGGGGATTGGCAGAAAGTACAATATCAGCCCCAAGGTGTTGGCCGGCTGGAACAATCTCGCCCTGAACAGCACCCTGCGTCCGGGACAGAAACTGATCATCAAGGTGCAAACGGCATCGAATCGAGCCATCAGCCTCCCAACGCGCGCACAGTCCAAGGTCTCCAGCAGAAGCTCAGTGCGCTATCGTGTACGCAAGGGCGACTCGCTGTTCAGTATTGCTGAACGCTTCCAGGTATCGGTCGCCGATCTGCGAAAATGGAACAGCCTACCCAGCAAATACCTCCAGCCTGGCCAGAAAATTAATCTCTACGTGGATCAGACAGCTCAGACCCTCTGAGAACACCTGATCCGGCGCTTAAACTGCCGGGATCATGGGGTGACTTTGAAGCAGCTGACCCGATGCGACGCGCTGACAACCACCTCACCGGGATAGCCCTTTCGGCACTCCTCACTCGCTTGGGGGCATCTTGGATGGAAATGACACCCGGCAGGGGGATGGGCAGGAGACGGCATATCCCCTTCCAACCGGATTACCTGCCGTCGGGTTGCGGCATCGACAACCGGCACCGCCGACAACAGCGCCTGAGTGTAAGGGTGCCTGGGGGAGCCGAGTATCTCATCCACCCCGCCCTGCTCGACTATCCGCCCCAGATACATCACCGCCACTTCATGGGCCAGATAGGCGACCACTGATATATTGTGGGTGATGAACAGGTAGGAGAGCCTGTGCTCATCCTGGAGGGATTTGAGCAGGTTGAGAATTTGCGCCTGGACAGACACATCCAGCGCGCTGGTAGGTTCATCGCAGATGATCAGGCGCGGGTCCACCGCAAGGGAACGGGCAACACAAATCCGCTGGCGTTGGCCACCGGAAAATTCATGCGGGTAGCGGTTTATAGCATCACCAGAGAGCCCGACATGAGAGAGCAGATCAGCAATACGCGCCGATCGCTGTTGCGCGGAGCCACCCAGCCCCTGTGCCTTCATGCCCTCTTCGATGATATCGCCCACCAGCAAACGCGGATTCATTGAGGCCATCGGATCCTGAAAGATGATCTGCAGATCAGAGCGGCGCTTGCGCATGCGCTCCCCCTTCAACTCGGTCAACTCATCTCCATCGAACAGTACACTGCCAGCCGTGGGCCGAAGCAGTTGCAGAATGCCTTTTCCCACCGTTGTCTTGCCACAGCCTGACTCTCCCACCAGGGCCAGGGTTCTGGCCGCCCCGATCGAAAGGGAAAGACCATCCACCGCCTTCACCTGCCCCACGACGCGCTTGAACACCCCCTTGTGAATCGGGAAATGGACCCGCAGCCCCTCAACCTTGAGCAGCGGTTCGGCACTTGCAGGTTCATCCGGGGGCGAATGCTTCGTCGCTTCCTCAATACTGTTTGTTGCTGCATCAGGATTATGACAGCGCAGTGCATGATCGGCACCCAGCTGAATCCACTGCGGCACTTCGCGGCTGCACAGGTCACTGGCCCGATCACAGCGATCGATGAAACGGCAACCTGTGAAGGTTTGATTCAGGGACGGGACCGAGCCTTTTATCACCGCCAGCTTGTGCGAGCGCTTTTCCTGGCCTGGCAGGGAATCGAACAGTTTCTGGCTGTAGGGGTGTTTTGGATTAGAAAAAAACTGGTCACGGCTCGCCTCTTCGACAATATGCCCGGCATACATCACCGCCACCCGGTCTGCCACTTCCGAAACCACCCCAAGATCGTGGGTAATCAGCAGAATCGCCATCTCGGTCTTCCGCTGCAGATCCCGCATCAGTTTCAAAACCTGCGCCTGAATCGTCACATCCAGTGCCGTGGTCGGCTCATCAGCAATCAGCAACTCCGGATTGCCCGCCAGCGCCATCGCAATCATCACACGTTGCTTCATGCCCCCGGAGAGCTGATGGGGATACTCATTGATCCTGCGTTCGGGGTCGGGGATACCCACGGCATGCAACAGTTCCAGCACCCGCTTGTCGCCGCGAACGTCCGACACCGCGTCATGAATCCTGATCGCTTCGCTTATCTGATCCCCAATGGACATGACCGGGTTGAGCGAGGTCATCGGCTCCTGGAAAATCATCGCCAGGCGCCCGCCACGTTCGTTGCGCATATCTCGCTCAGGCAAGTCGAGTAGCTGAGTCTCTCCCAGCAAAACCTGGCCATCCACCACCCGACCGACCGGGGGTAGCAGACGCATGATCGACAGCGCGGTCATCGATTTGCCACAGCCCGATTCACCGAGCAGCGCGAAGGTCTCACCCTTGCGGATACTGAGATCGACACCATCCACCGCACGGGCCGGATTGTCATCGCTACCCAGCCAGGTCTGGAGGTTTTCAACTTTCAGCAGGATGTCGCTCATTGATTGGTTGCCCATTCAGATCTAGCGGTTATGCCGCAATCTTGGATCGAAGGCGTCACGTACCACATCTGAAAACAGATTGGCAGACAACACCAGGGTAAACATGAACACCATGGCGGCGGCCAGCGACCACCAGACAATCGGCTCCCGGGCCATTTCCAAACGAGCGCTGTTGATCATGTTGCCCCAACTGTTCATCGTTGGATCAACGCCGATATTGACGTAGGAGAGCACCGCCTCGGCCAGCACCAGCCCGGAAAAGTCGAGCACCACGGTGATCAGAACAATGTGCAGCACGTTGGGAAGTATATGGCGCATGATGATCTGAAAATGCCCAACGCCAAACGCCGTGGCAGCCTGGACATAATCAATCTCGCGGAGCTTCATCGCCTCGCCACGCAACAACCGGCAAAGTCCGGTCCAGCTGGTCACGCCGAGAATGATGCAGAGAAACAGCAGGCGCAGATCGGCCCGCTCGACAATACTGTTGAACTCCTCGGCATGATTGCTCATATAGATCTGCAGCATCAGGATGGCCGCGGCAATCAACAGCACCCCGGGGATCGAATTGAGGGTGGTATAGAGATACTGGATTACATCATCCACCCAACCACGGAAATAGCCGGCCATGATCCCCAACAGCACCGCCGCAGGCAGCATCACCAGGGTGGTCAGGGTGCCAATCAACAGCCCGGTACGGATGCTTTTCAGCGCCTGGTAGAAGACATCCTCACCCACTTTGTCGGTTCCAAATAGGTGGTAGACACGGGCCAGCTCCATCGCTGAGAACAACAGCACCAGGACCACCGTCAGGGTCATCAGCATGACTCGCCAGGGGATCTCGGTTTTCCCCGCTATTATCTCTTTCGCCACCTGGCCGAAGTGCCTGGCGCTGCGCATACTGATCAGCATAAACAGGATATTCGCCAGCACCAGGCTGACCACAATCCCCTTCAGCGAGCCGAGCATGGTCCGCTGGATAACATCCGGCAACCACTCCTGCTGGGGATCGGTCAAGTGTGCGCCACCGTGAACCAGCCGGGGAAAATCACGGACTGTGGTTCCATCCGCCAGTTCTATCGTCTCCTTGGCGTACAGATAGACGGCAAGCGGGGCAGAATAGGTCTTCTCCTGACGGGTTCGCAAGCCGTCGACCATCTGGTCGAACAGGCTGATGATCTCGGTGGAGTACTTGCCTTCGCCACCCTGCTCTTCGGCTGGCAGTTGCGGGTGGAAGTGGATCGAGTCAAGCAAACCAATCGCCAGATAAAAGCACAGTACCACCAGGGTGCCCATGCCGGTGCGACTGCGGATCACCCGCCCCCAGGGTGCGCGCAGGTGCTCCTTCTTCGAGGCGTAGATCGCAAAAGCGGTGGTTACGACCACCAGCACAAAGACCAGGAAGTCTGTCCAGAGAATCACCATACCCGCCATCAGGAGAGCCTCACGCGCGGATCGACCAGGGTGTAGGAGATATCGGTCAGAATCAGACCAAGGATATAGAGTGCCGAGCCGAGAAACACCATCGCCCTGACGATGGCAAAGTCCTGGCTGCTGATGGCGTCGATGGTGTAACTGCCCAATCCGGGTATGCCGAAAAAGGATTCGGTGATCAGGCTCCCCATGAACAGCAGCGGCAATACCACCACTACACCGGTGAGGATCGGGATCATGGCGTTTTTCAGGACATGGCGGAAGAGTACCACCGTTTCCGAGAGGCCCTTGGCGCGGGCGGTGCGCACATAATCCTTGTTGATCTCTTCCAGAAACAGGGTTCGATACCAGCGCGTGCCCGAGCCGATACCGCCGATCACGCCGATAATCACCGGCAGCACCAGGAACTTGATTGCACTGATGCCCGTGTCATAACCGGAAATCGGCACCAGATGGAGCAGCTTGCTCACCAGATACTGCCCACCGATGATGTAGAACAGTCCGGATATCGACATCATCACCACGCACAGCACCACACTCCAGAAATCGATGTAGGTCGCCCGAAAAAAGGCGATCAGCAGAGCGTAGGTGATATTCACCAACAGTCCGATCAACAGCACCGGAATCGCAATCGCCAGACTCGGCCACATGCGCTGGGATATGTCGTAGCCGATATCCCGACCGCTGTCAGAGGTGCCGAAATCGAACTGAAAGAGTTTCAGGGACTTCTGGAAAAAGATGGTCTCTGTGAGCTTGCCCGTCCCACTTGCGGATTGATTCACCAGCAGCGGCTGGTCATAGCCCCGCTCTCTTTTCCAATTCTCGACTGCCTCGGGCGTCACGCGTTTCATGCCCAGGTGCATGCGGGCCATGTCATCCGGTGAATTGATCACAAAAAACAACAGAAAGGTCAGCACGTTGACGCCGACCAGGATAGGTATGGCATAGAGAATACGCCGTATGATATAGGCCATCATCGTGCCGCGCTCCTCTCGTGCCTGCGGTAGAGAACTACCGCGGGAATGACTGTCAACACCAGTAACAGCCCGATAATCACAATGGGCCAGACAACCGGCGGGTTCCATGCCTGGCGCTGTTGCTCCCGCAGGGCTGTGTCCACCCGCTTGTACTTCAGGGTGTTGTTGGCCATCAGATTCGGTTTCACGTTTTTGTACCAGCTATGGAACAAGGAAAATGCCTTGGGATGAAATCCCCACACCCAGGGAGCGTCATGCTGCAGGATGGTTATCATCCGATCGATGATCTGTTGCCGCTGCGAATTGTTCTCCATGTTTTTCATCTGCACGAACAACTGGTCAAATTCGGCATTGCTGTAATTGACGGCATTCTCTCCACCATGCTCCAGCTTGCCGTTTGGCCCATACAGCAGAAACAGAAAATTCTCCGGGTCCGGATAGTCGGCATTCCAGCCCCACATAAAGATCTGCGCTGTGCCCTTGCGAGTCTTCTCCTGAAAACGGTTGTAATCGGTCGCACGGATCACCAGTTGAATGCCCAGCTTGGCAAACTGTTTTCTGATCCAGTTGAGGCGCGCCTTGTCATCCGGTCCCGAGGCGGTGGTGTCATAGTAGAGAATCAGCGATTTGCCGGTCTTGGCGTCCCGGCCATCGGCATAGCCGGCTTGTTTCATCAACTGCCTTGCATAGTCAATGCCTTTGCGCCGGGGTGTGCCGTTGACCATGTCATACACCTGCTGATTGATGCCTGCCTCACCCGGTCGATTGCCGAAGATACCCGGTGGAAGCGGGCTCTGTGCAGCTATCCCTCTGCCATTGTTGAAAATGGATATATACTCTTCGAAATCCATGGCGATGGAGATCGCCTGGCGCAGCAGACGGGCGCTCTCGGAATCACCGCCCACCACCGGGTCGGCCATGTTGAACCCCATGTAATAGACAGAGGTGGTAACGTCGGTCATCAACTCGATACCCTTCGCCTGCATCGCTTCGGTCAGACCAAGTTCACCTCGATCGGAAAACTGTACGGCCTGATCGAAGCTGTCCGATGAGACCCCGGAGGTATCGTAATAGCCCTGCAGGAATTTATTCCAGTAGGGTATGGTCTCCTTCTCCAGGCTGTAGATCGCCTTGTCGATGAACGGCATCGGTTTTCCGGCATCGTCCAGCAGACCCAGTTCCCGATCACCTGGATCGCCCTCCGACGGATAAGCCTCACCGTGAAAATGGGGGTTGCGCTCCAGCACCATACGCAGATTCGGGTTGTTTTCCGACAACATGAACGGGCCGCTGCCGATCGGGTACCAATCCAGGGAGAGATTGCGCGCCTCCATTCCGGGTTGCGAATAGAAGGCATCCGCCTCCCAGGGCATGGGGGCGAAAAACGGCATCGCCAGCCAGTAGACAAACTGGGGATACTTGCCGTGCAATCTGATCCGGTATCGGTATTTATCGACGGCGTAGACCCCTTCCATATCGAACTGACGCAGATCCAGATAGGGTTTATCCTCCCCGGTCTCGGTTTTCAGTTGCTCATACTGACGATCGAGCAGTTTGCCAAAATCATCCAGACCGACAATATACTCCCCCATCAGCCCGGCAATGGGTGAATGCAGGGCAGGAAAGGCCAGGCGTTTGATCTGGTAGACGTAATCCTCAGCAACCACCTCCCTGGTCCCGGTTTCGGTAAAATCCCCCAGGGTGTTCAATTCCTCTATATCCGCCTGGCCGAGGTGATGATAGATATATCCACCCTGCTGATCTGCGGCCAGTGCCGGGTGCGGCTGGTAGCCCATGCCAGGTCTGATATTGATCTCATATTCGCTAATGGCAATCTGTTCCGGTTCTGCATCCATCGGCAGCAGATTACCCTGCTCATCAAAATAGCGCGCCTCGGGCACCGCCGTGGCGGCGAGCGGTTCCAAAAGGTAGGGTCTTTTCAGAAAGTGATACTGCAAGGGTGGATCATAGATCTGGGCGATGAATGCGTACTCATTGGAACTGTACGCCCTGACCGGATCAAGATGCTTGGGGCGCTCGCTAAATGAGCTGTATATGATGTTCTGTTCAGACTCTGACAGCGGATAGGGGTTGTTCCAGGCACCCTCCCGGCAGCCATTGAGTAACAGCAGACCGGCAGTCAGGAGGAGAAGATACCAACGCTTTGAACTTCGCTCTTGCAACAGAAAATTCCCTGGTGTTGTTATTCAGGCGCTTCTTTCCGCCCCAGCCTTATGATTGACCACAAGCATGTTCAGTGGTTCTGCGGCAATGATATGTTTTCCAACCTGCCACATTTTATTATCATACTGCCTGCAGGGCATATAATCGCATCCTGTACCACTAAGGTCAGCCTGTCTGGCGATAACTTCAGATCAAGGAATTCTCATGGGTTTTTTACAAAACAAGCGAATCCTCATCGTTGGCGTTGCCAGCACTCGTTCAATTGCATGGGGTACCGCTCAGGCCATGCACCGCGAGGGGGCTCAGCTCGCCTTCACTTATCAATCCGATAAGCTGAAAAAACGCGTGGAGGATATGGCTGCTGATCTGGGGTCAGATATCGCCCTGCCACTGGATGTCGCATCCGATCAGCAAATCGACGATCTGTTCAGCGAACTGGGAAAGACCTGGGACGGTCTCGACGGGATTATCCACTCTGTCGGTTTTGCCCCGCGCGATCAGTTGGAGGGCAGCTATATCGACGCGGTCACCCGCGAAGGCTTCGCCATCGCCCACGACATCAGCTCCTACAGCTTCGCGGCTCTGGCGAAAGGCGGCCGGGAGATGATGCGCGACAGAAATGGCGCACTGCTAACCATGAGTTACCTGGGCGCAGTGCGAACCATCCCCAATTACAATGTCATGGGTGTTGCAAAGGCCAGCCTTGAGGCCAACGTACGTTATCTTGCCGATTCCCTGGGTCCAGAAGGGACCCGGGTCAACGCGATCTCGGCCGGTCCGATCAGAACCCTGGCTGCATCCGGCATCAGCGGATTCAAAGGCATGCTGGCAGAGGGGGAGAAGAAAAACCCACTTCGCCGCAATGTAACCATTGACGAGGTCGGCAACGCCGCTGCATTCCTGTGCTCCGACCTGGCATCGGGTATTACCGGTGACATCCTCTATGTCGATTCAGGCTACCATATCGTCGGCATGGCATGATGTAACCAGCAAGGCAGCTGCTGTTTGGCGGCCTCAAAACGAAAAGGCCGTTTCCTGAGGAAACGGCCTTTTCTGTTTGACAATAGTGCCAAGGGTTATTCCGATGACGTTTTGTTCTGAACCACAATCTTCGCATTACTGCGCAGCTGATCCACCAGCAGTTGGAAATAACGATCGGCCTTGGCGCGTTCCAATGCCTGCTTGATCGTATCCTTTCCACCCAATTGATCAACACTGTCGATTTTCCCATCCTCAACCTTGGTCAAGGCAATGATCGCATAGCCGCCATCCGGCATCTCTGCCTCGCCATAACTGATCTTCCCTTCAGCCGGACGGGCAATCTGAAACGCGCTGCGTACAATGGAGAGCGGTATCTCGCGATTATCGCGATTGATCATACCCTTCGCTTCAACCGCCAATGCCTCTTTATCCGCAAGGACCGGAAGAGTCTCGCCATTATTCAGCTCGGCCAGCAGCTCTTCGCCTTTTTTCCGGGTCAGTTCCGAGGCCTTCTTCTTTTTCAGGATTGCCTCAACTTCTGACTTCACCTCGTCCAGGGAACGCAGAGTTGATTCCTCATGCTCAGTGACGCGGACCACCGCCACATGTTCGGGGCCCAACTCAATCGCCTCGCTGTTGTTCCCCGAGCGCAGCACATCGTCACTGAATACCGCATTCATGATCTTTGGTGCAGAAAAGATGCCTTCCTTGCTGTCACGGGTGATCCAGTCGCTGGTCTGCACCTCAATTCCTAATGCATCCGCTGCCGGTTGCAGGCTGTTGGGGTCTTCATAGGCATGATTACTCAGGCGTTCTGCGTATTCGTAGAACAGCCGCTGGGCCTCATTTTTCAGATAGGCTTTTTCCAGATCGGCTTTGGCTTCCTCGTAGGATTTGCCCTGGGCCGCGCGAACCGCTGTCAGTTCAATGATATGAAAACCAAAGGTGCTTCGAACCGGTTCGCTGATCTCGCCTTCCGCCATCGAGATAACTGTCTCGTCGAATGCCTTGTCCATGATCCCGGTCTCGAAAAAGCCGAGATCACCGCCGCTTTCAGCAGAGCCAGGGTCCTGGGAGAGCTCTTTTGCCACAGCGGCAAAATCCTCGCCATCGCGAATTCTCTGCAGAGCTGCCTTGGCGTCATCCTCTGCCTGCTGCACGGCAGCGGCATCTGCACCCTCATCGAGGGCAAACAGGATATGCCGTGCCTGACGCTGCTCAGGAGAGATGTATTCGTTCTTGTGCTGCTCATAATAACCAAGCAGGTTCTCTTCATCCGCTGACAGAGTGCCGGAGATTTTGTCGATTTCAAGGTCGATGTAATTCACCTTGACTCTCTCGGGCGCCATGAAATCACCCGGATTGGCATCGTAATGTGCCTGTATTTCAGCGTCAGTGACAGCGACCTGGTCCGCCACTTTTGCAGTGGGGATGACCAGATAGCTGATCTCCCGCTGCTGCAGACGCATCTTGACGATGGTGTCGAGTTCGGACTGGGTGGAGAATTCCGACCCACCTATGGCCTTCGACATCTGATCCGAAACGATTGCCGCCCTGACCCGCTCTTCGAATCCGGTTGGGGTCAGTCCCTGCGACTGCACACCGCGCTCGTAGGCCTGCTGATTGAAGCGGCCATCAACCTGGAAACTGGGAATACCCAAAATGGTCTGGCTGACTAGATCATTGCCAGCACGCAACCCGAGTTCATCGGATGCCTGCATGATCAACTCGTTTCTGATCATGCTATCGAGCACCTCCTTACGCAGAAGGGCTTCATCCAACAGTTCAGGACGGTAGTTGCTCCCGAGGCGCTGACGCAGGTTCTGGCGAAAATCGCGATAGCGGTTTTCAAATTCACGTTCAGTAATATCCCGGTCGTTGACAGAGGCCACTACTGGCTCTGAACCGACACCCAGATACTCCTGAATACCCCAAAGGGCGAAAGGCACACTGATGAGGATAACAATGATCCAGGCTATTACCCCTTGTGCACGTTCCCTGATCGATTGAAGCATGATCGTACTCGCGAAATACTGTCTGGTTGAAAAACAAACGGGGTATCAATTGATACCCCGCTGTTTGGATGTTGGCGGAGCGGACGGGACTCGAACCCGCGACCCCCGGCGTGACAGGCCGGTATTCTAACCAACTGAACTACCGCTCCAGGTATTGGTGGGTGCTGCAGGGATCGAACCTGCGACCCTCGCCTTGTAAGGGCGATGCTCTCCCAGCTGAGCTAAGCACCCTGGAAAGGCCGGCTAGTTTACGGCATCTTTCAGTGCTTTGCCAGCCTTAAATGCAGGATTTTTTTATGCCTTGATTTCAATCGCCTGACCCGTCTGTGGGTTACGTCCTGTACGGGCTGCACGCTCGCGTACGGAGAAAGAACCGAAGCCCACGATGGTCACCTGGTCGTCTTTCTTCAGTGCGCCGGTAATGGCTTCAATCATGCCGTCCAGTGCACGTCCTGCTGCAGCCTTGGAAATATCAGCGCTATCCGCCATTGCATCTATCAATTCCGTCTTATTCATTAATTATGTCTCCCCTTGTGGTGTTTGGATTACGACAGAAACAATCCGATGCCTGCCGATAATGATCTGGTGTTTACTACAAAAAACGGGCTCAATTTATACCAGTGCAGAAGAAGGGGTGTCAAGCGCAGTATCTGCAAGGAAGCCTTATTTTATGCGCCTTCCAGGGCAATTACACGTTTTTTCACACTTGACAACGCGCATGTTTTAAGCGTTGCAGCACAATCCCAGGATTGTGCTGCAACAGGTCAGCCAGGCTATGTACCCGGGATTAGTGCTGGGTAACCCCGCTACGTTTTTTTGCGGTTCGCTTTCGTGTGGTCGTCTTGGGCTTTACAGTCGATACGACCGCTTCTTCATCGCCGCCCTGTCTGGGTTGTGGCATGCGCGTCAACGCAATTTCCAGCACCTGATCAATCCAACGTACGGGTTTTATGGTCAAATGCTTCTTTATGTTGTCAGGGATCTCCACCAGATCACGCTCATTCTCTTCGGGAATAATCACTGTCTTGATCCCCCCGCGATGAGCTGCCAGCAGTTTCTCCTTCAGGCCGCCAATCGGTAATACCTCGCCCCGCAGGGTGATTTCACCGGTCATGGCGACATCCGCCCGGACAGGAATCTGTGTCAATGCGGACACCAGACAGGTACACATACCGATACCGGCGCTGGGGCCATCTTTCGGTGTTGCCCCTTCAGGGACATGGATATGCACGTCCGACTTCTGGTGAAAATCCGGTTCCAGACCGAGCATGCCCGCACGACTACGAACAACGGTCATTGCCGCCTGGATCGACTCCTGCATCACCTCACCCAGCTTACCGGTATGGCTCAGCCTGCCTTTACCCGGCACCAGCGCGGCCTCGATAGTCAACAGTTCGCCACCCACTTCGGTCCATGCCAGACCGGTTACCTGTCCAATCTGGTCATGCTCTTCAGCCTCGCCATAGCGGAATCGCTGAACGCCCAGGTATTTGTCCAGGCTGTTTGCGGTGATCACCAGTGTTTTCGCAGGCTTTTTCAGCAGTATATCTTTCACCACCTTGCGGCAGATCTTTGAAATCTCTCGCTCCAGGTTACGTACCCCGGCTTCACGGGTGTAATAGCGTACGATATCCCTGATGGCGGCCTCTCTGATCTGAAGCTCACTCTTCTTCAACCCGTTGTTCTCCATCTGCTTGGGTACCAGATAGCGAGTGGCTATATTTACCTTCTCATCTTCGGTGTAACCGGACAGGCGGATCACCTCCATGCGGTCCAGCAGTGCCGGGGGAATATTCAGAGTGTTCGCGGTTGCCACGAACATCACTTCGGACAGATCGTAATCCACCTCCAGATAGTGATCGGCAAAGGTGTGATTCTGCTCCGGATCAAGCACTTCGAGCAGCGCGGAGGCTGGATCACCGCGAAAATCCATCGCCATCTTGTCGATTTCATCCAACAGATAGAGGGGGTTTCTGGTGCCGATTTTCGATAGATTCTGGATGATTTTACCGGGTAATGCCCCGATATAGGTGCGGCGATGCCCGCGTATTTCCGCCTCGTCGCGCACGCCGCCGAGCGCCATGCGGACAAACTTACGGTTGGTTGCCCTAGCGATGGACTGTCCGACCGAGGTCTTCCCCACGCCTGGGGGACCGACCAGACAGAGTATCGGACCTTTGAGTTTGCGCACCCGCTGTTGAACTGCAAGATATTCGATGATGCGCTCTTTGACCTTCTCCAGGCCATAGTGATCGTTTTCCAGAACTTCCTCGGCAGCGGCCAGATCATTGCGGATCTTGCTGCGCTTTTTCCAGGGAACACTGACCAGGGTATCGATGTAGTTACGAACCACGGTAGCCTCGGCCGACATCGGCGACATCAGCTTGAGCTTGTTCAGCTCGCCCATCGCCTTATCCTTGGCTTCTTTGGTCATGCCGGCGGTTTCAATGCGGTTGGTCAGATCTTCAATTTCATTAGGCGCATCATCCAGTTCGCCCAACTCCTTCTGGATCGCCTTCATCTGCTCATTCAGATAGTACTCGCGCTGGTTCTTCTCCATCTGGCGCTTGACGCGGCCGCGAATACGCTTTTCCATCTGCAGCAGGTCATTTTCCGACTCCATCAGCCCCATCAGGTGTTCCAGACGTTAACGCACAATGGCCATTTCCAGGACCCGCTGCTTATCTTCCAATTTCAGCGACATGTGCGCCGACATGGTGTCCGCCAGGCGACTGGGGTCTTCGATACTGGAAAGTGAGGTGAGCACTTCCGGGGGTACTTTCTTGTTGAGCTTGACGTATTGATCAAACAGAGCGGTCGCTGAACGCGCCAACACCTCCATCTCCCGCTCGTCTATGCCCATCTCTTCCTGAACAGACCGGAATTCAGCCGCAAAATAGCTCTCTTGGGTGACGTAATTGTCCAACTGCGCACGTGCACTACCCTCAACCAGCACCTTCACGGTACCGTCAGGCAGTTTGAGCAGTTGCAGAATATTGGCCAGTGTCCCCACCTCATACAGATCCTTGATTTGCGGATCATCGGTATCTGCGCTTCGCTGTGCGACAAGCAGGATCTGCTTGTTGTCTTTCATTGCGGCATCCAGGGCGAGAATTGACTTTTCACGACCCACAAATAGCGGAATAACCATATGGGGATAAACGACTACATCCCTCAGAGGCAGAACGGGAATGATGTTACTTGAGGCTGTCGTCATCGCTGAGGTGATATCGCTTTTCCCCATAACGGGTACTCCTATCTAGATGGTATGGACTGATCAGTTATTCCTGGAAAGAACAGGTCTATTGCTGTTGCGGAAATCAACTGAAGAGTCAAAAACTGTCCCGTGTACTGTTAACAAGCATACACGTTATCGGACCATTTAGTGAATGGTTGGGGCGGGGGTATGGATATTCAACTGTCAGGGGTATATTTTCCGCGCGCCCCTGCCGGAATGACAATCGGCACGCGGTTACAATGCAATCAGTCAGAAGCAGCCAACTGCTTGGTATCGCCGCCTTCATAGATGATATACGGGGTATTTTCCCCAGAGATCACCGACTCGTCGACAACCACCTTACTGACATTATCCATCGATGGCAGATCATACATGGTGTCGAGCAATACCTGCTCCATGATGGTGCGAAGGCCGCGTTCGCCGGTCTTGCGTTCCATGGCCTTTTTGGCGATGGCACGCAAGGCATCCTCACGGAACTCGAGTTCACTATCTTCCATCTCGAACAGACGGCTGTACTGTTTCACCAGTGCGTTCTTGGGCTCGGTAAGAATGGTTACCAGCGCGTCCTCGTCAAGTTCGTCCAACGTCGCAACCACGGGCAGACGTCCGACAAACTCAGGAATCAGACCGAATTTGATAAGATCCTCTGGCTCAACATCGGTCAGAATCTCGCCCACCTGTCGGCTGTCATCCTTACTGTGAACCTTCGCCGAGAAACCAATGCCGCCGGTTTTAGAGCGGTTGCCAATCACCTTCTCCAGCCCGGCGAAAGCACCACCAACGATGAACAGGATATTCGAGGTATTGACCTGCAGAAACTCCTGCTGCGGGTGCTTGCGTCCCCCTTGCGGCGGCACGGAGGCAACTGTGCCTTCAATCAGCTTCAACAGTGCCTGTTGCACGCCCTCGCCGGAGACATCACGGGTGATAGAGGGATTATCTGATTTCCTGGAAATCTTATCGATTTCATCGATGTAGACGATACCGGTTTGTGCCTTCTCAACATCATAATCGCACTTCTGCAACAATTTCTGAATGATGTTCTCGACATCTTCACCAACATAGCCCGCTTCCGTCAGCGTTGTCGCATCCGCGATGGTAAAAGGCACATTGAGCATGCGCGCCAGCGTTTCCGCGAGCAAGGTCTTGCCCGAACCGGTCGGACCGATCAGCAGGATATTACTCTTGGAGATTTCGACATCGTCTTTTTTACCACGCACGTCCAGACGCTTGTAATGGTTGTAGACGGCGACCGACAGGACCTTTTTCGCACGTGTCTGACCGATCACATACTGATCGAGCATCGCGTTGATTTCGTAGGGTTTTGGCAGTTTGCTGGTGACTTCGGTTCTGCTCTCCTGCATCTCTTCGCGAATGATGTCGTTGCACAATTCGACACACTCGTCACAGATGAAAACAGAGGGACCGGCGATCAGCTTGCGAACTTCATGCTGACTCTTGCCACAAAAAGAGCAATAGAGCAGCTTGCCGTCATCACCTCGCGTTTTGTCATCACTCATACAGGCATCCTCTTACATCCCCTACTTCAACAGTTATCTTTAGCAAATGGTGCTTCGTAGGGTGAAATTCAACGCTGGGCAAGGACACAACCTGCAATTCAACCACAAAAATCCCATTTTATGCGGTTGCCAGCGCTAGAAATTGATTTCAACGCTTACTCTTTTTATAGCCTATGGCGAAAAAATTCAATCTTATTCCGCACAGGGTATATGTTATTTCTCGGTAGCGGCATCCGGACGTTTGTCCAGAACCTGGTCAATCAGGCCGTATGATGTGGCATCTTCGCCACTCATGAAGTTATCACGTTCGGTATCGCGTTCAATGACCTCGAGGGGCTGTCCTGTATGGTGGGCCAGAATATGATTCAGCTTATCACGCAGTAACAGGATTTCCCTGGCATGGATCTCAATATCGGTCGCCTGACCATGAAAACCGCCCAGAGGCTGATGGATCATCATCCGGGAGTGTGGCAGGCAGAAACGCTTGCCTGCCTGACCACCGGCCAGTAGCAGCGCACCCATGCTCGCCGCCTGCCCGATGCACATGGTGCTGACGTCCGGACGGATGAACTGCATGGTGTCATAAATTGCCATGCCAGCGGTTACAGAGCCACCCGGAGAGTTGATATAGATGTGAATATCCTTATCCGGATTTTCCGACTCAAGAAACAACAACTGAGCCACAATCAGATTGGCCATATGGTCTTCAACCTGCCCTACCAGGAAGATCACGCGCTCTTTCAGCAGGCGGGAATAGATATCATAGGAGCGCTCACCGCGGGATGTCTGTTCGACAACCATCGGAATCAATCCCAGATTTTTTGTATCCAAAGCACCCATGTGGCTGTTATCGGTCATGTCAGAGAAAACCTTTAAAATTGTTTATTCAGATTCCTGATCAGACGGCTGCTTGGGATTCATCACCTCTTCAAAAGTTGAATTCTGTTCTTCAACCTTGACCTGCTGTGTGATCCAGTCAACAACCTGATCTTCGAGTACTACGTTTTCTACTCCTGCAAGCTGTTGTTTGTTGCTGTAGTAGTAGTCAACAACCTCTTGCGGCATTTCATATGACTGCGCAAACTGCTCGACCTTGGCGCGCACGCGGTCCTGATCCAGCTCGATGTTGTGCTGCTTGATGATTTCACCCATCACCAGACCCAACTGAACACGGCGCTTGGCCTGACCTTCAAACAGACTCAGCGGCAAATCAATCTGGCTACTCTGTCCACTTTGGGCCATATTCGCCTTGGCCTGTTGCAACAACGCCTTGGCCTCCTGGCGTATCAGTGCACCGGGTACATCGAAGCTATTGCTCTCGACCAGTATGTCCATGGCCTGCTGCTTGACGTTGGCGCTGATCTTCTCTTCCAGCTCACGCTCCATGTTCGAGCGGATCTCTTTCTGGAATGCCTCGACACCACCTTCTGTGACACCGAAGATCTTGGCAAACTCTTCATCTACTTCGGGCAGAACCGGTTCAGCAACCTTGGAAACCTCTACCTCGAAGGTTGACTCTTTTCCGGCCAGCTTTTCAACCCGGTAATTATCTGGAAATTTCAATTCGAGAGTCTTCTTGTCACCGGCTTTGCAACCCACCAGACCCGCTTCAAATCCATCGATCATGGAATTGGACCCGAGAACCAGAGGAACGTTCTCTGCCGAACCGCCATCGAATGCCTCGCCATCGATAAAGCCCTTGAAAGAGAGGGTCACCTGATCGCCATCCTGTGCGGCGCGTTCGACTTCGTTCCAGGTGGTGCGCTGAGAACGCAGTTTTTCAATCATGCTGTCGAGATCGGCATCGGAAACTGTGGCGATCGCTTTGGTTATCACCTTATCGCTCATGTCCGCGATAGTGATTTCCGGCATCACTTCAAAGGTGGCCACATAGCCAACACCTTGCTGGGGATCGATTTCGAGAGGCTTGATGCTCGGCTCGCCGGCCGGTTGCAGCTTTTCCTGGGAAAGGGCCTGGAAATAGGTGGATTGAATCAGTTCACCAAAGACCTCATCCCGTACCTGACCGGTATAACGCTTACGAACGACCGACAGTGGTACCTTGCCTGGACGAAAACCATCCATTTTCACTGTGCGTGCGATCTCTTTTAAACGCTTTTCAACCGCTGTATTCACCTGCTCGGCAGGCAATTCAACGGTCATCTTACGCTCAAGCCCTTCAGTGGAATCAACCGAAACTTGCATGAAAAACCTCTCTGGCAGAAATGTCTGCCATATCATCGACTGTAATTAAGATTTAATGTTATTGGATGTCACCGCAACGGAATATACCCGGCGATGATCAGCATCAATCATGGTGCGAAAGGAGAGACTCGAACTCTCACGGGTTACCCCACTGGAACCTAAATCCAGCGCGTCTACCAATTCCGCCACTCTCGCAAAACTCTTTTAACGAGGGGGAGAGGCAACTCAAGAATTACATTCCCCAAATCAAACGACCATTATATAACATAGATCGCGTCCGATTCTAATCCAAAAATTGTCATCCTGGCGAAAAATGCTCCCGGATCCGGGTTCTTTACCCAAAATAACGATGAACATGCTGATTTAAAAAGAGTTTTCACCCCAAAAAAACAGCCACTTTTTCTCAGATTACCCGTGAAAAATTCTTCTGCTGGGATAATGGCGGCAGGTATTTATCAAACGCCATGCAGATATTTCTGATTAGCAACCGGCCCCGCGGCAAAACGACCAGACCATTGGCGTGTTTTTCCAGTAATCCGTCATCGATCATCGGCTCCATCCGGGCCAACTCTTCGGTGAAATAATCTGTGCAACTGATGCCCCAGGCCTGATCAATCCGCTCAAAAGGCAGGGTAAAGTTGCAGATCAGCTGGGTGATCACATCGCGCCGGATCAGGTCATCCTGGCTCAACTCGATTCCGCGCAACACGGGCAATTTACCTGCATCCAAGCGCTCATAGTAACTTTCCAGGTCACGTACATTCTGGCTGTAGGTATTACCCACCATGCTGATGGAGGTCACGCCCATGGCCACCAGGTCACAATCCGAGTGTGTCGAATAACCCTGGAAATTGCGATACAGAGAGCCTTCACGCTGGGCAATGGCAAGCTCGTCATCCGGACGGGCAAAATGATCCATACCCACATAGATATAACCGGCATCGGTCAGGTGATCGATGGTCATCTTGAGGATTTCCAGCTTCACCTCGGGCTGGGGGAGTTCGGCCTCGTTGATTCTTCGCTGGGGCTTGAACATCTGCGGCAGATGGGCGTAGTTGAATACCGAGAGCCGGTCCGGACCCACCTCGAGAACCCGGTCCAGGGTTCGGGCAAAGCTGTCGACAGACTGAAACGGCAGTCCGTAGATCAAATCGATACTCACCGAGCGGAAACCATTCGCCTTGGCGGCATCAAGCACGGCAAAAGTTTCCTCTTCGGTCTGGATGCGATTGACCGCTTTTTGCACCTTCTCGTCGAAATCCTGAACGCCCAGACTCATGCGATTAAAGCCAGCCTCGCTGAGTACACGCACGGTCTCAGCAGTCGCTTCGCGGGGATCTATCTCAATCGAGTACTCCCCTGAATTGTCATCCGCCAACTGAAAATGCTCGCCGGTGACGCGCATCAACTCCTGCATCTGCTCGAGACTGAGAAAGGTCGGGGTGCCACCGCCCCAGTGCAGCTGATCAACCTTGCGTGAGTTATCGTAGAGCTGACCCTGCATTTCGATCTCTTTATAAAGACGCTGCAGATAAGGGGCATTCAGCCCACGATCCTTGGTGGCTATCTTGTTACAAGCGCAGTAAAAGCAGATGGTGTCACAAAACGGGATATGAAAGTAAAGTGACAGCGGTTGACCGCTTTCATTGCTTCTTTGCGCAGCCGCCCGATAGTCCGAATCAGCAAAGCCGTCATGGAATTGGGGCGCGGTAGGGTACGAGGTGTAGCGCGGACCCGCATAATCGTATTTGTTGATCAGGTCGAGATCGAATACCAGTGTCTGGTCCATTTAATCGCCCTCTTCCACATCCAGGCCCCTGCGATGTGTTTCGTTGATTTGTTGCAGTAATACATGGAACGGAATCTGATCGCCGTTCTGATTGGCCAGTTCCATGAAAGGTAAATCTTCCCGGCCAAAGCTGTATTCCCCATTGCACATGGCTTGATACACCTCGGCTATGCCTTCATCCAGCGGTTCGAGGAACGCCGGAAAGGAGATCAGGTCCTCCATTTCATAGAGAAGACAGTTCTTCAGATCTTCGATTTCAAACTTGGCCTGCTTGACCATCTCAGCATACTCTTCAGGTGTACGCGCCCGCTGTATCGCCATCTACAACTCTCACTCTAGAAAATCATTTTGATATTCATTCAACTGGTCGGCCGTGAGCAGAAAAACCCCGTGGCCACCCCGTTCAAACTCCAGCCAGAGGAACGGCACATTCGGATAGCGTTCCACCAACTGCTCTGCGCTGTTGCCCACTTCGACCACCAGAATCCCACCGGGTTCTAGGAAATCCGCCGCCTCGCGCAGGATGGTGGCAACAATATCCAATCCATCCGCACCCGCCTCCAGACCCAGGGCCGGCTCACGATGATACTCATCCGGCAGGTCAGCCATCTCCTCCTCGCTGACATAAGGCGGATTGCTGACGATCAGATCGTACTGCCGCCCCCTGAGGGCATTGAACAGATTCGACTGCACCAGTTCCACCCGTCCACTCAGATGATGTTTACTGACGTTGACTGCGGCAACATCCAGGGCCGCAGGAGATATGTCCACCGCGTCAACGCTGGCATCGGCAAAGGCATAGGCGCAGCCGACGGCTATACAGCCACTGCCGGTGCAGAGATCCAGCACCCTTCCCACACTCTCACCATCCAGCCAGGGCGAAAAACCGTTTTCTATCAGTTCAGCAATGGGCGAGCGCGGAACCAGAACATTTTCATTGACATAGAAATGCAGGCCGGCAAAAACCGCATCGTTGGTCAGGTAGGCCGCCGGCAGACGCTCATCAATCCGCCGCTGCAGAAGCCCCAGCACCCTGATGCGCTCAGAAGCTGTCAGTGTCGCATCCAGATAGTGGGCGGGAAGATCGCTTTGCAGGTGCAAGGCATGGAAAACCAACACCACCGCCTCATCCAGCGCATTATCGGTACCGTGCCCGAAGAACAGGCCAGCTTCAGTGAACTGGCTCGCGCCCCAGCGAATAAAGTCGCGCAATGTGGATAAGCTGTCTGTTTCTGCTGTCATACACAATCAACCTGATAGAGGGCGGCAATCATAGCTGATTTATTCGTCGGGCGCTAAAAGCAACATGCCAAACCCACTACGAAAAACCCCGCCTCGAAGGCGGGGTTCAGATATAGATCACGACAGACTCAGGCAATCATCAGGCAGCACGCGAGCCTTCTCTAACCGATAATTCGCCATCATCCTTCTTGTTTCTGACGCAGCCGGTCTCTCTCAGGCCGCCCCGCTCGACCAGGTCCGCCAGGGTGATGCTACTGAGGAAAGTGTAGATTTCACTGCTGAGATCGTCCCAGAGATTGTGCGTCAGGCAGCGTTTTCCTTCCTGACAATCCTGATTACCGCCACAACGGGTGAATTCAACCCACTCGTCTACGGCGCAGATGATATCTGCAATGGAGATCTCATCACCGGGACGACCCAGATAGTAGCCGCCGCCTGGACCGCGCACACCGCGCACCAGTTGTTTGCCGCGCAGACAGGCAAAAAGTTGCTCCAGATAGGAAAGAGAAATTCCTTGGGTTTCGGATATCTCTGCCAGTGTCACGGGACCTTCTCCCCCATGCAGGGTCAGGTCCAGCATTGCTGTTACCGCATATCGGCCTTTGGTTGAAAGTCTCATAGTTCTATTCTCTACGCTGGTGGTTATTCCGAGTTCTTTACTTGGTTTTTAAACTACCATTTTCCTAGGGAAATTGTCAAGAATTATGCAATTGATTCTAATTATGATTGCGATATAGAATAGCAATCAGTCTCTATTACTGTAATTTTTATTATAACTATCAGCTAGATAGATACTGCACATGCAACTACCTGATCGCTCACCCAGAGAGTGAGTCAGACCTGGAAAAGTGGTGTCCCTGTTGTACGCAGTAAGAGAGCCACTTGGACAAAAACAGATTGGCTTTCCATTTATCGTCCAGTGTTGGCCAGTAGACAGTGCTTTTCAGGGGCAAAATCTTTTGTCGAAGATCCAGCACCTCGATCTGCTTCGAATCGTAGTAGATGCGCACAGTCGCATCCGGGTCAGGTTTCTGGCCATCACCATGTTCGAAATAGTAGGTGAGATGTACCAGGCTGGTGTAGGGCGTCTGCTCGATCACTTCGAGGTGGAGTTCCATGGAACCCTCGAGACTGGAAAGATAACGACCATGCAACTGCCTGATATCCGGACAGAGTCGCTGAATCAACCGATAGTTATCCTCACACAGATCCATTAGCCAACCGATATTCGGCTTCCCTTTGAGAATCTGCCTTATACTCCATGGATACCATGGCATTTTCACGGTTTGATTTCCTGTTCCCGGTTCATCGACAACATGTTGTGCAATGTAAATTAAAAAAGGCCCCAGTCGAATAACATGGGGCCTTTACATATCCGATTGAAGATTGGCTATGCTTTACGCGGTCTGCCACGTTTCGTCTTACGACGCGTTTTCGGCTTGCTTTCCGCCGCCTGATGTTTCTTTTCCCATTTCTCCAAAAATGTGGCTATTGCCGCCTGCCTGGCTGCCTCCATTTTCGCTTCCCGGGCCTGTTCGCGTTCTGCCGCTTTTTGCTCGGCGTCTATAGCGGCCAAAGCTTTGGTCGCCGCCGTGAGTTTTTGCTGAAGTATTTTTCTACCCGCCAGAGCGGCTGCGAGCTTCTGTTTCAGCGCATTGACCTGTGATTTGCGCTTGATCTTTTCCGCCTTTAATCCAACCTGAGCCACTTCGAGTTTTTTCTGCAACGCCTCAACCGATACCGGTCTTCCGCGCCTTGCCCTCTTGACCGTGGTGACATCCGTTTGCGCATTGTTCTCAGGCGATGGGTTATTCGAATCCAGGCCCTCGTTTGTTACTGATGGAGTTGTTGCCGGCCGTCCCCTTTTCCGGGTTGCGACTTTTTTCCTTGCAACTTTTTTTCTGGTTACTCTTCGTTTTTTTACCGTATCAGTAACTGCCATTAAAAATACTCCAACTGATTAAGCTCATTGAATTATAGTGATTTCATAGCGTTTTACAAAAAACCACATCAAAGTTTGCACACAGAAACAGAGTGATTTTTTATCGGATATTTTTCACTGTAAAAAAATCATAAAAAAGACCGACAGAGCTGGACTCTCGTCGGTCTTCTTTCAAGCAGGTGCAAAAGCTCAGGCCTTGGCGCTCTCTTCTGCGATTTGGCTATGCACTTCAGCCATGTCCAGTTCACTGGCTTTTTGTACCAGGTCTCTGAACGCACCTTCCGGAAGCGCACCGGCCTGGCTGAAAATAATGACCTTTTCACGAAAGATCATCAACGTGGGAATTGATCGGATTTGAAAGTGCATGGCTATCTCTTGTTCGTCCTCTGTATTCACTTTCGCAAATACGACATTGTCATGCTCTTCCGAAACCTTTTCATAGGTGGGCGCAAAAGACCTACAAGGTCCACACCACGGGGCCCAAAAATCAACAATGACGAAATCATTGTTTGTAACCGTGTCCTCAAAATTATCTTTGGTAAGTTAAACGACAGCCACTGATGTCCCCTTTTGCACGTGTATGTAAAATAGACATTAAATTATATCAGAAAGTTCTAATGGATGGCCAACCCGGATAAAAAAACCGGGCAAAGCCCGGTTTTCAAGGGTATTCAATTCAGGTGGGATTCTTCACCCCAAGCCATTGAAGATCTGCTGACGAATATCATCTACGCCACCTACACCGTTGATCTTCACATACTTGCAGTTACCGGCCTCGGTCTCCTTGGTATAGAAGGCAATCAACGGCTCGGTCTGATCATGGTAAATCTTGAGACGCGCCTTGACAGTATCTTCCTGGTCATCATCACGCTGAATCAGGTCTTCGCCGGTGGCGTCATCCTTGCCTTCGACTTTCGGCGGGTTATAGATGACGTGGTAGGTACGTCCCGAGGCCAGATGTACACGGCGACCGGACATGCGCTTGATGATCTCTGCATCAGGCACATCGATTTCCACCACGGCGTCAATCGGCACACCTGCCTGCTTCAGGGCTTCGGCCTGCGGGATGGTTCTGGGGAAACCGTCAAACAGATAGCCATTTTTGCAGTCGTCGTCCTTGATACGCTCTTTCACCATACCCATGATGATATCGTCTGAGACCAGACCACCCTCATCCATGATTTTCTTGGCGGCTTTGCCCAGTTCGGTCCCGGCTTTTACATGCGCACGCAGCATGTCGCCTGTTGAAATCTGGGGAATGTTGTATTTGTCTTTGATGTAGTTTGCCTGTGTCCCTTTACCTGCGCCGGGGCCACCAAGAAGAATTACACGCATTGGAGTACTCCTTAATAATGTATTGAGTTGTTATTCGGTAAGCATAATTTCTCGAGTCTGCCACACAACCCGGCTGATCACCACTCGAGTGTCTGAATAGCGGAATATAGTGACCTTATGTTGCGACCGCACAAAATGTTGGGCGACTTAATCAGTCAGATACCCAATCCCCTGAATCCTCAGGCACTGTGAATCGGCCTCAGCCCAGGCACACGATAACGATGCCTGGGCTGCGCAGAGATGAATCAGGATGCCAGATTCAGCATCAGCTTGTTGAGACGGTGTACAAAGGCAGCCGGGTCTTCGAGCTGTCCGCCCTCCGCCAGGGTCGCCTGATCAAACAGGATCTGAGCCATATCGGCAAACTGATCCTCATCCGGCTCCTGGTCCATCTTCTCGACCAGGGCATGGGTGGGATTGATCTCGAGAATCGACTTGACGTTGGGGGCCTCTTGTCCCAACTGCTTGAGTACACGTTGGAGGTTGGCGCTCATGTCATAATCGCCCACCACCAGACAGGCCGGAGAATCGGTCAGGCGGTTACTGACACGCACATCCTCGACGCTATCGCCCAGGACGCCTTTGATTCGATCCAGCAAGCCCTTGTGCTCCTCGGCCACCTTCTCCAACTCCTCCTTGGCGGCTTTGTCATCCAGTTCGCCCAGATCAAGCTGACCCTTGGCGACCGATTGCAGGTGCTTGCCCTTGTAGTCGGTCATCTGTGATACCAACCACTCGTCCACACGATCGGTCAGGAGCAATACCTCAACATCTTTCTTGTTGAAGATCTCCAGGTGCGGACTGCGTTTGGCCGCAGCATAGGTGTCGGCCGTGATGTAGTAGATTTTTTCCTGTTTCTCTTGCATCCGTTCGATATAGGTATCCAGGGAGACGGTCTGTTCCTTGCCTTCCGATTTAGTGGTGGCGAAGCGCAGCAGGCCCGCAATCTTCTCGCGATTTGCGAAGTCCTCGGCAGGACCCTCCTTCACCACCTTGCCGAATTCATCCCAGAATTTCTGATACTTTTCCGGCTCATCCTTGGCCATCTTCTCCAGCATGCCCAGCACGCGTTTGACGTTGGCATTTCTGATGCTGTCGATTTTCTTGTCGTGCTGAAGAATCTCGCGCGAGACATTCAACGGCAGATCATCCGAATCAACCACGCCTTTGATGAAGCGCATGTAGTGCGGCATCAGCTTATCCGCCTCATCCATGATGAAAACCCTGCGGACGTAGAGCTTCACGCCGTGTTTCTGGTCACGATCCCAGAGATCGAATGGGGCCCGCGCCGGAATATAGAGCAGCGAGGTGTATTCATTGGTGCCCTCAACCCGGGTGTGGACATGGGCCAGAGGGTCCTCGAAATCATGGGCAATATGCTTATAGAAGGCGCTGTGCTCTTCATCGCTGATATCGGACTTGTTGCGCATCCACAGCGCAACACCCTTGTTGACCTGCTCCCACTCCGGTGTATTCTTCTCTGCATCCTCACCGTAGAGCTCCTCGAGCATCTCGATCGGTATCGACAGGTGGTCAGAAAATTTGCTGATGATACTGCGCAGACGAAAGCCTTCCAGGAATTCATCCTCGCCTTCGCGCAGGTGCAGGGTGACATCGGTGCCACGCCCCGCTTTCTCCAGGGTCTCGATGGTGTACTCGCCTTCACCGGTAGACTCCCAACGGACGCCATGCTCAGCCCCCAAGCCGGCGCGCCGAGTGGTCAGGGTCACCTTGTCGGCTACAATGAAGGCGGAATAAAATCCCACCCCGAACTGGCCGATCAGCTGGTTGTCCTGTGCATTCTCACCACTGAGCGACTCCAGGAACTTGCGGGTGCCGGAGCTGGCGATAGTGCCGATGGTGTCTGTCACCTCCTGGCGATTCATGCCGATGCCATTGTCAGAAATTGTGACGGTTCGACGCTCCTTGTCTACCGAGACCCTGATACGCAGATTCGGGTCCTCTTCGTAGAGCGCATCGTCAGTCAGCGCCTCGAAGCGCAGCTTTTCTGCGGCATCCGATGCGTTGGAGACCAACTCGCGCAGGAAAATCTCCTTATTACTGTACAAGGAACGAATCACCAGGTTCAGCACCTGACTCACTTCCGCCTGAAATGACATGGTCTCCTTGTGGGTGTCTACCGTCATAACTCTCTAAGCCTCCGCAATACTCGGTCGATTAAAATATGGATCATTAGTTAATCCGAAACGGATCATAAAAATTAAAGATCACACAAAACTGGGGGTTAATTGTAGAATTTCAAGAGTCCGCACCCTCGCATCTCGCCAAGGGCTATGATTGAATAGCAGTCACAGTTCAACTCTCATAAAAAGCAGTGTCCATGAACATAAAAAACATCCAGACAACCCCGTTTAACGACCAACGCCCAGGTACTTCTGGCCTGAGAAAGAAGGTCAAAACATTTCAACAACCCCACTACCTGGAAAATTTCGTTCAGGCCACCTTCGATGCCCAGCCGGCCCTGAAGGGCGGTATCCTGGTGCTGGGCGGCGATGGCAGGTTTTATAACCGGACCGCCATCCAGATCATTCTCAGGATGGCAGCGGCCAATGGCATAGCCAGAACCATTGTTGGCCAGGGAGGGATACTCTCGACCCCGGCCGCCTCATGCATCATCAGAAAATACCAGACCCAGGGGGGGATCATTCTCTCGGCCAGCCACAACCCGGGTGGTCCCGATGAGGATTTTGGCATCAAGTTCAATGTCGACAACGGCGGACCAGCACCGGAAAAGGTGACCGAAGCGATCTTCCAGCGCAGCACCGAGATCGGCAGTTACAAAATCCTGGAGGCCGACGACATCAACCTGGACCGCATCGGCACATCCGCTCTTGGCGAAATGCAGGTCGATGTGATCGACTCGGTGAAGGATTACGCCGATTTGATGCAGCACCTGTTCGACTTCCCGGCCATCCACCATCTGTTCAATTCCGGCAGTTTTCGCATGTGCTTCGATGCCATGCACGCCGTCACCGGACCCTATGCAAGGGAGATCATCGAAAACATGCTCGGTGCCGAGCCCGGCAGCGTGATCAACGCCGTGCCCAAAGAGGACTTTGGCGGCGGTCACCCAGATCCAAACCTGGCCCACGCCCAGGAAATCGTGGAGATGACCCACTGCCTGGACCCGGTAGATTTCGCCGCCGCATCGGACGGTGATGGCGACAGAAACATGATCCTCGGCAAGAACTTCTTCGTCACCCCGAGCGACAGCCTGGCTGTTCTGGCCGCCAATGCCCACTTGATCCCCGCATTTCCCAGCGGCATTTCCGGCATTGCCCGGTCGATGCCGACCAGCCAGGCCGCTGATCGTGTGGCGGAAATGCTTGGCATCGAATGTTATGAAACACCTACCGGCTGGAAGTTTTTCGGCAACCTGCTGGATTCGCGGAAAATCGCCATCTGTGGAGAGGAGAGTTTCGGCACCGGCTCAGATCATGTAAGGGAGAAGGACGGTCTCTGGGCCGTACTATTCTGGCTCAACCTGCTTGCGGTGAAACAACAGCCGGTTGCCCAGGTCCTCAAATCCCACTGGAAGATCTATGGCCGTAACTACTACACCCGGTATGACTACGAAGGGGTGGACAAGGACGCGGCAGAAGCGCTGATGCAGCATCTGCGCGACAGGTTCGGGGCACTACCCGGTCAGGAGTTCATGGGTTATACCATTGAATATGCAGATGATTTTTCCTATACCGATCCAATTGACGGCAGCCTGTCCAGCCGTCAGGGTATCCGCATAGGCTTCACTGACGGCTCGCGGATTGTCTATCGACTCTCCGGAACCGGCACGGTCGGCGCTACCCTGCGCGTCTACCTGGAAAGGTATGAACCAGACCCGGAAAAGCAGAACCAGGAAACTGCCGTGGTAATGGCGCCGCTGGTGCAAATCGCAATCGATCTGGCCGAGATCGGGGCACGCACCGGCCGCTCTGCACCGGATGTGATCACCTAAGATGACTGGGGGGTGAAACATCCCCCCAATTACCTGCAGAGAGGCATTTTCCTCTCATGAATCAGCTTTTCTTACCGTTTCCATAAAAAAACCTTCTTTTTGCATTGCAATATGAGGTAATTTCCGTACACTTTCCGCACATTGAACAAGGACGCCCATTTTTCGATCCGAGCAGCGTCGTTAACTTTCAGATAAACCTGGAACAAGACCCGTCCCTACAGCTGGATTCCAAACGCCATGCTCAAGCGCCTGATCTTAACTCTGACTGTCGTTCTCGGAATCTACTTCACCCTAGCCAATCGCCCGATCGAGCATGCGCCTGGCATTCTGGTTGCTGAACAACCCAGTCAGACAATTGAAGAGCTGGCCACCCCTTTCAAGCACAAGACCTTTCACATCACCCCGCTGGCCAACTTCAGCATCAAGGCACGGGTGCTGAGCACAGAGCGCTACCGTCTGGGTAAGGAGGCCGTGCTTTCACCCATAGATCTGGCCTTGGGCTGGGGCACCATGTCCGACACTGCCACCCTGGATCAGCTATCCATAAGCCAGGGTTCAAGATTCTATTTCTGGTCGGCCGAGCAGCTTTCCATGCCCGCAGCCATCATCACCCAGCACTCTGCAAATATGCACATGGTCCCGGCAGATGCCTATATCAAAAGCCGCCTGCTGGACCTTCGCATCGGAGACATCGTCTCCATTGACGGCTACCTGATCCGCGCGGAGAGCGCGGACGGCTGGCACTGGCAAAGCTCCCTGACGCGGAACGACAGTGGTAACGGGGCTTGTGAACTGGTTTGGGTCAAGGATCTCACCATCCTCACCTCCACAACCTGATCAATAACACCGTAGTGAACATTGAGGAAAATCATGAATAACTATGTCCAATGGCTGAGCGAACTGGGGATGGACGACGTCGAAAAAGTCGGCGGTAAGAATGCATCCCTGGGTGAAATGATCCAGAACCTGACCAATCTCGGAGTTCAGGTCCCTGGCGGCTTCGCCACCACTGCTTACGCCTACCGTGAATTTCTCGCCACGGATGGTCTGGCCGACCGCATCAACGCTGCGCTGGCGGAATTGGACGTGGACAACATCGCCGCATTGACTGAGACCGGGGCCAATATCCGCAACTGGATCATGCAGACCCGCTTTCAGCCAGCCCTGGATCAGGCAATTGATGAGGCCTATGCGAAGCTGGAAAAGGAGTACAGCAGCGAGGTCTCCTGGGCGGTGCGCTCCTCGGCGACTGCCGAGGATCTCCCCGATGCCTCGTTTGCCGGCCAGCAGGAGACCTTCCTCAACGTCTCCGGGCTCGACAGCATCAAAAAGGCGATCCATGAGGTGTTTGCCTCGCTGTTCAATGACCGCGCCATCGCCTACCGGGTGCACCAGGGCTTTGATCACAGCCTGGTCGCGCTCTCCGCCGGTATCCAGAAGATGATCCGCTCTGACATCGGTGCCTCGGGGGTGATGTTCACCCTGGACACTGAGTCCGGTTTTCGCGACGCGGTATTCATCACCGCCAGCTACGGTCTTGGCGAGATGGTGGTTCAGGGCGCGGTAAACCCGGACGAGTTCTATGTCCACAAACCCACCCTGGAAGCAGGCCGCCCGGCCGTATTGCGCCGCAACGTTGGTGGCAAGGCGATCAAGATGATCTACAACCCCGGCGGCGACAGCCCGGTGAAGATTGTCGATGTGGACGAACCAGAACGCCATATATTCTCCATCACCGATGCCGAGGCCGAAGAGCTGGCGCGCCAGGCGGTTACCATCGAAAAGCATTATCAGCGTCCGATGGATATCGAATGGGCGCGCGATGGCCTGGACGGCCGTCTCTACGTGGTTCAGGCCCGCCCTGAAACCGTGCAGAGCCGCACCGGCAATGTCATCGAACGCTATCACCTGAAACAGAAAGGCAAGGTCATCTGTGAGGGCCGTTCCATTGGCGGGCGCATTGGTGCCGGTACCGCCAAGATCATCACCAGCCTGAACGACATGGACAAGATCAAGCCAGGCGATGTCCTGGTCACCGACATGACCGACCCGGACTGGGAGCCGATCATGAAGCGCGCCGCCGCCATCGTCACCAACCGTGGCGGACGTACCTGCCACGCCGCAATCATTGCCCGGGAACTGGGCGTTCCCGCGGTGGTCGGCTGTAATAACGCCACCAAATCCATCCAGGACGGACAGGATGTGACGGTCTCCTGCGCCGAGGGCGATACCGGTTTTATCTACGACGGCCAACTCGATTTCGAATACAAGACCATCGAACTGGACGCCATGCCGGAGATCCCGACCAAGATCATGATGAACGTCGGCAACCCGGATCGCGCCTTCGATTTCGCTAGCACACCAAATGCCGGTATCGGCCTGGCTCGGCTGGAGTTCGTCATCAACAACATGATCGGCATTCATCCGCGAGCGCTACTGGAATTCGACAGCCTGCCAGATGACCTGAAAGCCCAGATCGGTCCGATGATCGCCGCCTATGCGAGTCCCAAGGAGTTCTATATCTCGAAAATCGTCGAGGGGGTCTCGACCCTTGCGGCAGCCTTCCCCGGCCCAGTCATCGTGCGCATGTCCGATTTCAAATCAAATGAATATGCCAATCTGATCGCCGGTACGCTGTATGAGCCCGAGGAAGAGAACCCGATGATCGGCTTCCGTGGGGCCTCACGTTATGTCTCAGAGAGTTTCCGCAGTTGCTGGGAGATGGAGTGCGAGGCACTAAAGCGGGTACGCAATGACATGGGCTTTAAAAACGTCGAGATCATGATCCCCTTCGTCAGAACCCTGGAAGAGGCCAAGGCGGTCGTCGATGCGCTGGCGGAAAATGGCCTGCAACGCGGCAAGGATGACCTGCGTCTGATCATGATGTGCGAACTGCCCTCCAATGCGGTGCTGGCCGAAGAGTTTCTGGAATATTTCGACGGTTTCTCCATCGGATCCAACGACATGACCCAGCTCACCCTGGGCCTGGACCGCGATTCAAGCCTGATCGCCAAGAGCTTCGATGAACGCAATCCGGCGGTGAAAAAGATGCTGAGCATGGCCATCAACGCCTGCAAGGCAAAAGGCAAGTATGTCGGCATCTGCGGCCAGGGTCCCTCGGACCACCCCGACCTGGCCAAGTGGCTGCTGGAACAGGGTATCAGCAGCGTCTCGCTCAACCCTGATACGGTGATCGACACCTGGCTGTTCATGGCCGACCAGAAACAGCTCTGATCCATCGCCATTGAGCCAACAACTCAGCCGGGCCCCAGCGCCCGGCTGAACCGCTTAAGCCTCAAGAAAACCTTAGCCACGCCGCTAAGCAAAATAGCGGTTGTTTGGATACGGGCAAACATCTAGGATCACAAGATTGTCCCATGGACATCCGTTTTTCCGGCTAACAGATTGAAAAAAGGATATTGGACTTCGGTGTGGAATAACAAGCTGCGCTTCGTTGCGACCCTCTCTGCTCTGCTGATTACGGGTTTCCTGATTACCAGCCTGGTCAGCTACTATGTCGCCAACAAGTCCCTGTCCGACGAGATCAATCAAAACACCCTGCCGCTGACCAGCGACAACATCTACTCGGAAATTCAGCGGGACCTGCTGCGTCCGATTTTCATCTCGTCGCTGATGGCCAATGATACCTTTGTCCGGGACTGGACCCTTGCGGGTGAGGAAGATCCGGATAAAATCATCCGCTACCTGAAAGAGATCCAGAAACGCTACAGCACCATTACCGCCTTTTTTGTTTCCGACAGAACGCGTAACTATTACCACTCGACAGGCATTCTCAAGCAGGTGCAGGAGAGCGATCCGGCTGATCAGTGGTATTACCGGGTGCGTGGTCTGAAAACACCCTACGAGGTGAACTTCGACCGGGATACCGCAGACCGCAACAAGCTGATTGTGTTCATCAACTACCGGGTGTTCGACTTCGATGGAAACTATATCGGAGCCACAGGGGTTGGCCTCGGGGCAGAGGATGTAAAACAGCTGATCGAGGTTTACCAGAAGCGTTATGGCAGACGCATCTTCTTCATCAATCGCGAGGGTGAGGTCAGCCTGCATGGCAGTGCCTTCCAGGGACCAACCAATCTTCATGAACGTTCCGGTCTTGCCGCCCATGCAACCCGGATTCTCACCTCCCCCAGTGTCACGCTCAGCTACGAGCAGAATTGTGATACCGTCCATCTAAACAGCCGTCTGGTGCCGGAGTTCGACTGGTATCTACTGGTCGAGCAGACCGAAAGCGCCGCCGAATCACGCATCCTCAATACCCTGATCATCAATTTGTTGATCTGCGCCGGCATCACCGGCCTGGTGCTGGTTCTCGCCAACCTCACCATCGGCGGCTATCAAAAGCGTCTTGAACACATGGCCACCATCGACAAGCTGACTGGCGCAACCAACCGGCAGGCATTCGAGGTGATATTCGACTACATGGCCAAATCGGCCAAACGCCGAACGAGCAACACTGCCGCAATCCTCATCGACATTGATCTGTTCAAGCAGGTGAATGACACCTACGGCCATCTGGCGGGTGATGCGGTACTGCAAGAGGTGGCGAACCGCATTCGTCAGCAAATCCGGGAAACCGACGCGTTGTGCCGCTGGGGTGGCGAAGAGTTCTTTCTGCTGCTGGCCGACTGCGATCTGCAACAGGCGACACAGATTGCCGAAAATATCCGCCAGGCTATGAAAAGCCGCCTGATCCACTACCAGCGCAACGAGATCAACATCACCGTCAGCCAGGGTGTGGCTGAGCTGTTGCCTGACGAGGAACTGCTGCACTTCTTCGGTCGGGTGGATGAAGCCATGTATCAGGCCAAGGCCGCCGGTCGCGACCGGGTAACCCCTGCGGTTCAGACAGACTAACCCGCCAGATCCCCCAACCACCTGCCGCTATCAAGCATTCTCAGGGCTTTTTGGTGTTACCGGTACCACTCGCGCCGAGAAGGTGATATGTTCATCTTCACAAGCAGGTTATTTTTATATATCAATAACTTATAAGCCTATAAACAGATCCGTGAGGTACCGATCATGCAGTCCGGCCCAAGAGAGATAGTCACGCCGTTTCGCCCTATTCCCCTGGATGTCCCGGAAGGCATGATGCCCAACGAGTTTTTCAACAGCACGGAAAACCTCAATGACCTGGTGCACAACAACGGTCTACTGACCAATCCCGAGAACCTGCTGCTCTATCGCAAGGCCCTGGGTCACAGCAACGAGTTCGACACCTCGATCATTTACAACACCTCGAAGGTGATCCTCAACCCCCTGGGACGCCCGGTCAGACGCACCCAGGTACCGGAAAACGTCAGGCATGTCTGGAACCGTATGAACCAGATCATCATCGACTACATGCTGGAGCTCTACCCGGACCCGGAACAGGCGTTGGTGCTGGCCGGTGAGGCAAGTCTGGATGCCACCTGGCCGCTCACTTCGCCCGGCGTTCCCAGTATCCGCATGCTGCATAACCACTTTATCGTCTTCCGAATGGATGAGCTGCGTAATGCAAAACTGGCTGATCTGGATAACCCGAACCTGACCGACGGGGGGCAACACAGCCTGTTCCAGGCCTACATGCGCGATGTCTACCGGGAGTTCTTCGACAAGGCGCTGGATTTGGAAATCCTCATGCCCTCCCACAGCCCCCATTCACAACTGAAGCTGACCGGCTACCCCCAGGGACTCCCCTGCTGGGAGATCCAGGGGGGCGTTGAGGCACTGAAGGATACCCGGTTCTGGAAGGAGTACGATCTGATTCTGATGGGCTTTATCGATTTCTACCGAACCTTCTTCTCCCAGGTATCCAGTCGCAACGCACCGATCCTGCCGAACGCCCATTTTCCGGAACAGGTGGAATCGGTGCTGCTGTTCAACAACGACTTCCTGAAAACCGCGAAAAAAGTGCGCGACCAATGTATCAGGGAGCCCGCCTACGCCAATGCCATTCGCTGGCAACCGGCCTTCAAGCAACTGATCTACCGCAACGATGCGGGCAAACTGATCGTCACCATCAGCCAGAACTCGATCGGCAACGCAATCACCGAACTGCTCGGGGTGGTGGTCAACCGCAGGCCGGATGCCGAGGCCTATGAACAGGCAGAACCCAAATTGATCGAGCGCCTGCTGGAAGTGCGCAGACGTCTGATCGAGGCGGATCTGGGTGATGGCATCGCCACCGAACACTGGCCAGCGGGATAAAGCGACGGCATAATCGGGGTCGATAAGGCCTGCCAACTCTATGGATGACGCCATGCCGACCAGACATTTTATTCTGATCCTGTTGATGATCGCCGCCACGCCCGCGCAGGCGTTCTTCTGCTTCAATTTCGGCTTCGGCAGCGGCAATCGGGGGGGAGCCGAGTTCAGCAGACGTCCACCACCGCCCTACTGGTCCCCCGCTTATGCCCAGCCCTACCCCGGCTATCCGACAAACCTGCCGCCAGGATACTTCCCGCCCTCGCTCTATATCCCACCCCCCATCACCCAACCGACAGCAAGCGAATAACCCGATCATCTATGGGCTGAGAAATCCGGCCCCAGGGTTTACAATGGCGCATCACAGATAATTTTTTTGCAGGGCGATCTGACCCTGCCGAACTGCTTGGGAGTATCACGTGGAAGAAAAACAAGTTGATGTCGCCATTATCGGCTCCGGCAGCGCCGGCCTCTATGCGCTGGGCAAGGTCAAACCCTCGGGTAAAAGTTTCGTGCTGATCAATGGTGGCGAACCCGGCACGACCTGCGCGCGGGTGGGCTGCATGCCGTCCAAGGCGTTGATCCAGGCCGCCGAAGATTTCCACCGTAAACACATCCTGGGGCGATATGGCGTGGAGGGTCACAAAGAGTTGACCCTGGATGTCGAAGAGACCATGGAGCATGTACGCGACCTGCGTGACAACTTCGTCGACCGGGTGCTCTCCAACAGCACAGACAACATGAGTGACGAGGTGTTTGTCGAGGGCTATGCGAGATTTGTCGATCCACACACCCTGGAGGTGGACGGCAAACGTTTTCGGGCAGAGAAGATCATTATCGCCACCGGCTCGCGCCCGGTAGTGCCAGGGCCCTGGAAGGCCTTCGGTGACCGGATCATCACCACCGACGATGTGTTTGAACTGGAGATACTTCCAGAATCGATCGCGGTAATCGGCCTGGGCGTGATCGGTCTCGAGATCGGCCAGTCAATGGCGCGCCTTGGCACCGATGTAACCGGCTTCGACATGCTGGACACCATAGGTGGTCTCGATGATCCGGAAGTGGCCCAACTGGCGATACAGACACTCGGCAAGGAGTTTCCGATCCACCTGGGACAGGCTGCGGAAATCACCGAGGAAGGTGACAAGCTGCGGGTGACCGCCGGTGAACACTCGGTGCTGGTCGACAAGGTTCTTGCCAGTCTCGGTCGCAGGCCAAACCTGGATAATCTCGCGATAGAGAATGCCGGCATCCCGATGGACGAGCGCGGCATTCCCCTCTACAACCGCAACACCATGCAGATTGGCGACAGCCACATCTTCATCGCCGGGGATGTGGATGGCGAACGCCAGTTGCTGCACGAGGCCGGGGATGAAGGCAGGATCGCCGGACACAACGCCACCAGTGACAGCATCGACGCCTTCAAGCGTAAGACGCCTCTGGCGATCAACTTCTGCGATCCCAACATCTGTCATGTCGGCAGCCGCTGGTCGGAACTGGACCCCGAAACAACCGCCGTGGGTGAGATCAAGTTCAACCCGGTGGGCCGCGCCATGATCATGGGCAAGAACACCGGCATTCTGCGCGTCTACGCAGACAAGCAGAGCGGCCGGCTGCTGGGCTCTGAGATGTTCTGTACCAAGGGTGAGAACCTGGCCCACCTGCTCGCCTGGTGTATTCAGCAGGAACTGACCGTCGGACAACTGTTGCAGATGCCGTTCTATCACCCGGTTATCGAAGAGGCGTTGCAGGCGGCCCTGTATGACCTCTATCACAAGGTCGAGGCGAAAAACCAGACGCCGATTACCGAGCTGATACCCCTAAACTGACAGCGCCCTAGCTACAGGTTTTTCATCTCTGAACATCAGCCAGATCCGTGCACTGCGGATCTGGCTTTTAAACCACCTGAGAGATTCAGCCAGGAAAAGCCATAGAACCCTGCTCAGCTGTTTAGCATTTTTGCGCAATACTTCTGCCCGAGCAGGATATCCACCTCGGCCACGGGCAATGGGCGGCTGCAGTAGTACCCCTGCACTTGATTGCAGCCCTGCTCGTTCAGAAAACGAATCTGTTCCAGGGTTTCTGCACCCTCAGCGATGACATCCAAACCCAGGGTTTTGGCCATGGCGATAACCGCCTTGGTGATGGCGGCATCTTCCTCGTTCTGCGGTAACTCGGTGATAAAGTAACGGTCCACCTTGAGTTTCTGCAGTGGGAAGCGCTTGAGATAACTGAGTGAGGAGTAACCGGTCCCGAAATCATCAATAGACACCCGTACCCCGAGTTCATTGAGCGCAACCAGTACATGAACAGCACTGTCGGCGTCCTGCATCACCATGCTTTCGGTGATTTCAAGGTCCAGGTACCGCGCTTCCAGGCCGGTACGCTGCAGGACATCTTCCACCATCGAGACTACGTTGGTGTTGAACTGACGCGCTGAGAGGTTTACCGCTATTCTGAAATCATCATCCACCAGATGATGCCAGGCCTGGCGCTGTTGGCAGGCCTGTTCAAGAACCCAGCGGCCGATATCGTTGATCAGACCGCTATCCTCAGCAATCGGAATAAAACAAATTGGAGAGACATTACCCAGTTCAGGATGTTGCCAGCGCAGGAGCGCCTCAGCGCCCATATATTTGCCATCCGACAGCCGTACCTGGGGTTGATAGTGCAGCGACAGTTCACCCCGGTCTATCGCATAGCGCAAGGCGTTTTCCAGAAACAGCCGTTCCTCGACGCCGGCATTCATTTCCGGCAGGTAAAACTGATAGGTATTGCGACCCAATTCCTTGGCCCGATACATGGCGATATCCGCATGTTTGACCAGTGAGGTCGAGTCTGCGCCATCGTTCGGAAACATGCTGATTCCGATACTGGCGCCAATGAATACTTCACTGCCCTCCAGGCTGTAGGACTGTTCGAGACGCTTGTTGATCGTCTGCGCCAGATGGCTCACCTCAAGCTGGTCGATATCCTCCAGAATAATGGCGAACTCGTCACCACCCAGACGCGCTACCGTATCACTCTCCCGAACGCAGTCCAGTAAGCGCAAGGCTACCTGCTTCAGCAACATATCCCCGGCCTTGTGCCCAAGACTGTCGTTGATCGGCTTGAAGCGGTCCAGGTCGATATAGAACACGGAGACCGTTTTAGCTTTTCGCCGGGACAGGCGCAAAGTCTGTTCCAGGCGATCCTCGAACAGGCGTCGATTGGCCAACTCAGTGAGTGAATCATAATAGGCCAAGCGTAGAATGCGCTGTTCCGCCGTTTTTTTCTCGGTAATGTCATTCATGACACCGACGTAATTGACTGGTTGCCCCTTGTCATCGTAGATACAGCTTATGGTGAGCCATTCGGTATAGATTTCACCGCTCTTGCGCCGATCATTCATCTCCCCCTGCCAGCGCCCGCATTCCTTCAGGCTGCGCCAGATCTCCTGGTAATGCTCATCATCATGCCAACCCGAACTGAGTATCTTGGGCGTTTTTCCGATAGCCTCCTCGGCAGCGTAACCGGTTATCCGGCTAAAGGCCGGATTAACATCGATGATCTTCAATTCCAGATCAGTGATTAAAATCCCTTCCAGGCTGTGTTCGAATACGCTGGCGAGAAGACGGGAGTGATTCTCAGCCTGTTTCCGGTTGGTGATGTCCAACACTGTTCCATGCAACGCTATCGCCTTTCCTGCTGAGTCGCGAATGATTTCACCTTCCGCGTGAATGACGCGCTGGTTGTCGCCGGGCAGCAACAGCCGGTACTCCATCTCAAAGCCATCCTGCTGCCTGATGGCGTTTTTGATAGTCTCATCCACCATTGCACGGTCATCGGGATGCACACGTTCAAAAAAGATCGACAAAGTGCCTTCGATCACCCGTGGGTTAAAACCGAATATGCGGTAAATCTCATCCGACCAGACGATGTGGTTCTGTTCCAGGTCCCAATCCCAACTTCCCAGGCTGGCGATGCGCTGGGCATTGGCCAGGCTCTTTTCCCGCTTGTGGAGTTCCTCGGTGCGGGTATCCACGCGCTGTTCCAGCTCTGAGTTCAGCAGGGCCAAGGCCTGTTCCCGCTGCCCTACATCGTTGGCGGCATGCCGCAGGGCTTCGGCCAGTATCTCGGTTTCCCTGCTGCCGGTATTACGTATGTCAATATTGTAGTCCCCGTTGGCGATCTGATAGGCGCTATTGGTCAGCCCATCCAAGGGGCGCGTGATGCGTTGCAAAAACAGGTAGGTTGCCAGCAACACCATCATACCCAGCCCAACGATCAGGAAAAGACTATGCATGTACCGGTTGTCACGCAAGGCGAGTATCTGTGCATGGGGTACGGTCAGTACCAGCCCCAGAAAACGGGTCGGGTGCACGGGATCAAAAAAGAGACGCCCAAATTGCACTTTTTGCCGCGACCCGGAAGTAGTCACATCAAACTGTAGCTGGTTGACAGCCACATTCTCCTCATACAGATCGCTCAGCGAGGGAAACTCATCCTGCAGCCGGTAACGCTTTCCGAGATCAAATCCGAAGCTTTTTTCCGGATCGGGATGGTAGAGATAATCACCCTGTTCATCGGTGATATAGAGATCCACTCCGGAAGGTAACTGTCCCTGGAGTCTGGCAAAGAGCGGATCGACATTTCGATTGATTACCAGCATGCCAAATATCTCACCGTTCGCATCATAGATCGGTTTGGAGATGCGCAGAGTCGGGATATGTGGCGTGGTAATCTGACCAAAATCACGGTTCAGATTGATGTTGGAGATGCAGAACTGGTCTGGTGGGCGTTCCAGTGTGAGTTGGAAGTAGTCCCTATCCGCCTTCGATTGCAACATCTGTTCAGGGATCACGACAACCTCATTGCCGTTGTGATCCACCCGGACAATCTCACGTCCCTGATCCGCGGCGCCGATAAAGCGCACCTGCTGGTATTCAGGGTACTTCTTGATCACGGCTGTAAAGATCTGTTCCAGACGGCTGCGCCATGACGCTTCCGTGGAGCCATCTAAAGGGTCCACGCCACCCGCCTGGCGGCTACGGATGATGCCTGTAACCGGCGGCATCTGGCTGATCAGTTCAAGATCCCGTTTTAGATGCTCGATCTGGCTTTGCAACTCGCCTGCCAGGAGTTCAGCGTCATTTTCCAGATCAAGCGCGGCGCGCTGCATCTCATGCAGGGACTGATGCCGTTCGTAGAGCACGGCGATCAACGTTGTAGCACTCAGAATCAGAAACAGGATGATCAGCCCAAACCTTCTGCCCAGATTGAATACAGGTACACTCATGGTGATCAGGCTCTACTTGCCACACACTTGAAGCGGCATGGTAAAGCCAAAATAACCGCACACTAAACAGGTAATTGTAAATTTCTGCGAAAAACCCACCAATTTGCGCCTCTGAACAGATTGTTTTCATCGGGTAGCAATGAGGAAGAACCGCTAATAATAGGTAGCCGAAACCATAATATTAACGCAGTTCGTTAGTCAACTATCGACCCCTGGGGATAGAACTTTAGCCCAGGTATATGCGTGCTGACTGGGTTCCTGTATTGGGAAAATTCGGATTTGGCCCGCTGATTATCCATCCGGCAAAAGAGTTCACGGAAACGGCCGGCCGATCAAACCACTATTGCTCAGCCGTTTTGCTAAACTCGGCCACAAACTCCCCCGCCTTGCGCAGGGTCGCCTTGTCACCACCCTGAGTATCCAGGGTAAAACGTGATTCAATATCCGTATTGGCCGCAAACACACACTCCATGGCGATATTTTGTTTACTCTTACCGCCCCAGAAACAGCGCCATAGCGCCTCCTCGCTGGCGGGAGAGAAAAGCTCGGCACGGCCTTCGTACATGACGACAACCTTGTTTATGCCATCGTTGGAGGCACCAGGCGCAGTCCATGTGCCTGAGGCAGGATGCGGACTGCAGGCGGACAATATAATTGCCAGCAACGGCAAAACAGTCAAAAACAGTGGTTTCATAGTCATCTATAATTGGGTCTAAAAAACTGCACGATAGCCGATCAATAGAGCCCTTCGCCTTGATATGAAACAGATTTATCTATTATTTACCTTGGCAGCCCGATTCCGTGAGGCACGAAGATGATTCTGCCCGTTGAGCTGCAACGGTTGCAATCTGTCAGTACCGGACGAGTCTTCGCCTTCGGTCTTGCCTACGGGCTGGCGGTGATTATCATGGGTCTGGTCTGCGTGATCTTGCTGCTGATTCTTCAGCAGGCGCAGATCAGTAACAGCCTGCGCTGGGCAGGATTCATCACCATTCCCGGCTTCTTCTGCCTCTATATCTTCGCGGCCTTACGCATCTTCCGGCTGTTTGGCCAGATGTTTCTGGACAAACGCAGGCGAACGCTGTCGGGCTGGTAAGGCCCGGCCTGGGAAATCTCCAATAAACCCGGCCTTTGGAAGCCAGAGAAAATGCAGTTGTCAGTTCACCGGCGATATGTGTCAAAATAGCGGGTTGTTATCAAAATTACTGTTTTATTACCCAAGAGAATTCCATGGCCCAGTACATCTACACCATGAACCGCGTGGGGAAAATCGTCCCACCGAAACGTGTCATTTTGCGCGATATCTCCCTCTCCTTCTTCCCCGGCGCCAAGATCGGCGTTCTCGGTCTGAATGGCTCGGGCAAATCCACCTTGCTGAGAATCATGGCGGGTGTCGATACCGATATCGAGGGTGAAGCTAGGCCTCAGGCCGGAATCAATGTCGGTTACCTTCCTCAGGAACCGCAACTGAATCCGGAAAAGGATGTTCGCGGCAATGTGGAAGAGGCGGTCGCGGATGTGGTGGAGGCGCTGGCCGAGCTGGACAAGGTGTACGCCGCCTATGCCGAAGCGGATGCCGACTTCGATGCCCTGTCCGCGAAACAGGCGAAACTGGAAGACCTGATCACCGCAAAAGACGGACACAATCTCGACCGCACCCTGGAGATTGCCGCCGATGCCCTGCGTCTGCCGCCTTGGGATGCGGACGTCAACACACTCTCTGGTGGTGAACGCCGCCGTGTTGCCCTGTGCCGCCTGCTGCTCTCCAAGCCGGATATGCTGTTGCTCGACGAACCGACCAACCACCTGGATGCCGAATCGGTTGCCTGGCTGGAACGTTTTCTGCACGACTATCCCGGCACAGTGGTGGCCGTCACCCATGACCGTTACTTTCTGGATAATGTCGCCGGCTGGATTCTCGAACTGGACCGTGGCTACGGTATTCCCTGGGAGGGCAACTACTCCTCCTGGCTGGAGCAGAAGGAGCAGCGCCTGGAGATGGAACAGAAGCAGGAAGCGGCCCGCGTCAAGACCATCAAGCACGAACTGGAGTGGGTACGCTCCAATCCGAAGGGTCGGCATGCCAAGAGCAAGGCACGTCTGCAACGCTATGAGGAGCTCTCATCGCAGGAGTTCCAGAAGCGCAACGAGACCAATGAAATCTATATCCCACCGGGCGAACGCCTGGGCGAGTTGGTGATCGAGGCCAAGGGACTGACCAAGGGCTTTGGCGACAAACTGCTCTACAACAATCTCAGTTTCAATCTGCCCCAAGGCGGCATTGTCGGCATCATCGGACCCAATGGCGCGGGTAAAACCACCCTGTTCCGCATGATCACCGGTCAGGAAAAGCCTGACTCCGGGGAGCTGCGCATCGGCGATACCGTGCAGGTCTCCTATGTCGATCAGTCACGCGATGCCCTGGATGGCAACAAAACCGCTTGGGAAGAGGTCTCCGACGGACACGACATCATCACCGTCGGCAAGTATGAGTTCAACTCCCGCGCCTGGCTGAGCCGCTTCAATTTCAAGGGCACCGATCAGCAGAAACGGGTAGGTGATCTCTCCGGTGGGGAGCGCAATCGTCTGCACTTGGCCAAGTTACTGCAAAAGGGCGGAAACTTGCTGCTGCTTGATGAGCCAACCAATGACCTGGACGTAGAAACCCTGCGCGCACTGGAAGACGCACTGCTGGCTTTCCCCGGCTGCATCGTGGTGATCTCCCATGACCGTTGGTTCCTGGACCGTATCGCCACCCATATCCTGGCTTTCGAAGGTGACTCAGAGGTGGTCTGGTTTGAAGGCAACTACGCCGACTACGAGGCCGACCGCAAACGTCGTCTGGGCGCCGAGGCGGACCAGCCCCACCGCATTAAATACAAGCCTATCAACCGTTAAACTTGACATCCTCCCCGGCCTGAAGCCCAGGGATTCCTACGGCGCTCAGGCGTGGCATTGAACCACTCCCGAGTCGCTTCGGTGGGTTCCTGCTGCTGGCG
>PKUO01000006.1 GCA_002869585.1 Sedimenticola sp.
TACAATTGCAGCAGCAGGAGATCTATCGTCAAAACGGGGAAATATACAGAAAAAACCTGTCAAGTACTTTTTTCAGATTTCAGCTGAATAGTTACGAAATGTTTTCATTTTTCCCTCTCCCTAGTGAGTGACACGGGCATTTCTGCAAATGTGTCATTTATTATTGTGATAACAAACCATCGCCACCTTCCTGGAGGTGTCGGTGTTGTTAACATCTTTGTCTGTCTATGAGCTTAACCATAAGAGGCTGGCGTGGGTAATGGGGTGTTTCCCTACTTGTTGAGCGATAAATACCCCAGATTTCAGGGCAGTGGTTTTTTGTTTAGAGTGGTTTGTCCGCCATGATAACTGGATGGATTATCAGGGGGTAGGCCTGAAAGTCGTGAAGTCGTTCTTGTGGTCTCAATACCGCGCTTAGCTGCAATATTGCACCAAAGAGATGAGAAAAGCCCGTGTAGCTCGTTAAAATTCAGTTACTTACGCTGAAACCGAACAGGACTTTGCCCGTGACAGAATGTACCCAAGAGTCGTTTGCATTTCCACCCTGTCAACACCGTCACGTTGAAGCTCAATTCGCTGGTGGTGACATCACCAGTGATGGCGGCGTGTTGTTGCTGCAACAGGTCGATCAGCGGTTGGGGCTGAGTCGAGCCGTGGCCGACGTTCTCGATGATTCCCGCCGGCAGGCAAGTTGCCGGAACGATCGCCTGAGTCTGCTGCGCCAGCGCTTGTATGGCTTGGCCCTGGGCTATGAAGATTTCAATGACCTCCAAAGGTTGCGAAATGAACTAGCCTTACAGACGGCCGGCAAGCGCGACGATGTTGCGCGGGTGTGAATGCCATCGTGTCGATTACCTCGTCGGTATCGCACGTAACGACCGCCTCGCCGCACAGGCAAAGACCTTTATTGATACGGCCGAACACACGGCACCGGGCAGTAGCCCTCGCTACCTGGTGACCAACCTCAAGGCGCAACCCAAATATCTGTACGACCAGCTCTACTGCGCCCGTGGCGAAGCTGAGAATCGCATCAAAGAACTACAGCTGGATTGGTTTGCTGATCGCACAAGCTGTCGGTCAAACCAATTTCGTCTGCTCTTGTCCAGCCTGGCCTACACGTTGCTGGAAGCGCATCGGCGTCTGGGGCTTGATGGCACCGAACTGGCCAATGCCTACGTCGGCACGATCTGCCTGAAGCTGTTGAAAATCGGTGCGGTCATTACACGCAACACTCGCCTATCGCGGCACCAACAGCACGCGATTCACGACGTGCTTCACTGCAGGTGATGGGGCTACCGAACATCACACCAGATATTCACCGAATTGCCACTGCTTCGTACAACATTGCAGTTAAAGCTATTCAAAATCGCTCCTGGCGATTTTGTCGCACCCAACATCAAGCACCGGGTAGATGTGACGCCGGCCAAACGTGGCAAGAGCCGTCCCCACGAGGAACACGAAAACAAAGCATCCGAACAGCGCCACCAGACTCAGACTGGTTTGCATAGTGCTGGGTTGTCACACTTCTCTACACGGTACGGGAACAGAAGAATAGGCCGCCTGGCGGGCTGTTGCCTGAACTAAGCTTGTACGTTGAAAGGCAGTGGAAGCTGGTGGATTCAGCCGGAAATCCAGTAGATTGAATAGATTGAGGCCGGATAGACGGATGATTCAGGCATATCCAGGCTCCAGTTTTCTGTCTTGATATACATGGGTAATAGCACTTATTCTCCCAGTGCCTTGTTGATGACATGCTTTGCCCTGTTTCATAGTGTCGACATGAAATGGACTCGTTAGCGTCATACAGAAGTAATGAGTCGCGCATACTCTTCACCGCTAATACAGTTTTGCTAAATGAACAGGGGAGAATCTAAATATGAAACTCAAATCGAGTGTGTTGGCTATGGCTGTAGTCATGCCGGCTGTGTTCAATGTAAGTGCGGGTGAGTTGCAGTTTTCGACGGCACCGGTTCCAACAAACGATTTTGATAAACGCAGCGTATTGACTTCGCAGTACGCCAAGATCGACGGTGAGCATGTCAATGTAAAATACAATACCTTGCTGCGATCAGGTGATACCCCACGGGGGCGTTTTCCTCCTTTCATTGGCGGTAAATGGAATCGTCATGTCATTGGTGAAAACGGTACTTTCGGTAAAATCTATGACATCGAAGGCGTGCCTGTTATGGAAGAAGATGGTTCGGTTCGTATCTCCAATGACAACGACTTCTCCTCATTGATTGTGGGTAAAGATAAGCGTCTTTATATGGTGTCACATTTTGAGACGCGTCCGGCAGCCATGTATCTGACTGAATTGAAACAGGATCGCAAGAGCGGTGAATTGACGCCCATGCGAACTAGAAATTTGGATTTTTCACACGTCAACGGTGGCTGGGTTCACTGTGCAGGGTCAGTCACGCCTTGGGGTAATCATCTCGGTTCGGAAGAGTATCCACCTAATGCCAAACAGTGGCGTGACGGCAATGTCAGTGGCTATAACGCCGGTATGATGCGCTATTTTCCGGAAGCGCGTGGCGCATCTGATGATGATCTCCCCGCGTTGGCACTCCATTATATGAATCCTTATGACTACGGGTTTAATGTTGAAGTAGAGGTAGATAACTACAACAAGGCCGAAGTGGTCAAGCACTACGCCATGGGGCGTGTTGCAATCGAACTTTCCTATGTCATGCCCAATCAGAAAACCGTTTATATCTCTGATGATGGTTCACGTGTAGGTCTGTTTCGTTTTGAGGCAGACAATGCAGGTGACCTGAGTTCTGGTACGCTGTATGCGGCAAAATGGACGCAGACTTCTCCTTGGAAAAATGATGAAGAGCGGCTCTATCCATTGGACGGAGGTGCTGCAAATATCAGTTGGATAGCGTTGGGTCATGCGACTGATGCTGAGATTCGCGCAATCATCAACAGTGGCATCAGGTTCGAAGATATCTTTGAAGAGGATGTTGTTGGTTGTACTGATATCAAAAATCGTGATGCTACCGGTGGTGAGTGTCTGAAGGTTAAGCCTGGCATGGAAAAAGCGGCTGCTTTTCTGGAGACCAGTCGTTACGCTGGTATCATGGGTGCTACTACCGAATTTGAGAAGATGGAAGGTATTACCCTTGATCCGGAAACAAATAAAATGTATCTGGCGATGTCACGCGTGCGTAGCGGTATGAGCGATGGTGAGGGGGATGTGAGTGTCCCTTACAACTACTGCGGTACAGTTTATGCGCTTGATTTGGACGCGGATTATGTTGCCTACAACATGAAGGGTGAAGTGTCCGGTATTCCACGCCTTATTAGTCGTGGTGCGGCTGAGGATAATCCTTATCCTGCAGATGGACCTTATGCGGCCAATGAGTGTGATCTGGAAAGTATCTCAGAACCTGATAACGTTACATTCGTACCAGGGTACAAGACGTTGATTATTGGTGAAGATACCGGTAAGCATCAGAACGATATGATCTGGTCTTACAATGTTGAAACCAAGCAGTTGACCCGTATTCAGACAACACCTTATGGCTCGGAAACCACGTCACCTTATTTCTATCCTGATGTGAATGGTTTTGCTTACATGATGTCGGTGATTCAGCATCCATTTGGTGAGTCAGATAGTGATGCACTTCAAGATGACGATGAGAGTCGTGGTTATACCGGTTATCTCGGGCCATTCCCGGCTATGACTGAATAAGCGATCTATATCGCTTGACTGGAGGGAGGTCCAGCTGTCAGGGATCTCCCTTTTTGTTTTTTGGGGGAGTTATGTATCAAGTAATTGGTTTTATTCTGTTTGTTATTTTCCCTTTGACATTACATGCAGAGGGTGAGAGTGAGAATGCTGTCAATCTGTTGACCAGAGAACTGTATAACAAGTCAGCTTACATACCATCCCAGTGCTATACCAAAACCATAGATGTCAGTGGTGATATACACAATCCATGTTATAGCTGTCACGTGAAATCACAGCGACCAAACTATATCGATGATTCAGATCTGCAGTTGAACTACAGCTTCCCAGGTGATGCATTAATCAATCCCTGGGCTAATCTGTTTAAGGATCGAACAATTGAGATTGATGCAATAACTGATGATGCGATTAGCGAATATATTCGAAGCAGTAATTATATTGCCAAAGATGACGAGGCAGGTGTGTCTCCTTCCATTGCGCTGGTGAAGCGTCTTGCGGATCTGTCCGAGGAGTGGGATTACAATTGCAATAAACGGTGGGATGGTTTTACGCCGGATGCCTGGTTTAACTTTGATGGAGAGGGTTTTGATCGCGACCCTGAATATGGTTATACCGGTTGGCGCGCCTTTGCCTACTACCCTTTTCTCGGCACGTTTTGGCCAAACAATGGATCGACGGATGACGTGTTGATACGTCTTCCGGAATCATTCCGTACAGACGACGAAGGTTTGTTTAGTCTTGATATCTACAAGGTGAATCTCGCTATCGTTGAGGCCATGTTGAAGGAGAAGAATATACCTATCGATCCGGTTAGCGAAAAAGATCTGGATGGAATGGATATCGATAAAGATGGGAGTATTGGTATTGCCAATCAAGTCACCTATGAATGGGCGCCACTGAAAAAGCAGTTCATGACCTATGTAGGTATGGCCAAAAAGTTACAAAAAGATGGAGAAATACATCTGGCCGCGGGTTTGTATCCTGAAGGTACGGAGTTTCTCCATTCGGTGCGTTATATCGATGTGAATGATGAAGGCAGAAATCAACTTTCAGCCCGCATGAAAGAGCTGCGTTACGCGAAAAAAACCAAGTGGCTAGACTATTCGCAGCTGAGAGCGCAGGCTGACCAGGAGGTCAAAGAGAAAGATGCTTTTCCAGATCGTTTGCGTACTGTGTTAGGTGATTCGGAAAAGGGTGTGAGTAACGGAAAGGGGTGGCTGTACGCGGGTTATATTGAAGATGCGGCTGGCGAGCTACGTCCGCAAAGTTATGAGGAACTGGTGTTTTGTGTGGGGTGTCATGGGGGTATAGGTGGCAACCGTGATGGTATTTTTTCGTTTGCCCGAAAATTTGATGCGGCATTGGACAAAAATGATTGGCTGCACTGGTCTCAGCTGTCTGATAAAAATATTGCCGAACCTCTTCGTGTCGATGGCGAGCATGAGTATACGCACTATCTTCAACACAATGGATCAGGGAATGAGTTCCGCAGTAATGGCGAGATTCAGCAGCGTTTTTTTGATCAGGATGGAGAGTTGAAAGCAGATCAGTTAGATTTATTGCACGAAGATATGACACACCTATTGTATGCATCGAAAGAGCGGGCGTTATTGCTCAATAAAGCCTATCGGGTGATTGTCCGGGAACAGAGCTTTGTGGAAGGAAGGGACGCTACATTGTTGCCTTTGGAGACAGTTCACCGCGAAGTACTGCAGGATGAAGAGACCGGAATAGACAGGCTTTTGAAACGATTTTAAAGATGTGTGCCGGACCAGCTCTCTGGTCCGGCTTCGACAGTACTTACTCTACGCCAGCAGCAGTCTTGATGGTTACCATATTGATGGCAGGAAGATATTCCGGCTTGGGATCAGCCCGGCCAAAGGGAAAATGTTTAGCAGGCTGCTAAATTTCCGTCTGTCGTGGGTGTGGCAGGCCTGTTATGAAGACCCTGTGGTGATCCAGAAGATCCTGGATCGCCTGAAGGGCAAGGCTGAACCGAACGAAACCGCCCCGCTGCCCGAGATTTGGGCACCACGAAAGTGTCTGTTCGCCTGAAAGAACTGTCCGTTAGATTTAAGAGATTGCGTTGTGAGCCGCGGTGGGCTTTGGCTAGCAGGGGGACAGAGATCCATGAGGACCGTTGATGAAATGTTCTGTGGTCTCAATCTCGATGATCGTGCGATGACGGGACCACGAGGCGATGAGTCATCATGAGCGTGGACTATTCGTGGGAATGAATCGGAAAAACAAGCCCCATTGACAAAGACTACCGTGAAGACGGAACTCTAGGAACGGCCTTTCCTTTCAGTCCATCTCTGACAAGGCGAGCCAAGAATTCAGTGAAGGGCACGATATTCTGCCCCACGCTGGCTTCTTCCAGTGCGTCCATGTAGGCATCCCGCTGTTGTAATGGCACGACAGTCCAGGGATAGCCACCACTGGCCAGCATCACATTCATCAGGAACCGCCCCATGCGACCGTTGCCGTCCATATAGGGATGGACGTACACGAAGATAAAGTGTCCGAGCACAATGCGAACGGATGGTTCGGTCTCTTCGCGTAGCAGGCCAAAGAAAGCAGGCATCACGTCACGAACCGCGTCGCAACCTGGCGGAACATGCATTGACCGACGAATATAAACCGGTCCGTTTCGGTAACCGGCGAGATCGGCGGCGCACAGCAATCCCGCCGTTACCCCCGGTGCGAACATTTCCCGATACCAGATGCGGTGATCCTCATCAATGACCGTTCCGGGATTGTTACCTTGCAAGACCTTACCAACACTTTTTCGCACGGATTGATAGGCCTGCCAGTAGCCTCGGGCGGCCAAAGCATTCCGATGTTCTCTGACATTCTCGTTTTCGTCCGGATTCCAGTAGCCACTGCGCACGCGCTCGATCAGGTCAGAGTTGACACGATAGCCTTCAATGGATAAGGAATGATAGGCATCGGACAGGTAAACATCCTCGACGTGTTTGAGATAGGCCTTGATGTCCTTGGGCTGGCCGGGTGCTTTGGGAAAGCGTTCGATGATCTGCTCCCGCATCGCATGCCACATCAGGCGAATGCGATTGACATAGGGGGACTGTTCCCTCGCCGGTAGGATCACCGGAATTTGTGTCTCGAAGGGATCATTCTCGCGCACGTCGTATCCGGCCGCGCGCATGGTATTGATGATGTCGTCAGCGATCCGCTCACGGCCAATATTGCGGAACGCGCCTGCAAGCCGCCCGGCGATGGTACTGTGCCCGCCTTCCAGCAGCCGGTCCAGCACTTCGGAGGCATCGCGCACCATCGACAGGGCGGCGCGCATATCGGTGGAGCTTTGCTGAAAATAGCCCGGCGTGCACGCGATCAGCGCCGCTAGGAGCGAAAACAGACGCAAGCCGCTTTTTTCCACGATATCCTTGCTGTCCGGCAATGCAGCCCGGATATCCAACAGCGATGTGTTATGTGGCAAGGCCGTGATGTTATTGCGCGCCTTGATGGCCCGGACCAGTAACTGGCGCGGGACGGTCCAGTTCTCGGCATGGAGCGACAGGGATTGTTCCGGCGACAGGCACCAGTCGTTACCCTTGAGGAGTTGGAGATAGGCAGCGCAGAATGGCCAGAAAGCGGCATACCAGGTGGTGCCTTCTCCAACTGTCTCGTCCGGGCGTGTGGCGACATACCAGCCTTTGATTACTTCTTGCAGAAAGCCATTGCGAAGCAGGCGTTCCCGATGGGTCCGCGACAGGTCGGCAGAACGTATGGCGACTGTGCCGTGCGCTTGCAGTTCGTGGAGCGCCTTCAGAGATTCGGCCAGTTTTTCAGAGGGTTTTGCCATGGTCCTTGGTGAGAAATTCGCTAATTACGCTGTGATATATTACGCTTATTGCGTTGTACCATGGTTCGCTTATTGCGTCGAGTAGATGTTCGCCCGATGAGTAGTCGACCGGAGGAGGTAGAGTGAGCCTCGTAAAGGTTTAAAAAAGTGTAACGGGTGCGCGGGTGACCGGTGGGATTCGGATCCTATTCGAAGGTGTAGTGTTTCTCTACCGCTTTGGTGATCTTCCAGGTGCATTTCAGGCCAGCCGGGAAGGTGATCAGGTCGCCGCGGCCGAACTCCTGGGGCTCGCCGCCCTCGGGGGTGACAGTGAATTGTCCGCGCAGGATGTAGCAGACCTCCTGACGATCATATGACCAGGGGAATTCGGACACCTCCTTTTCCCAGATCGGCCAGTCATAGACACCGAGAATTTCAAGTTTTGCGGGAGAGGCCTTGTGTTCACAAAGAATATCCATCAGTTTTCCTTGGTCGTGTTGTTTATTCGTCGATCGGCGCATCAGTGTAGCGGAATTTTCAGTGTCGCGTCAGGCTTGCCCGCGTCGCGAATTGTCGATACTTTCATCTTATGAATGAGCAATGGGAAAAACTGTCGACAGAATTGGCGACGAGGCTGAGCGCACGCGGCATCATGCTGGCCACGGCGGAATCCTGCACCGGCGGCTGGGTGGCCAAGGTGCTGACGGATCTGGCAGGCAGCAGCGCCTGGTTTGAGCGCGGATTTGTCACCTACAGCAATGCTGCCAAGCAGGAGATGCTGGGTGTCGATCCGCTGAGCATAGAGCAGTATGGCGCGGTGAGTGAAGCGACAGTCAGCGAGATGGCGACTGGCGCCATCGTACACAGTCAGGCGGGGGCCGCGCTCTCGATCAGTGGGATCGCCGGTCCCGGAGGCGGCTCAGCGGAAAAACCTGTCGGCACCGTCTGGTTCGCCTGGGCAATCAAGGGGCAGGCGGTTCAAACCCGGTGTTGCCAGTTCCCGGGTGATCGTGATGCGGTCAGGCAACAGGCGGTCGAAACTGCCCTCCAGGGCATGGTGGATCTGCTTGGCTAAGGACAACCGACAGCGACTCTTTTTTGCCCTCTGGCCGGATGTCGCCACACGCAAAGCACTGCGGCACACGGCCCAGCCGATCAGCGGCAGTCCCGGTCGACTCCAGCATCCGCTGGATCTGCACATGACTCTGGTGTTCCTGGGCATGGTGGAGAGCGAACGCCTGGCGTGTATTGAGGATGCCGCCAGTCACATCAGGTGTGAGCCATTTACCCTGTCTATCGATCGAGTGGGTTACTGGAAGCGCCCCCGTATTCTCTGGTGCGGCCCCTCGCAATCACCTGCCCCCCTGAACCGACTGGTGGCGGATCTGCAGGATGGGCTGTCTGCATGCGGGTTTGTGCCGGAAAAGCGGCATTTTCTGCCACATGTCACCTTGGCCCGCAAAGTGTCCGTGCTTGAGCTGGCGGAGGAGGCACACTCCTGTGAGTGGCCGGTTGATTCCTTTGTTCTGGTGGCCTCAGATACCGGGGTTGCCCCGCCCCGTTACAAAATTCTAAAAAAATGGGCCATGGACTCATGACTTGAGCCTGTGGCTATGCCATAATATAGAACATCAAGAGAACATAGTGGGTGGCAGGATGCCATCTGTTCAGCAACTAATCGGGGGAATACTATGGATGACAATCGCAAAAAGGCACTGAGTGCGGCATTGAGCCAGATCGAAAAGCAGTTCGGCAAGGGTTCGGTGATGCGCATGGGCGACGGCAGCGTTATTCGCAATATCGATACCATACCTACCGGGTCGCTCACGCTGGATATCGCACTGGGTATCGGTGGAGTTCCCAAGGGGCGCGTGGTAGAGATCTACGGTCCTGAATCATCCGGTAAAACCACCCTGACCCTGCATATTGTCGCCGAGGCCCAGAAAATGGGTGGCACGGCGGCATTTGTCGATGCCGAACACGCCCTCGACCCCGGTTATGCGGAAAAGTTGGGCGTCAATATGGATGAGTTGCTGGTATCTCAACCCGATACTGGCGAACAGGCCCTGGAGATCACCGATATGCTGGTCCGTTCCGGCGCGGTTGATGTGGTAGTGGTCGACTCGGTAGCGGCGCTTACCCCAAAAGCGGAAATTGAAGGCGAGATGGGGGATTCCCATGTCGGACTGCAGGCGCGTCTGATGTCCCAGGCGCTGCGCAAGCTCACCGCCAATATCAAGCGCTCCAACTGCATCGTCATCTTCATCAACCAGATCCGCATGAAGATTGGTGTCATGTTTGGCTCGCCGGAAACAACCTCAGGTGGTAATGCGTTGAAGTTCTATGCATCGGTTCGTCTGGATATCCGGCGTATCGGCGCCATCAAGAAGGGTGACGAGGTAGTGGGCAACGAGACCCGTGTGAAGGTGGTGAAAAACAAGGTGGCGCCCCCCTTCAAGCAGGCGGAATTTGAAATTCTCTATGGTGAAGGCGTGTCCCATGAGGGCGAGATTATTGACCTTGGCGTGAAGTTCGATATCGTCAACAAGTCTGGCGCCTGGTACAGCTACAACGGCGATCGCATCGGCCAGGGCAAGGACAACGTGCGTAACTTTCTCAAGGAGAATCCCGATATCGCCCAGGATATCGAGGAGAAGATACGCGCCATCGCCTTTCCAAAAAAAGAGGAAGCAGTCGTGGTGCCCATCTCGGAAGATATGGAGGCGGAACTCTGAGCTGAGAGGAAAAAAATGGCGTAAGGGCCGGGTGTTGCTGCAGGCGACTCCCGGCCCCTGTGTTTTGAGCTTTGCAAACCCAGTAGAAGGGGCTGGTATGGATCAGGGGGATTGCAGCTCGGGTGTGCTATGATGCGGCCCAGCATCCTCAGGAAGAGATCTGCATTTCCATCAGTCTATTCAGTGCCAGGCAAAGGTATATCGACTCTCAATGCTCAAGCACCTCCCCCTCAGGTCCATCATCAGCATACCTTACGCGGTGCTCATCATCGCGGTGGTCGCTCTGGTGGGTCTGTTGTCATACAAGACGGGTGAGGATGCGCTTGAACAATCAACCCATGTACTGAGAAACCAGACCTACCAGCAGATACACCAACATCTGGATACTTTTCTCGAAACCCCACATCGGGTCAATCAGTTGAATCGAAACTTCACGCTGATGGGCGCACTTGATCTGGATGATCCGGATGCCCAGCAGAAATATTTTCTGCAGCAGTTGAAGGTGTTCGATTCGGTCAGTTATATCTATTTTGGCAACACCCAGGGCGGAATTTCCCTTGCAGCCAAACGGGTCGATGGTACGGAGGTGGTGCGGCAGACTGACGATTTCATCGCCGGCCGGTCAACCGTCTACTCTCTGAATGCCGATGGCACCCATGACCAGGTGTTGGAAAAACGCGAATTTTATGATTCGCGTAGCCGGCCATGGTACAAATCCGCTGTGGAGAAAGGCGCGGAAACCTGGTCGGTCATCTATCCGTTTTTCCTCGATCGTGCATTGGGTATTACCGCGTCTCTGCCTGTCTACCACGAAAACGGTGAGCTGAAAGGCGTTCTCGGCACCGATATTCTGCTCTCGCATATCGGCAATTATCTGAAGAAGATAGGTACGGAACAGTCCTGCGAAATTTTCATTTTTGAGCCATCGGGTCTTCTCGTCGCCTCATCTGTCGATTTCAAACCCTACCGGCTGGATGAGAACGAGAAGAAACTGGTTCGGATCAGTGCCATTGATGCGCACTCGCCTTTAATCAGGGCCGCCTACAAAACAATCAGCGACAATGTGGCGGATTTGGGTAATGTCAACGGCATTCTGCAATCTGAGTTTGAACTCGATGGCCACAAACAATTCCTGCAGCTGACCCCTTTTCATGACAGCCGTGGTCTTGATTGGCTGATTGCCATTGCAGTTCCGGAGGCGGGTTTTCTCTCATCCATTCAGCGCAATATCCAGGTCACCATCGTGTTATGCCTGAGTGCACTGATCATTGCCATCGTGCTCAGTCTGATCGTCGCACATTGGATAGCCAAGCCCCTGTCGGGTCTGAAGCAGGCGGTTACTTCACTTGAACAGGGCAACTGGGGAGAGACGGTCCCTGCCAGCCGGGTAGAGGAACTGGATGCCCTTTCCACCGCATTTAATACCATGTCGCTACAGTTGCAGGCCCTGTTTCTTTCGCTCAAAAGAAAAAACAAAAAGTTGAACCAGGCCAGAGAGCAGTTGAGTTTGGCCCACAGTGAGCTGGAGTCGAAATTTTCCGAGCAGAATGATGAACTGAAAGAGAGTGAAGAGCGCTACAGAAGGTTGTCCCAGGCCGCCTTTGAGGGCATCGTGATTCATATCAACGGGGTTATTGTGGATTGCAATCATGCGGTGGAAACGTTGCTGGGTTTTAAGCTCGAAGAGGTCATCGGACGCAATGTCCTGGAGTTCGTCGCGCCAGATTCGGTGGATAAAACAAGAACCCAGCTGGCCTATCCGGTAGATGGGCTCTTTGAAATCAAGGTGGTGAACAACCGGGGGGAGCATCTCATAGTTGAAGCCAGAGGCACGGCAACCCCTTACAAGGGGGATAGTACGGCTCGTGTAGTAGTGATGCGTGATATTACAGCGAGTAAACAGTTGGAGCAGACCCTGAGAATTCTCGCCACTACCGATTCGTTGACCAATATCCTCAATCGCCGCCAGTTTCATGCCTTGGCAACCAACGAGATCCGCAAGGCGTCGAGACTGAAGCATGCCGTTTCCCTGCTGGTGATCGACATTGATCACTTCAAGCGAATCAATGACAATTTTGGCCATGCCGTGGGTGATGAGGTGTTGAAGTCCGTGGCAGTTGTTTGCCAGGGGTTGTTGAGGGATTTCGATGTGTTCGGACGAATTGGTGGCGAGGAATTTGCTGTCCTGCTGCCAGGAACCGATAACCTGGGGGCGAAAAACAGCGCGGAGAGATTGCGCAGCGCCGTTTCATCCAGCGTGGTCGCTGAGGGTGATGAAGAGATGGCGATTACTGTCAGTATCGGCATAGCAACACTCTCCGAGGAAATCAGCACCCTGGAAGCGCTTTTCAAACAGGCGGATGAAAACCTCTACGAGGCGAAAAACGATGGTCGTGACCGTGTGTTTGGCTGAGCGTTTTTTTAGCAGTCACTAACGCTGTTTTCAAGAAATTGGCAGCCGGGCCGCTAACTGATCAAACAGATCAGTTTTGAGGCCTTTCCGATGGCAAAACAGTTTCTCGCTTTATTCGCCTTGTTGCTTGTGCTCCCGCATCTCCATGCAACGGGAACTATTGTTCCGATGGTTGCAAAAACATCCAAGACCTTCTACGTCAGCGGCCAACTGAGTGGCATGGGGGCCACAGACTTCATGGTCGATACCGGATCTGGTTATCTGACCATCAATGAAATCACCCTGAAGGCCTTGCAGGCAAAGGGTACGGCGCAGTACCTGCGCGACATGACCGGGGTTCTGGCCAATGGGGACGAACTGGTTGTGCCGGTCTATCTGCTTTCGGCGATTAATCTTGGGGGGCGCTGCCAGCTGAGCGATGTCGAGGCTGCAGTTTTTCCGGGTGTGGCCCGGCAAATTCTCGGAATGAGCGCCCTGAAAAAGGCCTCGCCGTTTCTGTTCTCTGTGGATCCACCGTTGTTGCAGTTGAGTAATTGTCAGCAGCAACTCACCAAGGCAGAGAAGTGAGGCCTTGGGACTGGCGGCCAGGCACGCAGACCGCCAGTCGAATGAAGGTTGAGAATACTATTGCGTGGCTTCTTTTGCCTTCTCTTCAAATGCGCTGAACTCTACAGATTCAATCATGCCATCGCTGTTGACATCGATGGTATTCCAGTCTGCTGAGACCATCGGATCAGCGGCTGCCTCATCGGCTGAAATGGCGCCATCTGCGTTGGTGTCCAGTTGTTTGAAAAGTTCTGAATCGCTCGCCAGAGCATTGAATGAATAAGCAGAAGTCATTGCGATAGCCGCAGCGGCTATAAAGCGTTTCATATTCATATCATCGTGTCCTTTTGTGCATTGCTTACTGGGCCATGAGAGTCACAACCCGTGCTGCGCAGTAAAGCACCACAGCGAGATCGCGATCTTTGCATGGGATCACAATTCCTGAAAGCCTGGAATTGTCTGGATTAATACCGTGAAAAGAGAACGATTAGTCATTTAAATCATGATGTTGTGTGTCTTCAGGGAGGTGCTTGGAATTCAGTATTACCCCAATCTGCGATGAGGATCACGGATGGGTTGCTTACTGGTTCCTGTATCGTGAAAAGCTGTTTTTAACCCTATAGACACATTTTTAGCCTCTGTCCGCTCACGGCGCAGTGCAATAATCGGCTTAATCCATGTCAGGTTAATTGGGAGTGGGTTTCCAATAATCGCTTTGTCATGTGCAGGCGCATTCCGGCATCTTCGGTTATGGTGTTAAACAGGTGATGCGGCCCGGTGGATCTTTCCATGATGTGGTCGAGATTACCGGCCTTTTCACGGTAGAAATCGAGCAGTCGCAGATCAAAGTTGTGCAGTGCCTGGGTCAGTGGATCCTTGCGCTGGCGCAGCAGAATTTTATCCATGCCCTCTTCATAGATATTTCCCAGGCACATATGCACGGCTGAGAAGAGTGTCGCCCAGCCATTGAACCAGAACATGATGTCTTTATCGAAGCTCTCACCGTGGGTGGTGTCTCCGTTTAATACCTGTTGCAAAAAATCCCTTTCCCGCACCGCTTCACTCTCGTCCATCATGGTTGCACGCCCGTAGGCATCGATGGTAGAGCTGGTCAGCATGATTGGGTACCTGGGATGGTCTTTCAGGATAAAACTGGCATCCTTGAGCACTGGAGCCGGTTGCTCGGGGTTGAGTGGATTGCGTTTCAGACGCTGCGACTGGGACGCTGAAATGACTTCAACCTGATGCCCGCGCTGGCCCAGTTCCTGGGTAAGGCGTGCGAAGACACCTTTGTGAAACAGGTCCATGGAAAAATTCAGTGCGTGTTGTTTGTGCAGCAGGCAGAGTTGTATCTCCTCACCGAAGCGGGGCGCAGCCTCCACGATGTGGGCGATCTTTCTGACAGGGATGCGCTCTTTCAACTGGCCCTTCTTGTCGATAATCACCTCCTGGTGAAATTCGTCAAAACTGATCTGCAACAGCACCTTGGCGCGCAGCCAGTGCAGCGGGCGGGTGCGAATGGCACGGGCCATTGACTCAAGGGTCTGTCGCGTCTGATCGCGGCTCTCGGCGAAATCACCATTGAGCAGAATGGCGAAGGTGGTGACCTGCTTCATACTGGCAATGGCACGGTAGAAATCATCCAGCTGACGGGTCAGATCACCACCGGTGAACAGCACGTTTTGGGTCAGCTCACTGACCTGTTGATAGAGTGCGTCAGGTTCGGGTGTCGCCTTGGTTAATGGGCGAAAGATAAACATACAGTGCCGACAGGTTTGCGGGCAGCCCATGGCGGGAATCAGGCCAAGCTTATTGAATTTGGGTTGCGCGCTGACCGGGTCGGGGAGTGCATCGACAAGTGCCAGTCGCTCCCGGTCTTCGCTGCCCAGCATGGCGTTGTAGCGTTCCCGTTCATCGCGCGCCAGCTCTTTATAGGCGATGGCGTAGTTGCGAGTGAAGAGTCCCTTCCTGTTCCACAGGCTCAATACCCTCTGGCTCAGGCGCTTGGGATCATGGTTGGCAGAGGCCAGTAACTGGAACAGCTCCAGACGCTGTTGCGGTGTGTTGTCAGGCGGGGCATCCAGCCAGTGTTGGATGTAGCCCTGAATGAAGGCGCTGGCATCGGCTGACTTCAACAATAGCGCCATTAGAAACCCCTGTTTGCCCCTGGAAAAGGCGGCCAGCAGATCAGCCTGGTAGTTGCTGTCCGGGACGTTATGCCTGAGCCAGTGGTACATGTAGAGATAACTCATCAGGAAGGCGAGCTGCTCAGCGTCAGGCTCCGACTGGATTAGCTCACGCATCCCCCCGCGGGTGAGGCGATTGATTTCGGCCTTGAACCGTTCCCGGGTATTCGTCAGATAGATGGCCTTGAGCTGTTCCTGGTCGGGTTGCAACTCGAATGGCTCTCCAGGTATTACGCTTGCTGTGGTCATCTGTGGAAATTAACCCATTGCGTTGAGTGAAAGCAATTTTGATCACTGTGTTTGTGTTGCTAAGTCCAGTCATAACCCTGCTGGTCCTATCCCGATTCAGCCCGGTATTCGCCTGGTAAAGGCTGCAGCGTTTGCCTGTTCCTGGTAAATTTCACAAACTTCATCTGATTGAGAGAAGAGGTTCACATTGACCGATAAGCCGGATTTAAAGGATATAGAGCAGGCAGCGATTCGACTGCTTGCCACCCGCGAGCATACCCAGGCTGAATTAAAACGAAAGCTGTCCGCCAGGGCTGAGATCGAACTCATCCAGCAGGTACTCGATAGTCTGGTGGCGCGGAATCTCCAGAGTGACGATCGATTCACCGAGCAGTATATCCAGTTACGTCAGAGAAAGGGGTTCGGGCCGGTGAGAATACGCCACGAACTGAAAGAGAAGGGCGTTAATCCAGAGACCATCGATGAATGGCTGGATGAGCGTGATGATGCTTGGTATCAAGCGCTGCGTGAGGCCCACACGCGAAAATTTGGTGACCGCAAGCCCGCGGATTTCAAGGAAAAGGCGAAATTCGCACGCTTTCTTGAGTATCGGGGCTTTCCGAGCGAGCTAATTCGCCACTTTTTACGCAATGAAGAGTGACATTCGCGCCCGTTCTGCATAACATTCTCTTTTTTGGCAATCACTTTTTCTCTCTATGAAGACCAGCGCAGATCTACGAAACGCATTCCTTGATTTTTTTGAATCCAAAGGTCATGAAAAGGTCGCCAGCAGCCCGCTGGTACCCCACAACGATCCAACATTGTTGTTTACCAATGCGGGCATGGTGCAGTTCAAGGATGTTTTTCTGGGACGTGACAAGCGGCCATACAACCGCGCAACAACCTCGCAACGCTGCGTGCGCGCCGGCGGCAAGCACAATGACCTGGAAAACGTGGGCTACACCGCGCGTCATCACACCTTTTTCGAGATGCTCGGCAATTTCAGTTTTGGCGACTATTTCAAGCGCGAGGCGATCCATTACGCCTGGGAATTTCTAACCGAGACCCTGCAACTGCCGAAAGAGAAGCTCTGGGCGACCGTCTATGAGGACGATGACGAGGCCGCGGCCATCTGGCTCGACGAGATCGGCATAGATCCAGACAGATTCACCCGCATTGGCGACAAACCCGGCGGAAAGCAGTACGAGAGCGATAACTTCTGGTCCATGGGTGATACCGGTCCCTGCGGTCCCTGCTCAGAGATATTCTATGATCATGGCCCGGATATCTGGGGTGGACCTCCGGGATCGCCTGAAGAGGACGGTGATCGCTATATCGAAATCTGGAACCTGGTGTTCATGCAGTACAACCGTGATGCCGACGGCAAAATGACGGCGTTGCCGCGTCCATCGGTTGATACCGGCATGGGGCTGGAACGTCTGGCTGCGGTCATGCAGCATGTACACAGCAATTACGAGATCGACCTGTTTCAGCACCTGATCAAGGCGACCGCCTCGATTACCCGTTGTAACAACCTGGAAGAGAAGTCACTGCGGGTCATCGCAGACCATATCCGCTCCTGTGCCTTTCTGGTGGTGGATGGTGTTCTCCCCTCCAACGAGGGCCGCGGCTATGTGCTGCGCAGAATCATACGCCGGGCAATCCGCTACGGCTATTTCCTGGGTACGAGCGAGCCGTTTTTCTACAGGCTGGTCGAGCCCCTTTGCCAGGTGATGGGCGACGCCTATCCGGAACTGGTGCAGGCTCGGGAGCAGGTTGAGCGCGTGCTGAAACTCGAGGAAGAGCGCTTCGCTGAAACCCTCGAACAGGGCATGAAGATTCTCGACCATGCGATAGAGGGCCTCGAGTCCAGGGAGATCGCCGGCGAGGTCGTATTCAAGTTGTACGACACCTATGGTTTTCCCCTGGATTTGACCGCGGATATCGCCCGCGAGCGTGGCCTGAGCATCGATAACGACGGGTTTGAGCGCGAGATGGAGGCCCAGCGTAACCGCGCCCGCGCCGCCAGCCACTTTAGCGCGGATCAGCAGATTGATATTGCCCTGGATGGCGAAACCGATTTCACCGGCTATGAGCGGCTCACGGAAGAGGCAACGGTCATCGCGCTTTTCCAGAACGGAAAGAGCGTTGATACCCTGGGTGATCGGGAAGAAGGTATGGTGATTCTCGACCATACGCCTTTCTATGCCGAGTCCGGTGGACAGGTGGGCGATCATGGCATACTCGCGTTGGGTGATGACTATTTCACCGTGCAGGATACCCGCAAGCAGGGTGGAAGTGTGTATGTGCACATCGGTCGCTTCCACGGGGATGTACTGCATGTGGGAGACACTGTAGTAGCCCGTGTGGATGAAGATAAACGCACCCGCACCGCGTTGAATCATTCCGCTACCCACCTGATGCATGCTGCACTGCGTACGATTCTCGGCGATCATGTCCAGCAGAAAGGTTCTCTGGTCGATCCGGATCGGCTGCGTTTTGACTTTTCCCATTTTGAGCCGGTGTCGCGGGAGCAGATCAAGGAGATAGAACGCCTGGTCAACTACCAGATTCGTGAAAACGATATGGTGGAGACACGCATCATGTCGTTGGAAGATGCAAAAAACAGCGGTGCAATGGCGCTGTTCGGCGAGAAATACAGCGAACACGTTCGTGTATTGCGTATGGGTGATTTTTCAACTGAACTCTGTGGCGGCACGCATGTGAAGGCGGTTGGGGATATTGGTCTGTTCAAAATTACCTCGGAGACAGGTACTGCCTCTGGTGTGCGGCGTATCGAAGGCGTTACCGGAGAGGGCGCAATCCGCTTGACCGAGTCCGATGAAGACCGTCTGTTCCGGGTTGCAGACCTGGTAAAGGCCGGGCGTGACGAAGTAGATGAAAAAGTGGCGCAACTGCTTGAACGCAACAGAAAGCTGGAGAAAGAGCTGGAACAACTGAAGGCCAAGCTGGCGTCCAGTGCGGGCAGCGAGTTGTCTGACAACGCGATCGATGTCAATGGCGTCAAGGTGCTGGCTGCAGCGTTGGATGGCGTCGATCCAAAGTCCCTGCGCGACATCATGGATCAGTTGAAGAACAAGCTGGGAAGTGCGGTGATCCTGCTGGCGGCAGTCAGTGGCGACAAGGTCAGTCTGGTGGCCGGCGTTACCAAGGACCATATCAATGCCGTGAAGGCCGGCGACCTGGTCAAGTTCGTTGCGGAACAGGTCGGTGGTAAAGGCGGTGGTCGCCCGGATATGGCGCAGGCCGGAGGTAATGATCCCGCTGGCTTGCCTGCGGCTCTTGAATCGGTCGCCTCCTGGGCAAGGGAAAGGCTTAACGCCTGATGGGATCTGTGTAACCACCTCAAAATCGCCGACAGGGCTGTGAATGTGTCGGCGACAATTTACCCATAGTCTTTTTTGGTGTTTAATTGCCCCCTTTTTCAGCTTTTCATTATTTATTAACTTAAAGAGCAATCCAATCATGGCTCTGATTGTACAAAAATACGGCGGCACCTCGGTTGGCACAGTCGAGCGTATCAAAGCAGTCGCCAGCAAGGTTGCCGCAGCGCGTGAGCGGGGCGACGGAATGGTGGTGGTAGTCTCGGCGATGTCTGGCGAGACCAATCGACTCGTCTCCCTGGCCAAGGATATCTGCAAAAGACCCGATCCGAGAGAACTCGATGTACTTCTTTCTACCGGAGAGCAGGTCACCATTGCGTTATTAAGCATGGCGCTGCAGGAGATCGGTTGCCCGGCACGGTCATATACCGGTGCCCAGGTACATATTCTTACCGACAGTGCGCACAGCAAGGCGCGAATTCGAGACATCGACGATGCACGGGTTCGAGCCGATCTCGACGCGGGGCGCGTGGTGGTCATTGCCGGCTTTCAGGGGGTTGACGAGTCAGGCAACATTACAACCCTGGGTCGTGGCGGGTCCGATACCACGGCCGTGGCTATGGCCGCCGCCTTGAAGGCGGATGAGTGCCAGATTTTTACCGATGTGGATGGCGTCTACACTACCGATCCACGAGTCGAGCCAAAAGCCAGAAAGCTGGATCGCATCACCTTTGAAGAGATGCTAGAGATGGCCAGTCTCGGCTCCAAGGTATTACAGATTCGCTCTGTCGAATTTGCGGGTAAGTATAATGTTCCCCTGCGTGTTCTTTCGAGTTTTGAGGAAGGAGAGGGCACCCTGATCACTTTCGAGGATGAGTGTATGGAAGAAGCAAAAATTTCCGGTATAGCCTTCAGTCGTGATGAGGCGAAACTGACCATTCGTGGCGTTCCGGATCAACCCGGGGTCGCCTACAGCATCCTCGGACCGATATCCGGCGCCAACATCGAAGTGGACATGATTGTTCAAAATATTGCCGAGGACAACACCACCGACTTCACGTTCACCGTCAGCCGCAATGATTTCCCCAAGGCGTTGGAAATTTTGAAAGAGACAGCCCAGGTACTGGGCGCGCGGGAAGCCGAAGGCGATGATGCCATCGTGAAAATCTCCCTGGTGGGTGTGGGTATGCGCTCCCACGCCGGTATTGCCAGCAAGATGTTCGAAACCCTGGCTAAAGAGGGTATCAACATCCGGATGATCTCCACATCAGAGATCAAGATCTCCGTCGTAGTCGATGAGAAATATCTCGAACTTGGGGTGCGCTCACTTCATGACGCCTTTGATTTAGCGGCAGAATCATCAGAATAGGCTACCATCAACATACGAGCTTTTGACAATGAGCTGAATAAGTTCATGTAGGAATTTTAATCTCCTTTAGATATGGGAAAGGTGCTGTTAAAATTCTGTTGCCCTTTGACCAAGGAAAAATCCGTTGGTTTTAGAGCTTGGTTGGCGGTAGCGATAGTGTTTAATCGGCGCAGGATATTGTCGGTTAAATAACCGTTACTATTCCCGAAAATAGGAAATAGGGAGAAAGGACGATGTTGATTTTAACTCGCCGTGTTGGCGAAACCTTGATGATTGGTGA